>CAYLLH010000019.1:0-38777 GCA_964384785.1 uncultured Thermoplasmatales archaeon | reverse complement strand
GTAGGCTAGTCAGGTCTTTACCCTGACTACAACCTGATAGTCCGCAGACTCATCCTATGGCGCCGGAGCTTTTGATCCAAGCGCATTCCAGCCTCTTGGATCTATGGAGTATTATTCTCAGTTTCCCGAGGTTATCCTCCACCATAGGGCAGATTATCCACGTGTTACTGAGCAGTCTGCCGAGGGCCGAACCCTCTCGACTCGCATGGCTTAATCGAATCCCAATAGCGGTGACCTCCGGCAGGATCAACCGGAATCATAAAAATGATTATTTATTAGTTGATCTTGCTAGAGTTTAAATTGACGGGCGAATCAAATTTCGCCAATCATATGTCGATCGTCAGATTCAAGAGGACGCATGACGCCCATTAGGGGCATATCTTGCTTTTCTTGAACCTCCACATCCATTATTTTTGTAAACCCGAACAGAAGTGACGCCAATCACAGAAGGTGCGATGACACAATCTCATAGGTCGACCGGAAAGGTCCGGGTTTTTGATTTTAAGAGTAACAACGAATACAATTACTGTATATAAAGTTTACAGTAACATTTTTTGATTCGTAATTAAATTTTCTTTAGTATATTGTAGGGACTTGTTTTTAAGTTTTTCTGTGCGATTGTGATTATATAATTAATATATCTAAGATATCTATCTTTGTAGAGAATATTTTTATGAGTATAGTTTTAGTTTTTTTGATAATCAGAGATAATTTTTAGTTTAATTTTATGATTATTAGGGGTTTGTCCCAATAAGTTTTTATAATATGAAAAACAAATATATAATTACTAAAATATAAAAATAAGTGGGGTATAAAAATGAAAAAACATAATAAAAGCGTTTTATTGATGTCTGTTGTTACTGTAGTTTTGTTGATATCAGCAGTTACAGCAGGTTCAACAATAATTAAAAAAGAAGCATATGTGTCAGTAAATGAACAATCTCCAGTCTCAAGTGGTTTTTTAGATAATTTTAGTTTGAATGGAACCATTTTAAGAGGGATTTTAAACGTTTTACATACGGTAAATGACACTCTTAATAATGCAACAAGTATAATTGAAGAAGTTATTATACCAATAGTTGTAACAATCATTAATGTTGTTGAAAGCATTCTTGATATGCCTATATTCAACCCAGAGATAGAATAATAATTTTATTATTATTCTGTTTCTTAATAATTATATTAAACATCTCTATTTAAAATAATAAAATCCTTAACTATTATAATGAAAAAACTTAAACCATTTTATATTTTTATAAAGTATTTATATATATTTATTCGACATATTTATATATTATGAAGTATATAAAAATAATATAACATTAAATAAAAAAAGGCGTGTGATATAAAAATGAAAAAAATTAAGTTCATATGTATGCTAATCGTTAGCATAATGATAGGAGCAAGTGCAGTAGCAAGTATAAGTGCAGAAGAAATAGAAGAGGGAAGCCTAGATATAACAGTTAATGATGGATTATGGGGAACAATATCACCATCGATAAACATACCAGATGAAACAAGCATAACATTAGAAGCAATAAAAGTAAATGACACAAATTACGAAGTAAAAGACAATCTATCTATACCTCTAACTATAACATGCGATAAGCCAAACGTTCTAACACCGAAGTTTGTCTACACCGTAGTTAGAGCAAGACGAGGAATCGGCGATGTAAAAATACAATTCAACGGTGTTGTACCCGTGTATAATGGAACCATTATTTATGATGGTATAGTACCTGATATGATTACAGCAAACGCTAGATATAATATTTCTGGAGAAACGTTTTCCGAAGGTGAAAAAATGACATTGATGGTACTCGCAGTTGGATTACCACCTGGAGAAGGAAACCCAAATGAAGTTGAATACACACTTGATGAAGTCTTAGATTTAATACCAAAAAATTTGCAATTATTTAACGGCATATTTATTAGACTGCTAAAAGAATTTGTTGAAGCAGGAGTCGGAATAGATCTCAGTAGCTTTCCAGTAATCGCTGGAAAATCTATTGACTTAAATATTGATTATGCACTCGGTGGGGAAGAAGAACCACCAGAAGGATACACTCTTGATGTAGATGTAGCAGAAGGAAACGGAAGTGTAACAATATCACCCGCTCAGGATCTTTACGATGAAGAAGAGTTAGTAGAATTAACAGCTGTTCCAAATGCAGGTTATATTTTCAGCGAATGGACTGGAGATATAAGCAGCACAGATAACCCAGTAAATGTTACAATGGATTCTAACAAAACAATATCTGCTCATTTTATAGAAGAACCAGTACTAATCGAAACAAAAGGCGGTTTTGGATCAGTAAAACTAACCTTAACAAATCAAAGAGATTATGAGTTATCTGACATTGAATACAATATAACAATGGAAGGCGGACTTCTCGGTAAAATATCTGGACAAGTAAACGGAACAATTGAAAACATAACAGCTGATGGAAACATAGTATTGAATACACCTCAAGTATGGTTAGGACTTGGAAAATCAACAATAAACCTTGAACTTATTATACCCGGCGAAGGTGTAATCGAGAAAACATATTCAGCCACACATATCGGGCCTTTAATACTGGCCTAATAACCCAAAATTTTTTTCTTTTTTTTATTTTATTATTTTTCAAAAACAAATAAAATTTTTTTGTCGTTGTCACCCAACAAATTAAAAAAATAGTATATTGCTGGGTGGAAATCACAACAACACTCTTTTTCTGCAGCAGCAGAGACGTTGTTGCAATATTGCTGTCACGACAAACTGATTTTCGACACCAGGGTTGTCCTCATTATCATTCCTTTGACTCGTACGTCTAATATGGTCAAAGAGGGACCCAAGATAATGATGTCAATTTATTTTTTTTTGTTGCCTTAAGTTTGCATCTCCAATCACTAATCATGGAGACCTTCGATATAAGGCAGTGATAACATAGAATTTTATATTTTAAATGCTTTTCGTATAAAGACCACTCTCTTCATTTATAATGGTTAAATAAAAACATTTTGAAATATATTATACCAAACAAATCTTTTTTTGTATAAAAAGTTCACATAATATTTAATTCATATCATAACTATAACTTGTAATTTAGGTGATAATATAATTAAAGAAACAACAAAAAAGAAGATAATGGCAATTCAAATAATTATATTATTAATCGTTTCAGCTTTAACAATATCTTTATTATTAATAAAATATGAAAATAATTCTTTGGAAACATTAATTTTTAATACAAAAAAAACTGATGAAAAAAATAAAAACTCATATGATCAAGAATACAAAAAGACAGGTTCAAATGATTCTGAGTATGAACCTCCAAAAAATGAATGGCCTCGTTCTTATGCCACAGCATATCCTAGGAAAGGATTGGCTCCTTTGAAAGTTAGATTTAGTGCAAATGCATACGATCCAGATGGCTGGATAACTCAGATGAGTTGGCATATAACTGGTCCAAATGGTTTCTCTGAATATTCATATCATTGGCATCCAGAGTATACTTTTGAAACACCTGGTGAATATAGAGCTATTTTAACAGTAAGAGATGATGATTGGAATACCGATGCAAGCCATGTTTTTGTCAATGTGTATGATCCATCTAAACCAGCAAGAGTAGAAATGAATAAACATTATCCTTTCCCAATTAAATTAGTATCATCAAAAATAAATTTTGTAAACCAAGACGATGTAAAACTTGAAGATATAGATTACAAGATCACAATCACGGGTGGGCTTATCAATCGTCTTGATAAAAAAGAAACTGGAACGATAGATGTACTTAAGGCTAATGAAAACATTTTTATCGAAATACCAAGAGTCTGGTTTGCTTTTGGTAGAGCTACATTAAAAATAGAGTTTGAAATCCCAGATAGAGAAAACATAAAAGAAGAACATACAATCTTGTATATGGGAAATCTGTTTGTAATCACCTAATAAAAATTTTTCTTGTTTTTTTTATCGGTAACTGTTGATTTCGTTTTTAAGTTCCTTTGTTTTTTCACGGGATTTTAATGCAAAATCATCGTTAGATCCTGCATATATAATTCCTCTAGACGAGTTAATAACAGCCATTGATCCATCTGAATTCGTACCATTTTCTACTGTTTTTTCAACATCCCCACCTTGTTTTCCAACACCAGGAATCAAAAAAGGAATATCTTCTCCAAGAATTTCTCGTATTTTTTTAAGTTCCTCAGGATATGTAGCTCCAACAACAACACCGCAATTACCAAACTTGTTGTTCCATTCTTTTATTTTTTCAGCTACTTTCTCATAAAGAGGAACATTTTGTATTTTTAAATCCTGAAAATCTTTAGCTGAAGCATTAGAAGTCCTACAAAGAATAAAACTACATTTATCACTATGTTCTAAAAACGGTTTAACTCCATCAAGACCAAGATAAGGATTAACTGTTGTTGAATCCGCTTTTAAAAAATCAAAAAGACTACTAGCATACATTTTAGCTGTGTTACCAATATCATTTCTTTTTCCATCAAGGATAACTACAATATCTTTAGGGATATAATCAATAGTTTCTTTCAAAATCTTGTATCCATCTTTTAAAACTTCATAAAATGCCATATTGATTTTATATGCACATACCAGATCCTTGGTTGTATCAATAATTTGTTTATTAAAATCAATATAAGGATTTTTGTTTTGTTTAAACAAAAAATCTGGCATTTTAGATTTATCTATATCTAGACCTACTGATACTAAACTGTTATTTTTTTTAATAATTTTTGTAAGTTTTGTTTTAAAATCCATAAACCTTAGAACCTCAACTTTTTTTTGTTAAGAAAACAATTATCTGATAATAATTTTTCCCAGTATTTTTTTAACCATTAATTGATTACACAAGTTTTGTGTTATGAAGATAATATACGGTGTTAGCGCTTGGGGTCTTGGACATGCTACAAGATCATTACCAGTAATTAGAAAACTTTTAGATGAAAACAATGAGTTAACTATTATTTCTCAGGGTAGATCATTAGACCTGTTAAAAAAAGAACTGGGAGAGGATGTAGAGTATATTGAAATGCCTGACTATCCCATGTTACTTTCTAAAAACGCTAGGCAGTTTATCGCTAAAAGCATGATATATTGGCCTAAATTTGTTGGAAGTCTAAGATATGGTTGGAAGACTCTTTGTAAAATACTTGAAAACAGAGAATGTGATTGTATAATATCTGATGGAAGATTTGAGATATATAATAAAGATATTCCATCATTTTTTATTTCTCATCAGATAAGGATAATGAATCCTCTTAGACTAAAAATTTTTGAAGATGGTAGTGAAATTTTTAATGAATTCTTTTTCAGAAAATATGCCGGTGTTTTAATCCCAGATTATAAAGAAAACAATTTATCAGGTGATCTTTCCCATAATTTAAACAAAATACCAGATGAAAAACTTCACTATGTTGGAGTATTATCTGATTTTAATAAAAAAAATGTAAAAAAAGATATAGATTATCTTATTTCTATATCTGGACCTGAACCACCGAGGAGTTTTTTTGAAGAAAAAATTTTTTCACAAATACAAAATTTAGATGGAAAAATTGTTGTTACTCTTGGTAAAAACGAGAAAAGAAAGAACATAGAAAATTTGGATGCAGAGATTCATACTTTTTTAAATAAAGAAGAAAGAGAAGATGTTTTAAATAGAGCAAAAATAGTTGTTTCAAGAAGTGGTTATTCAACAATTATGGATCTTGCAGTTATTGGAACAAAGGCTTTAATGACTCCTACACCAGGTCAGATAGAACAAGAATATTTGTCAGAATACCATAATGAAAAACGTACTTTTTATTCTGTAAAACAAGACGATTTAGATCTTAGAAGAGATGTTGAAATAGCGGAAAAAATGAAGGGTATACAAAGAAAATGCGATGTTGATGAAACAGTTGAAAAAATTGTTGAAATTGTTTATCAAAAAATATAAAAAAACATTTTTTATAGTTGTAATAGTTATTTTATTAAACTATTAGTTTTATAACGGGAAATAATTGATATACTATGAAAGCAGATGTTAAATCAAAACTACAAGGTTTACTTAAAAACTGGGTTTTCTGGGTTTTATTAGTTACAGGACTTGCAATTTTTATACGTTCTATTCCTGCTTGGACTAATTACGGATGGGGTTGTGATCTTGGGATATATCTTGGTATCACTAAGAATTTTGTTGCCACTGGTGAACTTTTTAACACTTATACTGGCTGGGGTAGTTCTTATAATTATTTTCCTGTTTTGTATGCGATAACTGCTTTTATCTCAGGTTTAACAGGTTTAGATGTATCAGTAGTTATGCCAAAAATTGGACCGATATTCGGTGGTTTAACTGTTCTATTGTTTTTCTTTGTAGTAAAAGAACTTACAGGAAATAAAAAAATTGCTTTGCTTTCTAGCTTGATTCTTGCAGTGCTTCCATTTCATGTTTATCAAACTAGCCATACTTATCCTTTGACCGTTGGACATTTTTTTATGATGTTTTCTTTTTTGTTATTTTTAAAATATCGTAGAAATTTTTTATTTGTTTTTCCTCTAATTATTTCAACAATGTTATTGATTATGTCGCATCATCTCACAACTTATTTTTATCTTGTTAGTTTGATTATGATTGTTTTCGTTGAAAACGCTGTACGTCGTGATTGGACTGAACATTTAAAAAAAGATGTTGTGTATATCCTAACAGCTAGTATTTTGATTTTTTCTTATTGGGCTTTTATCGCCATACCAGTTTATGAAAGTTTTATGAGTAACGATATAGTTTTTGGAGCTTTAGAATTTGGTAATACTTCTACTATTTTTTTGTTTTATACTCTTTTTGCGGGTAGTTTTTTTGTAATTTGGTTGAAAAGAAGATTTAATGTTTTCATAGAAAAAAAAGAACCCTCTATTAAATATTCCATTAAACGTTTTTTAATTATTTTCTTTTCTGGTTTATGTTTAATGTTTACATTTTATTTTATCAAAATACCAAGTGTTAACTTTAGTTTAAACATAGTAACTATTCTTCTAACTATTCCTCTTTTGATTGTTTTTTCATTTACAGGTGCTGGTTTTAGATCCACCTACTTTACCAAAAATGGTGCCTTTATAAGAGGATGGTTTTTTGCTATTATTTTCTCGTTAGTTATCAGTTTAACTTTAAACATAAGGCCATTGTTTCCACATAGACATTTTGAATATCTTGAGATTCCATTAAGTATTATCGCAGCTTATGGTATAAGAAATATTTTCCTAAAATATGATTATGAATCATTGCTTTTAAAAATTAAAAACTTTTTAAAGATTAAGACACCAGAGATTTCAAAAATAAATGTAAAAAAAATTCATTTTAATAAAAACATAATTTATTTTTCATTCATATTTTTCCTTATCACTGCAAATGCGTTTTCGGTTTACAATTTACATGAATCCCTAGGTCAATCCCATGAGCAGATCTCAGCAGGAGATTATTCAACTATAGACCAGTGGATGGTTGAAAATCTTGATAAAAACAATACTGTTGTCGCTTCAGATCATAGACTAGAAAGGATTGTTGAATCCGCAGGTTTCAACACAACCAAGGATGAAACATATCATCTGTGGTCTGCAGAAAATATAGATGAATGTGTTTCAGAACTCTATGGTATAGGTAAAAACTACAGTAGAATTACTCATATCATCATAGATGATACCATGTTTGAAAAACAGGTTCACATAGGACTTAAGAGAAAAGGAGTGTTAAATGTTATAATGACTGATGATTCATATAACAAGTTTAAATCTTCGTTTTTTACTCTTCTTTATCGTAATGAAAGTGAAGAAATTGATGAAGTAAATAATGAACCATTAGAGTGGACTGAGCTTTACAAGATAAACTGGAATGCTGTTAAAGAACATACTGGTTCAAAAAAATAATTTTTTTTTTAATCAAGGTATCTTTTTTTAGTAAGTAAAAGAAGACTTAAAAAAATGAAGAAAAAACTTATTCCATTTTTTAAAGAAAAAAAGATTATGTTTGTTAAAAAATTTTGAGCTGTTAGGTTAAAAATTGAGAGAATTGATATATTTTGAATTAATACGAAAATCCCAATAGATGTGTATAGATAATATTTTTTGTTATCTTTTAGATGGTTTATAATTATTGCAAAAAATATTGCTGCAAAAAATAATGGTATTGCTTTGATTAGAAAAATATACCAATGGTAAAGATCCATACTAGAAAGTAATAAGTCTGCATGAAAGTTTTTATTAAGATAATAAGTTAATAGATTAAGCCAGTAAGGCGTTGTAACTAAAAAAGGGATAATAATTGTTAGTATTGTTTTTTTTGTGTTTTCTTTTTTAATGAAAAAATATTGTTTTTTATCTTGGAAATCTTTAGGTTTTACTAGATACCAGAAAATTATTACAACGGTTAATACTGCTAAGAATCTTATAATTATTTGTAAATAAATTATTATTTCAAAAATATTATAATCTATAAATTTTAGTTTTTTGTAAGAAAAATCTAAGGAAAAGTAAATTATTTTCCAGAAATTTACATAGATAAAAGTTAGTATAAAAATAGTTAGATACGGCCACGTTTTTCTTAGATGAGATTGATGTGTAAGTATCCATGATAGAATTACAAAAGCAAAACCGAAACATATGCCAGGTATCAGTATTCCCTCTATTGATTGGTATGATAATGTGTAAGTAGATATTGTGAATAATATTAATAGAAGAGTTGCAAGAATTATGAATGATGTGTCTTTTTTTAGGTTGTTATCAATCATTTTTTTATTTTCAGGTTTTCTCAATATGATCTTTATTATATAAAATTTATTTTATTTATCTTATTGTTTTTTAAAAATTTTTTTGGCATCTCCAACAGTGTACAATGAACCTGTTATAAGGATTAAATCATCATTTTTTGAAATTTCCACAGCTTTACTTATTGCTTTTTTTACGTTTTTTATTGATATTGTTTTTTTGTTTTCATCTATTTCTTTGATTGTTTTTTCTAATATTTCTATTTCCGCTGCTCTTTTGTTATTCGGTTGTGTAAGTATTATTTCATCAGAGATAATTATTAAATTTTTTAAAATTTTTTTAATGTTTTTATCTTTTAGAATACCTATCACAAGAATTAATCGATTATATTTGAAATCTTTAATTATTGTGGAAGATAGTTTCTTTGATGCTTCAGGGTTATGAGCACCATCAAGTATGATATATGGTTTTTTTTGTATAACTTGTGTTCTACCCGGATTATAAGTGTTTTTTATTCCATTTTTAATGTGTTTTTTTGAAGTGTTTATTCCTTTTGTTTTTAGTTGTTCAATTGTGTTTATTGCAAGAGCTATGTTTTCACCTTGATAGTTTCCAAGTAATTTTGTTTCAATTGTATAAGTTTCATTTTTTGTTTTAATCATAAAAACTTGTTTTTTATCTGAAAAAGTTTTTCTTATCCAATCTTTTTTGTTTATGATAATTAATGGTGATTTTTTTTGTTCAGCTGTTTTTTTGATAACATTCAAGGCTTTCTTTTCTGCAGCGGTTATAACAGGTGTTTCTTTTTTTATTATACCAGATTTTTGAATCGCTATTTCTTCCATGGTTTTTCCAAGAGTGTTTTGATGTTCAAGTGTAACATTAGTTATAACTGAGCAAACTGGTTTTACAATGTTTGTTGCATCATATCGTCCTCCAAGACCTACCTCTATAATGGCTATATCAACATTTTTTTGTTTAAAATATTCAAAAGCCATAGCTGTAGTTACCTCAAAATAGGTAGGATTTATGTTTTTCTTTTGTATTTCATCGGTGATGGGTTTGATTTTTCCGTAAATTTTTGTTAGTTCTTCTTTTGAGACTTTGTTATTGTTGACTTTTATACGTTCTTGGAAGCATTCTAGATGAGGCGAGGTATAGATTCCTGTTTTGTAATGGTTCTCTCTTAGAATTGATTCAAGGATTGTGCAAACGGATCCTTTACCATTTGTACCGGCTACATGTATTGTTTTGTATTTGTTTTGAGGGTTTTCTAGTTTTTTGCAAAGGTATTTTATTCTATTTAGGTCTAGTTTAATCCCGAATCTATGGAAACTGGTGATCCATTTTGAAAAATCTGAATAATTCATCTATTTTTTAACAGAAATAGATTTCAATATTTAAGTCTTTAAAAAGAAAAGAAGAAGTTTTTTGAAAGAACTGATATTTATATTAAAATCACGTACCGACCAAGTCTAAATCCAGTTTTTGATAAATCTTTACTACACTCCCCATCATTTATTTCTACATGTACATCAATGTTAATCTTGCCGAATCCTTTTTTAAGAGGGAAACTTATGCCAAAACCATCTGAATCCACTTTAGTGTGAGAAATAGGAAAAATATCATAATCATCACCATAATCATAAATAATATCCTCTCCGTTGTTATCATAAACCGATGCATCAATAACGCAACTGAAATTTTCATTTCCCTTTGATGCTATAAAAATATATATTCCGTCATATGGAAAACGTGGATACATAGGGCGGTGTAGTCTTAGATAGAAATGTGAAAAGACACCTCCAACATATAATTCCACATCATCTGGATCAATACTTGTGGTTTTAATAGATGTTGATTGTTCCTTTAATACTTCATTTTGATTTGGTTTAGTTGTTTCACTAATTTGTTTTTTTGCAATTGATATGGTTGAGAATCCTGTTAGAATAAATAGGCATATTACTATTATTGGTATTATTTTCTGTTTCATCTAAATCACACATATTTATAAACTATATATTATATATATTTAATTATTTATAAATGTTTACTAAAAACACGAAATATGCCAAAAAAAATATTTAACAATCAATATCCTTCCGAATACAAAACATCTGGAATTGTATCATATTTTTCTATCCAACTGTCACCTGGAAGTATTTTTACTTTTCTTTTTTCGATTTTTAATCTTTTTTGAGCAAAAAGTTGGATTGTTCGGGGTAGTATTTGATGTTCAACCTCTAAAATTCTTTTTGCTAAACTGTCACGAGTGTCATCTTGTTTTACTTTTACAGCGGCTTGAAGAATTATTGGACCGTGATCCATTTTTTCATCCATAAAATGAGTTGTGCAACCTGTTATTTTTACCCCATAATCAAGTGCATCACCTTGCCCGTTTGTTCCTTTAAAAGAAGGAAGTAACGCTGGATGGATATTGATTAGTTTTCTATACCATTTTTTAACAAAATCTTTTGATAAAATCCTCATGTAACCTGCGCCTACTACCAAATCCACATTTTTTTCAACTAATATTTTATCGATATCTGAATCTATATCGGATCTGTTTTTCTTTTTTGGATCAACAAAATAAGTTGGAATATTATGTTTTTCTGCTCGTTTTAAACAAAATGCGTCACATCGGTCAGATATTACTACTTTTACTTCGGCATCTATCATATTTTTTTCTGAAGCATCTATTATGCTTTGTAGGTCTGTTCCTCCTCCTGAGGCTAATACTCCAACTTTTATCTTATAGACCATGGTTTATCCTTAACCTCTTCTAATTCTTTTTGTTTTAGGGATATGATTATGATGTTTTATTAGTTTTTCATAATTTTATATAAGGTTTTATTTCTGTTTTTTTACAAAAAAAACATAATTTTATAATAAATTATTTATATTAAGCTTGTTAAATTAATATTGAATGAGGAATAAACAGGAAAAAAACATGCTAAAAACAAAAATCAAGATACTACTACTTGGTTTCATAATATCAACCATCGTAATCATCGCATCAACACCACTACATGAAGCAGGACACTGGATAATGTCAGATATCGACCCATACATAGAACCAATAGAATACCATGTTTTTGATGAATACTCACTAAAAAACGGCGATAACGCATTATCATCAGCACTCGGCTGCGTGGTAATACAAGAAAAATACCCTGGAGCCCTCAAAGAAAGACCAGAATATTTCAACATCATCCAAGAAATAATATGTATAATGATCCAAATAATTCTAGCAGTAATAATAACAGTAAAAACATTTCAATATCTACTAAAAAAAGGAATACTAATAGAACTAACAGTTTAATCTACTAAAAAAACTTTTTTAATATCATTTTTTGAAGCATCAGTCTTGAATCCATTAACATCAAAATGAGTACGATATGCTTCAAAACCCTTCTTTTTTAGATCATCAAGGATTATTCTAATCTTCGGAGCAGTTGTTTTCAAAACCGATGAAATCTCATCAACATTGTAAAAAAAAGCAGGAAGAACAGCTTCTGCTTCCATCAAATCAAGCATCTGATAAACACGATTTTTTGTGTTAAGATTCTTTTTAGAAAGAATCTCACGCAATGCCATCAATGTTTTTTTATCATGTAAATTTCCAAGCCACATTGGACCAAAACATTCTTTATTCTTTTTTGAAAAAAAACATATCTCAGAAGAAACAACATCAAGCTTTTCAACAGATTTATTTGCTTTCTTTGCACCCTTGATTATTTTTACATATACTCTGAAATAATGATCAGAACTATAAGATAAAATTGGAACTACTGATTTATCATATTTAGCAGCCTCTCGAGCTATAAAACCAAGTAAAATCCTAACAGCGGTTTCTTTCATACAAGAAGAATGACATGGTTTAGCTCCATATCTTCTAATACAAACCTTAGGGTAAACACCACATAATGCTGTGGTATCAGTTGCAGTACAAGCAATAATACCATTATTTCGAATACTTCTTAGTGCTGAATCAATAAAACCTGCGGGGCTTCCAAATGGATCTACATCTATATAATCAAATCTTTTTTCGGAAAGTAAAACATTTAAATCTTTCATAAAAATTTTAACGTTCGAAGCATTAGTATTTTTTATATTTTTTTTAATAAGATTATATGAGTTTTTACTCCAGTCATTTAAAAAAACCTCAAAATCTCCAGTTAGTTCATTACAGAATCTAATTCCTCTTGCTCCAGAGGCAGAGAGTCCATCACAGATTTCAACTGTTTTTTCTTTTTCATTGATAAGATACTGACAAATAAGTATTGAAAGATCTCTGTTTAGTTCCATAACAGGATTATAAAAAGCAGGTTTAGTAATAGAACCAGGTCCTTTCTGTGAAATATTTGAATTGTATACAAAAAAACTAGTTTCTCCTTCTTTTACTAATGAAAGATCCTGATTTTTTATCATAATTTCAAAAAAAAATTTTTTTTAGAACAATGGAGGTAGTTTTTCTTCCATTATTTTTTCTATTTTATATGGGAGTAGATTACGATTTACTGGTGTTACCTCTAAAATTCTCATGTCATCACGTCGACGTACATCCTGAAGAAGTGGTGTTCTACTTTTTTTATGTAATGTAATCATTATAGGTTTATCAGAATCAAGAGCTTCAATTACAACTTCGCAGAATCTCTCTGAAAGCATCTCCATTTTACCGATTTCATCAATTATGATGATATCCACATTATCATCATTAATCGCATCTTCTATAGCAGGAACACCGATTTTTTCTAAAATTTTTGTGTCAACACCATAATCACCGACTTTGTCCTTATAATCAAAATCTTTATGGGCAAAAACTTCTTTTTCATCAGTTTTCCAGTTTTTTGCAATAAAACCTATCCTTTTTTTATTTTCTAGAATAGGATCAGTGATCATACCTTGTACATTGTACCCATGTTCTTCTAAGGCTTTTGCAATTTTGATAAGCGTCTGAGTTTTTCCGACGCCTGGCATACCTGTTATGCCAATCTTTGGTATATCTTCCATAATTAGCAACCTGTAATGCATTATTCATTTAGAAACCTTTTTATTAATAAAAGGATAAATTTTATTGTTATTTTGCTACTTTTTCATAAACCGAACAGAAAACTGAATAAAATACAACTGCGACCAAAAGCAACCATATGAATAAATTATTATAACTATGAGAAAAAAATATTGCTAAAAAAACAAGAACAGCTGCAACAATATTTAGTTTCAACCATGGTTTTTTGAAATGAATATTTGAAACCATAAATATTGATAGAATAACTATAAAGATAGATATAAGAAACATATCTATTTTAAGATAAGATAATGTTACGATAATCATCGCTGAAGCAGGGACAGGCATACCAACGAAATAATTATCATTTTTTAGAACAAAAAAAGAGGATAAACGAATGACGTTGCAAACAAAAAATAAAACCAAAACCGATATTATTAAAAAATGACATTTGAAACAGTTGATTATATCATTTTGATAAACAAAATATGTTAAAAATGCTGGCGCTACACCCATAGACAACATATCGCCCATTGGTTCTAAAAAATCTCCAACTTGGCTATTATTCCCAGTTTTACGGGCTATAAATCCATCTAAACCATCAGCTAGAATTGCTAACAAAATTAATGAAAAACTTAGATGGATTTCATCTAAAAAAAGCATCATAATTGCTAAAAAACCAAAAACAGCATTAAGAATTGATATGAAATCCTCTATTTTGAAAATTTTAATCATTGATTTCTGCAATTTTTGTAACACCTGCTTTGATTTTATCGTTCTTTTTTACAAAGATTTTTTTTATAGAGTCCTCAGGTAGATATAGATCTACTCTAGAACCCAGTCGTATTATACCAATTTTTTCTCCTTTTTTAACATTATCCTGTTTTTTAACATATGGTACAATTCTACGAGCTATTATTCCAGCTATTTGAACAATTTTAATGACCCCGAAGCTTGTTTTAATTTTTAGGATAACTCTTTCGTTTTTTTCTGATTCTTTGTAAAACGCTGGAAGATAGGATCCTTTTATATGTTTTATATCTAAAATTATTCCATCATATGGCATTCGGTTTACATGTACATCATAAATGTTCATAAAAGTAGAAATTCTAATACATTTATCAATGTCTTTTTCATTTTCTATTTTATCAACTGATATTATTTTGCCATCAGCAACTGAAGTTAAACCCTCGCCTTTTTTTCTTTTTGGATCACGGAAAAAAAACATTAAAAAAAAAGTAATAATCCATGAAAATGAAGAAAAAAGAAGCATTATGTTTTGTAAAACATTAGATTTTATCAGATAGGATATTGTGAAAAAAAAGGTTAAAATAGTTGATAAGATGAAACTAAAAAAAATCAGTTTTTTACATCCTTTTGCGAGTTTAAAAAACATTATTTTTTTCTTCCAGTTAAAAATATTTTTTTCCCAAGTTTTTCCACAGGACCATTTTCTTTTGGTAGATCTGTTAAACAGAGGATGTTGTCAAATAATTCTGGGATGATTTTTATTACAATGAACAGTAGAACTATTAATGCTATCAGGCTTCCGCCTTTACCGATCACATTGTGTGCTATAAAAAAAATATCTGGATCATCTTTTATCATGTAAGCAATGGATGCGTTTCTTATAAGATTCAGAAAATAAATTGGTATCACTGTTACAATTAATGCATAGATTTTTCTTTTCCATTCAACATTTTGTAAGGGTAGTATCATTCCAATAAACAAGACCATTGACTGAACCGCGGTGCAAGCAAAAATTATTGTGACAATATATGATCCATTTTGGTATATTTCAACACCGTGGACTTCTACACCACCAATAAAAAGATTTAGAAGTAATCCGCTTTGGTAGGCTACTATTTCTCTTAACCAGTAAGCTAGTACTGTTAAATCTAATGTAAAGTAGATTAAACCGGCTATTGCTGCTGCGCCTGCAGCCCAGTTAAGACAACTGTTTTGTTTTTTGTTTTTTAGATTAAGATACTCATGATAAGCTAGATATATTAAAATATATATTCCTATGATGCAGATTGCTGCATTAGCAAGGTCTTGTTCTTTAGAATAAAGAGTGTTTATTTGTGTAGCCCAGAAAAATGAGAAAAGAATCCAACCAAATATTTTTAGTTTTTTTCCAACATTATTTCCCGGTTTTAAAAAACCACCTAGAAGAAAAACAAGGCTTGGGAAAAGCGGAGCTACCGAAATTAAATCTACTAAGGTTTGTTTTTCATCATAAGGAAAAAAAACTAAACCCACAATTACCATTAATGTAGGTATTAAAAAGAATAAAAAAATTATAATTTGGTCTTGTTTTTTCATAGTGAAACAATCTTTTTTTTATTATTAATATTTTTTTTAGACCAAACCAAGTATTTCAACTAATTTTGACCATCCAAAACCGCCTTCTGATGCAGGTGCCATTGTTGTTACATCCCACATAACACAGATCAGTCCAACTAGTGCTATAAGCGTTAATGGAACCCAGTAAGTATAGACAACTTGATCAATTTTTAATCTGGCTATTGAAACACGGATTAAGGTCAGCGAGAACAATATTATAAGGAATACTTTTGCTAAAAAGAAAGCTATGTCTACAGCCATCGCAGGTATCTCAGTTAAACCTAATACGGGTGAAAGATGATATGGGAAAAACAATGCAACTATAAGTGATGCCATTGCAACTGTTTTTACTCCATCAGCCAAGTAAAACATTGCATAATTTCTTCCTGAGTATTCTACCATTAAACCCTCAGCGATTTCTGTTTCTGCTTCTGGTGCATCAAATGGTATTTTTGATAATTCAGCAGGTGTTACAAGTATTAAAACAAACAGTAGTAAAAGAAAACCAATAAAACCCAGTGGTCCTACTATACTCCAAACAGGTGCGGCTTGTGAAATTGTTGCAAAAGAGAAAACATTTGCAATATTTGCTGTGTTCTGTTCTATACTTAAACGCCAGGCTATTGTTATCGCAATTATAGCAAGTGGAAACTCATAAGAAATCATAGTAACCATTTCTCTTTGTGCTCCAACTGTTGCATATGGTGATCCTGATGATAAACCTCCAATAACCATACCAAGAGATGGTATCATCAATAGATACAGTATCAGAATAAGGTCTCCTCCGAAATCAACAAGTGGCACCATTCCACCTCCATTTTGAGGGATAAGAGGTAAGTAAATTAGTATTGTTATTGCTCCAACAAATGTTATTACTGGTGCAAGATTAAAAATCCATTCTATAGCATTATCTGGTATTATGTTTTCTTTAGTGAACAGTTTTTTTACATCTAAAAAAGGCTGTTTTATTGGTGGACCTATTCTTCCTTGCATATGAGCAGCTAATTTTCGATCAATACCTTTGTATATTAAACCAAAAACAATTGCAAATAATGCAAGACCTAAGGTCCCAATTATCACATATAAAGCAGTTTCAGTTAGTTGCATAAAATCCATTATCTAAAACACCCCCAAGATAAGGAAGAAGATTCCTAGTGTTATAACAAACCATAAAACATAATCACTTATGTTTCCTGTATGCATTTTTTCTAGTACTTTATAAACCCATTCTAATGATTCAGTAAAACCCCAGAATAGATTTTTTCCTTTTACATGCATTAGTTCTTTTTCAGGTTCAGCATTCCCTGAAAGAAATACTTTGGTTTGCTCCGTTCCTTTTTTGTAATTTTTATTTCCCATTCCACGAATTATGAAGACCACTAGAAAAGCAATTATAAATGCGACTATCCAGACAAGTGGATGCCAGAAACCACTACCTGTTTCTAATGATTCTAAAAATGTTTCCCAACTAATCATTTTTTATGCACCTCCTACAAACCAGCTAAGGTATTCACCATGATTTACAAGAGCATCAACAGCTGGTTGAATTATATGATGTATAACTGCCTCTGGAAAAAGACCGAAGAAAATAATAATTGATGCTAGTACAGCCATAGCTATTAGCATACTTTTTGGTGCTTCACGAACATCATCAAAACGTGGAAGTTTCGGTCCAAGAAATACTGAATGAAATACTTTTACAAAAGTCGCAAGAAGTAGTATACTTGAAAGTATCGCAGCTATTGCAAGTATAGGGTTTACATAGTATACAGATTCATAAATCAAAAGTTTTGACGCGAAACCATTCAAAGGCGGCATACCTGATACTGCAAATAAACCAATGATAAAGAAAATAGTTGTATATTTCATGTTACGAGCTAGTCCACCTAATCGATTCAATGATGTTTCTTTGGTTGCATAATAAACAGCACCCGCCACTAAAAAAAGAAGGCCTATGTCAAGTGCATCATTTATTATATGAAATAATCCTCCTTGTAAGGCTGTTTTTCCTGTACCTTCAAGAAAAACAACACCGTTTTCAATAGTTACAGTCGATAAAGCAGCACCTATTGCTATAAACATATAACCCATTTCTGCAAGAGCAGCAAAACCTATCATCCTTTTGAAATCATCTTGTTTTAAAGCCATTAAAACCCCTATTATAATTGTGAAAAGAGCAAGAACAACAATAAATGTTGAAACAACCTCGTTAAAAACCAGTTGACTATCACCAAAATCTGCTAAAAAGTTGTTTAATTGTCCACCATAAAGTGTGAAAATCATTCTGAAAACACCATAAAGACTTGCTTGAGTTGCACCAATAAGCATAACTGATACTGACGATGGAGCTCGTCCGTATGCATCAGGTAGCCACATATGCATAGGAACAAGACCTGCTTTCATAGCCAATGCTACAACAATCAAAGCAAAAGCTACAAGATCCAAGAAACCGAAAGTAAGTGAATTTGATAAAACGGCTATGTTTAAAGCATTGTATTGACCATAAAGTATACCTATTGCAAATAGGAAACAAAGTGCACCAATAGTACTGATTACAATATATTTGAATGCTGCATCAATTGATAATCCTTTATTAGTCCAGAATGCTATAAGAGCACAAGAGGAAATTGAGGTTATCTCTAAAAATACAAAGAAATTAAACATATCGCCTGTGAGCACCATTCCAAGCATACCTGTTGTCATCAAAAGTAGTAATGTGTAGTATTTATCCTGACCTGTTTCTTTTTCCATGAAATGCCATGAGTATAAAACCGCTACAATTGATAGAATAAATGCTACTAAAGCCATTAATACACTAAATGCATCAACTTCAAACAATATTCTAACAACAGGCGAAGAAGCACCTTCGGCTCCAAAAACATAAGTTCTAATCCCATTTGCAAGGACATCATTGGAAAGCAAGTAAATAAAAAACCCTGTCAAAAGTAACATTGCTATAACAAAAACATTTCTTAGTTTTTGATTAACCATACTTACTAACGGAGTTAGAAACGCAGCAAGTAACGGTACAGCAATTATTAAAGCTGGAGAATGTTCAACCAAAAGTTCCATGTTCATTCTTCTTCAACCCTCCCTATTTTTTTTGCATCAAGAGTATTATAATGTCGATAAAGATGAATTATAAGAGAAAGCATAAGAGCTAGAACAGCAACACCAATAACGATACTAGTTAATGTTAAAGCCTGAGGAACAGGCATAGACATAACACCTTCAGGGTTTGGAGAACTTGTATAAATTGGTGCTAAACTGTTTTTTCTGAAACCAAGAGTAATCAAAAACAAGTTCACACCACTTTGAATAATTGTGATTCCAATAACGATTTTTATAAGATTTCTACGGAATAAAACAGCATATAATCCTACTATAATGAGTAAAGCTACAGCAATGTATGGGATATTGTAAATCATTCGTTATCCTCCTCCTTTTTTCTGTAACTAGTAGCATAAGCCATAATCAAAACAATTGCAAACAGTCCAGCTATAACTTTTAATCCAACAGCAAAATTCATCCAAGGAATCACACCACCAGTGTTAACGTTAGCTGCAGTTGATAATTTCTCAGGAACCTCTCCAAATAAAAGATTTTCACCCGTTAAAAAATTATTAAAAAACACAGCTCCAAAAATTAAACCTAGGAATGCCGATCCTATAAAAGCAACAGCTCCAACACTTTCAAGAATTGAAAGATTTTTCTTTTTAGCTCTTTTCAAAACCCAAGGAGAACCAAAAGCAATAATAAGCATCGCAAGACCTGAGGCTACAACTGCTCCACCTTGAAAACCACCACCAGGAGTGAGATGACCATGAACGATAACATAAAGCCCGAAGATTAAAACCAAAGGAAAAGCAACACTTGCTATGGTTTTAACAATCTTAGACATTCCTTCATCACTCATTTTTTTTCAACCTCCTGAAAATCATAACCACAGCCGCTACAGCAGTAAACAACACTGTTGCTTCACCAAGTGTATCAAAACCTCTATAATCAAAAACAACACCAGTTACACCATTATTTGCACCAGTTTCCTCTTGGGTGTTATCAATTATATGTTGATCCATATCAGTACTTGTTGGAACTCCAAAAGGATGCATCATAAGAGCAGTATAAACAAAAAATACTGCAACAACAGCTAGAAAAACAGCTGCGAAAATATCTCGAGATTTCATGTTTTATGCCTCCTCCTCAGTTCGTTTTGTAGCACGAACAGCTATCACTAGAATAGCTGTTGTTAAACATGCTCCAACACCAGCTTCAGCAATAGCTACATCAGGTGCCTGTAATATGTAAAATTCAAGTGATAAAAGTAGACTCATAGCAGCAACTGCAATCGCGGCAGCTATCAAATCTCTTAGTAAAACCGCTGCAATTGATGCAGCAACAATAAGAATTGGTGTTACTATGTGAATGATTTCAATAAGTGTATGTTCATCCATTTTTTTTATTCACCCTCCTCACTTTTTTCTTTTTTATCAGTAGTTTTTTTCTCAGCCTCATTTTTTGATTCAATCTTTGTTCCAATAGTTTTATCGGATAGTTCATCAATAACTGCTCCTACGGGTTTAACTCCGCTTTTATGCGCAGCTCGAGCTATAGCATGAGCCCCAGTTGGATTAGTTAAAAGAATAGCAAATAATGCTGCAGCGGTATGGATAGCTAAAACAGATCCATCTGTTTGTCCATCAAAAAACCATGTTTTTAAACCCAGGATTATGACTGATCCGCAGATAAAAATTGATCCAAAAGTTGTACATTTTGTTCCAGCGTGAAGACGTGTATAAACATCAGGGAAACGAAGCAGACCAAAGGCTGCTAAAAGATTAAAAAAAACACCTATTCCAAGAAGTAAATAAATGATTATTTCTATCATAATCACATATCACCCCCTTCGAGGTATTTAGCTATAAACAATGTTGAAATATATGATAAAAGAGCATAGACTATTGCTACATCTATGTATATTACTGATCCTGCTGCAAAACCAAAAATAACCATACTGACTATTACAATAGTATTTATTGTATCCAACCCAACTACTCTATCAGGAGCGGTTGGTCCTTTTATAACCCTTATAAGAGCTATAACTACACATAACAAAAGTACACCTAAAACAATAAGATAAGTTGTATCAAAAGTTTCTATCATTCTGCTATCCTCCTCACCCATTTATGAAAACTACCGCAGATATATTTACAATCAACAGGTGTTTTCTTAATCGCTTCATCTTTTACATTAATCCAATGTACATACAAATCATTGCTAACTTCATCTATATCCACGCTAAGAGTACCAGGTGTTAACGTTATCGAATTAGCTAGCATTGTAACACCAAGATCCGTTTTAAGACCTGGCGAAATCTTTACGATACCTGGATTGATTTTACCAGTTAAAACCCTGTAAGCTACATCAAAATTAGCTTTTGCAAGTCCAACAAAAAAAGGTCCAACTACATAAACCAAAAACATTATCCAACGAACAGGGTTAAGCATACGCAGGCTTTTTTTAACAAAAACTTTTCTTCCAACAAAACCTGCGATAACAGACAAAACCAAACCTATCAGGATTTCTTCAAAACCCCAAATATAAAAATCATTGCCGCTACCTGTTGTGAAAAGCATATATACTATGAAACATACGACCGTTGTTATGATAAATGATATCATAAATCTTTTTTTCCTCCCAGATGGTTTTAACCTTTTAACTTCCTGAAACCGAAAGGGGTTAATCCATTCATTTTTTAAAAGGTTATGGTTTTTTTCAGATTTGCTATTAGTTTTTAAGATTTGCGGCATTTTAAAAAAGATAATAAAACCTTATTTTATACCATTTTTACAGGAAATTGATTTTTTATGAACGTAGAACTTATAGGATTCTCACCTAAACCAGAAAAAATACCGGCTATGGCTGCAAAGTTAACACATAGTAAAACAAAACCTGAAAAACTTGATACATCATCAGAAAAAGAACTCAATACAATTTTAGAACATGTCATAAATGTAGGTCATACAAGCGTTATAGAACACACATCTTTTACCTTTGCAATAAGTGATGTCAGCCGAAGTCTTACCCATCAACTTGTTCGCCATCGAATCGCAAGTTTTGCACAGCAAAGCCAGCGTTATGTTGATCTAAAAGAACCAAATTATGTGACTCCGCCTAAGATTGCTAAGGATGAAAAAACAAAAAAAGCATATGAAGAAACAATGAAAAAAATTTGGGATGAATACAACAAACTATTGGATTTAGATATACCTGCAGAAGACGCGCGTTTTGTGCTTCCAAACGCTACATGTTCTAATATTATTGTAACTATGAATGCTCGAAGTTTACTAAATTTTTTTGAACTTCGTTGTTGTATGCATGCTCAATGGGAAATTAGATTGCTTGCTAATAAAATGCTTAAACTTGTAAAAAAAGTAGCACCCATAATTTTTAAAAACGCTGGAGCTGTCTGTAAAACCAAAGGTTATTGTCCTGAAAATAAAAAAGATTGTCCTTTATACCCGAAAAAATGAGAGGAGATGTTTTTTTATAAAAAAACAAAAAGTTGTAATAAATTGCGCGATGTCAGCAGATGGGAAAATTGCTTCGCCTCAAGGAAAGCAGATAAGGATTTCTTCTGATAAAGACATAAAACGTATGTATAATCTTAGAAACAATTCTGATGCAGTACTAGTTGGTATAAACACAGTGCTATCTGATGATCCTAAACTTACTGTTAAAGAAAAATATGTTAAAAACCCGAATAATCCTGTTAGAATAGTACTGGATTCAAATTGCAGGACACCCGTGGATTCGAAGGTTGTAAATGATAAGTCTAAAACTTTTATTGTTGTAAAAAAAGGGATAAATTGTGTAAAAAAATATGATTTCAATGTGGAAATTGTTTTTTGTGAAACAAACAAAGATGGACTTATTGATTTAAAATATTTAATGAAAAAACTTTCTCAAAAAGAAATTAATACTTTGATGGTGGAAGGTGGAGGAGAAGTTATTTGGAGTTTTCTTAAAGAAAAACTTGTTGATGATTTATATGTTTATGTTGCACCCATGATTATCGGTGGTAAAAAAACTCCTACGATAGCAGCTGGAGAAGGAATAAAAGATATTGATGACATTATAAAGTTAGAAATAGTGGAATCATTAAGATTGGGTGAAGGTTTTTTATTTCACTATAAACCTGTTAAATAAGTTATTGTGTTTAGTATGAAGTTTCTTTGCGATCAGATGCTTGGAACATTAGCTAAATGGTTAAGAATCCTTGGTTTTGATACATATTACCCAGAAGCAGATATGAAAGATTCCCATATATTAGATATAGCTAAAAAACAAAAGCGTGTTTTGATTACACGTGATAAAGAACTTATTTGGGATGCTAGAAGAAACAACATTGAAAATATTAAAATCAATAGTATCGATCTTGATGAACAACTTAAAACTGTTTTAGAGTTTGTTGAAATAGATTCTGATAATATTTTGAGTAGATGCACTGTTTGTAATTCTGAAATAAAAAAAATTGATAAAAAAAATGTTGAAAATAAAGTTCCTGAGCATGTTTTTGAAACTCATAAAAATTTTTGGTTTTGCCCTATTTGTGATAAAATTTATTGGAAAGGTAGTCATTTTATTAAAATGCTTAAAAAAGTTGATAGTTTGAAAAAATAAAAAAAATTTGTTTTTTTTTATATCATTGTTACTACTTGTGCATGTGGTACTCCTTGTACTTTTAACACGCAGTCTGGATCCACAAAACCATGTTTTATTGCAAATTTTATTGTTTTAGAACCTACTAAGTTTGCAATAGTCGCTTTTTTTAGATGATTTATTAGTTCATCTATTTTGATTTTTTGTCCTTTGTAAAATTTTTCTGATACATCTAGGTAGAATTTTCCTTCTTCGAATTTTTTTCCTATTAAATCTTCGTCACAGGCACTTAGCAGAAGGTCTTCGCCTTGTTTGTATGTTTTTATTAATATCATGGTTTTTTGCACTTTTTTTGTATGTTTCTGGTTATATATTAGTTTTTTATCTTTTATATGTGTTTCTGAGAATAATATATTTTTTGATATTTTTCTGAGATTAATATAACAAATTTTTTGTTTAGTTCAATTTATTAAGAAAATAGATTATTTTTGCGAAAGTTTTATATAACACATGTTTGTCCATGGGCAGGGTTGTTTGAAAAACCTCGATTGTTTATTTTTTTGTAGACCAAAAATTCTAAAAAACAGTCACGTCATATACACTAAATCCCGAATATTTAATTTGAATAAAAAAAAGCGTAAAATTTTTTGTGGGACGGGTGGAATGGAAACAATAATCAAGTCTTTCTCAGAGCATGGTACCTTCGTTCAATCTGATGCATTAGATTACATACTATCCAAAGAAAAACCTTATGATTACGCAGCATTTATAAAAAAAAATCTAAAAGAATACCCTTTAATTTTAACCTTGGAAAAAATAAAACTAATGGAAACAGGTTTTGAAGAAACATCGGCTTCAGTGATGACTAAAAATGAAATATTAACTGAAGAAAAAACTGATAAACCGTCTAATAAAGAACAAAAAAATCATAAAAAAACATTAGAGAAAACTAAATCTTATGACAAAATCAAAACATGGAAACCTCAAGCTGCAGAATACGATTCAGATATTAAAGTCATTAAAGATGTAACCGGTAATAGTGTTTGTGAAGGAAAAACTGATGATTTCGCACGACTTTTTAGAAACCGTTTTGATGTTTTAAGAAAAATTCTTAGAAGTCAAAGAAGAGAAATGGCTAACGTTGTTCCAATTAACAGAATGAGTAAAAATGGTATTAAAGATGTCCAAATAGCAGGGATTGTTAAAGAAGTAAAAAACACTAGTAATGGTCATCGTTTGATAATAATAGAGGATGATACCGATGAAGCCACATGTATAGCACTTCGTAACGATCGGGATCTTTTAACTTCTGCTCAAGAAGTAGTAATGGATGAAATAATAGGTGTAAAAGGTCAGATTAGTAGACAAGGTGACTTGTTTATTATTAAAAACATTGTTTTTCCTGATGTAAGTATCAAAAAAGAACGGAATCATTCTGAAAAACCAGTGTATGCTGCATTTATGTCTGATATACATATCGGCAGTAAACAATTTATGGATCATCAATGGAATGCTTTTATAAAATGGATAAACGGCGATCTTGGAAATAGTCGTCAAAAAAATGTTGCAGGAAAAATCAAATATTTAGTTATACCAGGTGATGTTGTTGATGGAATTGGTATTTATCCGAATCAGGAAGAAGAACTCTCCATTACAGATGTTTACAAACAATATGAGGAGTTAGCCGAGGAACTTCAGAAGATACCTGATCATATTTCAATAGTTGTTCAACCTGGTAACCACGACGCAGTTCGACCTGCTGAACCCCAGCCAACTTTTGAAAAAGATATCCAGGATTTGTTTTCAGGATGTGACATAAAATTTGTGGGCAACCCTTGTTATTTTTCACTTGATAATGTAGAAATATTATCATATCACGGACAAAGTCTTCTTGATTTTGCTACAAACATCCAACAACTTGAGTACAATAAACCCATTGAAATTATGAAAATGATGCTTAAAAAACATCATCTCTCACCAACATATGGTGGTTTTACACCTCTTGCACCTGAACACTCTGATTACATGGTTATAGATCGGGTACCTGATATTTTTGTAACAGGTCATGTCCACCTGGCAACAATTGGTGAATACCGTGGTGTAACATTGATAAATGCTAGTAGCTGGCAGGAACAAACAGAGTATCAGAAAATGATGAATTTTGTTCCAGATTCAGGTAAAGTACCCATTGTTGATTTACAGAATAGTAATGTAACAATGATGGATTTTAGTAAAAAAGCATAGGTAAAAAATAAAAAGTTTTAAAATCTTAGTTTGTATTATCAAATTTAGGATTTGTTTATTTGATTTTTAGAGTTTGATATATTATGGGTGGGGGTCTATCTCGCGATATCGCAGTAAGTTCAGAAATGCAAAAATATTTCTCTATTTTAGATGAGGAAATAAATGCTTGTTATGATATAGCTGATGAAGCTCGAAAAAAAGGTTTAGATCCTGAGACAGAGGTAGAAATACCGCAGGCTACCGACCTTGCAGCAAGAGTTGAAAAATTAGTTGGACCCGAGGGTATCGCTGAAGAAATTAGAAAAATTACAAAAAAAATTGGTAACCGCGAACTTGTATCCTTGGAAATTTCTAAACAGATAATAAAAGAAAAAAAATATAGTTTTAAAAATCCTAGTGAAGCTATTGATCAAGCCGTCCGTACTGGTTTAGCAATACTTACGGAGGGAGTTCTTGTTGCCCCTCTTGAGGGTATTGCTGATGTTAAACTCGGTAAAAACAATGATGGAACAGAGTATGTTGATTTGTATTTTTCTGGACCTATACGTAGTGCTGGTGGAACGGGTCAGGCTATGAGTGTTTTAATTGCTGATGTTGTAAGACGGGAACTTGGTATTGATAAGTTCAAACCTACAACTGGTGAGATCGAACGTTTAAAAGAAGAAATACCACTTTATAAAAGAGCTCAACATTTGCAGTATACTCCTACTGTTGATGAAATAGATAAAATTGTTAGAAATTGTCCAATCTGTATAAACGGTGAAGGAACTGAAAAAGTTGAAGTCACTGGTTATCGAGATCTTCCACGTGTTGAAACTAACCGGCTGCGTGGTGGAGCATGCCTAGTTATCGCAGAGGGTCTTTGTTTAAAGGCACCTAAACTTTTAAAGCATGTAAAAAAACTAAAGCTAAAAGGATGGGATTTTCTTGATGTATTTGTTAATAAAGGAAAAAAGAAAGATGAGAAAGAGGATTCTGAAGAGAAAGGTATTCCTGAGATTCATCCTTTAACAAAATATATAGGTGAGGTTATCGCAGGTCGTCCTGTTTTTTCTCATCCATCCCGCAAGGGTGGTTTTCGTCTCCGTTATGGTCGAAGTAGAACTGGTGGTTTAGCATCTACCAGTATACATCCTGTTTCTATGTTTCTTCTTGATGAGTTTATAGCAGTAGGCACTCAGCTTAAAATGGAGCGTCCGGGTAAAGCAACTATTGGTACACCTTGTAATGAAATCGAAGGACCTATTGTTCTTTTGAATAATGGTGACCTTGTTGAACTTGAATCAGTTCAGCAGATTGATAAATGCAAGATACAAAAGATCATTGATGTCGGTGAAATATTGATTCCTTTTGGCGAGTTCGCTGAAAATAATTCTTTGATGCCCGATGCCTCGTATTGTTATGAATGGTGGATTCAGGAACTTCAAAACAAATTAAAGATCAAATCAGAAAAATATGATTTTAGTGAGATACAAAAGGTTGATTTAAAAACCCAGAAGAAAATAAATGAAGAATTTGAAACTGAAGTTGATTTAAAAAAACCGACTTGGGAATATGCAGTTAAAATCTCTGAAAAATATGATATTCCTCTGCATCCATATTATAATCTTTTTTGGCATGACATAATTGTTGAAGAACTTGTATTCTTATCTGATTTTATCAAAAACCACGCAGAAATCATTGGTGATAAATTATATATTCCTAATGATAAAAAAATTAAGGATATCCTTGTAGAATTATGTGTTTTACATAAGATAAGTGATAATAAAATAATTGTTGATAGGTTTTCTAATCCTCTTCTTCGTGGTTGCGGTCTTGACAAAGAAAAAAACAAGTTGGTTGAAACAGATAGAAAAAAGATTCTTAAAAATATTGATTCTGATAAAAATATTCTTGATTTAGTTTCAAATCTTAGTGGTTTTAAAATAAGAGCTAAGGCTCCTTTTAGAATCGGTGCACGTATGGGCCGTCCTGAAAAAGCAGCTGCGCGTAAAATGCGTCCTCCGCCACATGTGTTATTTCCACTAGGTAACTCTGGAGGTAATCAACGCCTCATAAACAAAGCTATGCAGAAACACTCTATTGAGATTGATGCAGGTATCAGAACGTGTGAAAAATGTGGTAAAAAAACTTATCGTATTTTCTGCGACTGTGGCAGCCATACAGTTATTGAGAAAAATAATCGTATCGAAAAAGTAGATATTTCTTTATCAAAAGAATTAAAGAAAGCTCAGAAGAATATTAAAGAAAGAATTTTACCTGATACCATAAAAGGTGTTATCGGTACCATATCTAAACATAAAACTCCTGAGATGCTTGAAAAAGGTATACTTAGAGCTAAACATGATATATCAGTGTTCAAAGATGGAACCATTCGTTTTGATATGACTGATGCTCCTTTAACTCATTTTCGCCCTCGTGAGATAGATGTCAGTGTTAAACGTCTTAAAAAAATGGGTTATTCTAAAGATATTTATGGTGAACCCTTAAAGGATGATGATCAGCTTTGCGAGCTAAAAATTCAGGATGTTATAATTTCTAAATCTTGCGCGGAGTATTTTTTCCGTGTTGCAAAGTTTGTTGATGATCTTTTGGTAAAGTTTTATGGTTTAAAACGTTTCTATAAAATCAAAAAATTTGAGGATCTCACAGGTCATCTAGTTGTAGGTCTTGCACCACATACTTCAGCTGGTGCACTCGGTAGAATCATTGGTTTCACAGAAGCACAAGTGTGCTTCGCGCATCCATTTTATCATGCAGCAAAAAGAAGAAATTGTTATAATGGAGAACAAAGAGTTTTTCTTTATAACAATAAAAAAAACAAATTTATCAGTGATGAAATCGGTGAAATTGTAGAGGAATATATTAAGAATCATCCACTTAAAAAAATTGATATGTATGGTACATTAAAGTGTGACCTTGATTCATCTGATGAATTATTTGCTTACACATTAGACAGAGATTCTGGTAAACTATTTAAGAAGAAAGTTACGAGTTTCATAAAAGGTAAAACAGATTCATGGATTAAAATTAAAACCACAACAAACAGAGACTTAAAAGTTACTCCGGATCATAATATTGCAACTATAAAAAATGGGAAAATTGAGGTTAAAAAAGCTTATGATGTTAAAAAAGGAGATAAAGTACCTATCGCAACTCATATTCCCTATGAATCTTCAATTCATCAAATTAATATTGTTAACAGTTTAAAATCACTTCCAGATTGTATTTTAAAAGATATTAAGATTAGGAATGCAGGGATTTTTTTTAAAAAAATAGTTAGACAAGTTGGAAGAGATAAAGTAATTAAGACTTGTGGACTCCATGATGAGTTTGGAAGAAATTTATCAAAATGGTATAAGAGTGTTCCATTAAATCATTTTATTAAAATTTGTGAAAATTCAAGTGTTTCTCTTGATGATTTACCCATTGAATCAAGAGTAGGGTTAAGAAGAGATCATGTTAATCTACCAGTTTATATCAAAGATATACCGTCTCTTTTTTGGATTCTTGGAATGTACTGTGCTGAAGGATGGTCTCGATCTAATGAGACCGCTCATCAAATTTCGTTCAGAATCTGTGATAAAAAAATAAAAAAATATCTTTTATCAAAAATGGCTGATGTTTTTTCAATTAAACCATATAATAATGATACTAAAATTGTTTATTCTTCTAAACTACTTTATATACTTATTAATAAAGTTTGGAATACCGGCACTAAAGCATACGATAAAAAAGTCCCTGATATTGTTTATACTGGAGATAAAATTGCCGTTCAACAGTTTATTTCAGCTTTTTTTGATGGAGATGGTTCTATTAGTTTAAATCCGGATAGAATCACTCTTTATTCAGTTTCACAAAGTCTGTTAGAGGGTATAGCAACTCTTCTCATTAGAGAAGATATTTTTGCAAGATTTTCAAAAACAAAAAAAAGGCTTCCTGGAAAAAAAGTGTTGAAACGATATAAAGAACTTAACAAAGAGCCTGTTAGACATATACTTTTTCATCTTGTTTTAACTGGTGAAGACAAATACAAATTTTCTGATTTTGTTCAACTAGTTTCAACCAAGAAAAACAAACGAGCAAAAAGGATGTCTTCTATAAAATCTTCTACAGCTAGGCGTCTGATAAAATTTGGTTCTAAATATTATCCTGCTATATCCTATTCAGATTACACATTTGATATAGTTAAGGATGTTAGACAAATTTCTGTTAATAATGAAAATACTTATTGTTTAGATGTAGAGGGAAAAGAATTATCGGATAAAGCAGTTTTTTGGCATAATCAATTAGTTCAAATTCGATGCGATGGTGATGAAGATGGATTGATGCTTCTCATGGATGCATTACTTAATTTTTCTCATTCTTATATCCCTGATAAACGAGGCGGGCGTATGGATTTACCTTTGATTGTTACAACACGTCTTGATCCTTCTGAAGTTGATAAAGAAGCTCATAATGTTGATACTTTGTGTCGTTATCCACTAAAATTCTATGAATCTACTCTTCGTCATGCTCATCCTAAAGATGTCGAAAAAATGATGAACATGGTTTCTAGTCGTTTGGATTCAGCAGGTCAATATGAAAATTTTGGTTTCACTCATGATACTCTGGATATATCTGAGGGGCCTAAGCTTTCTCGTTATAAATCTTTGGGTAGTATGATGGAGAAAATGGAGGCTCAGCTTAGTCTAGCGGCATTGATTCGTGCAGTGGATACTCCGGATGTTGCATATAAGGTGATTCAACGGCATTTTCTTCCAGATATTATAGGTAATTTCCGTGCTTTTAGTAAACAATCTGTTCGTTGTGCTAAATGTAATATTAATTATCGCCGTATTCCTTTGAATGGTGTTTGTACTAAATGCGGCGGAAGTCTTACCTTAACCGTTCATGAAAAATCTGTGCGTAAATATCTTGATATTTCTAAAGAGGTAGCTGAGCGTTACAAGATTCCTGCTTATGCTAATCAACGTATTAAGTTAGTTGAAAAATCTATTGACTCATTATTTATGAGTGATAAGGTGAAAACAACAAAACTTGATGATTTTTTTTAAAAAAAACATTTTTTTTTGCATAATGTTCATATATTTATATATTATTACATTTATCGTGATTTGAGGAGTTGGAGTGTTGAAATGATTGATAATATGTTTCAGAAAACAGGTAAACAAACTTGGTATCGTTGGTCTTTTTATCTAAATATTGTTTTGTTCTTTATTGTAGCAATTTTTATTTATCTTTTAGTTAAAGATGCGATTCATGTTGGTTGGATTGAAGCTCAGGGTAAAGCTTCTGATGAATGGTTGTATGTTGCACGTGATATTGCTTTTTTAGCTGTTGCATTATCATTGATTTTTTTCCAGTTCTTCCGGAATATTTTAATTATAATGCGCAGGTCTTTATAAGTAACACAAAAAAACTATTAAATAATAGTTCTGTTGTCCTGTTTTATTCCAAGATTTAGTTAGCTTTTGGCGAAAGGTGCGGAATAGACCGGGGAGTTAGGCGTCCCCTGTAATCTGAAATCGTCTTTAGGCAGAGGTTGATGTCAAGAGGCGGTGTAACGGGCCTCTGTTGATCCATCTTGCTAACGATGATACCCTGTCCTTTGGGATCGGAGTTGATGACGCGTATAACCGGAGGGTTATATGATCATCTTCATTACAGGAACCGGGCCAGGCACGGAAGTGAGCAGCCTTACTGTAAACTGCCGATGCTCGAAGGGTTAACGGGGTTGAGAAAGCAGATGGGAAGTCAACGGAGGCTACGTGCATCCACTCGCGATGTTTCGCACCCGTCAAAAAAAGTTTTAAATGTGAAACATTGTATACCATGTTTTTACCAATTCATTTCAAAAATGTTTTTGTTTTGGGGGAAGTGAGCTGATTTGAAACTGTTAAAAGATGATAACTTGGTTTCTCAATGGCAGAGCCTGTTTGAGGATCATTGTAAAAAAGAAATAGAGACAGTTGCTTTAGAGTATCCAGAAAAGCGTAGTGTTTTTATTGATTATTGGAAAATAGATCGTGTTGATCCGGAACTGGCTGAGCTTTTACTTAATCAACCATATAAGGCTTTTTTTAATGCTGAAGAAGCATTGAAACAGATTGATGTTGCTGTTGAAAATAAACTTGAGCTTCATTTCCGTGTTTTTAATCTACCTGATACAAGTAAGATTTTGATTAGACATATTCGCTCTAGTCATCTTGGAAAACTAATGGCTACAGAAGGACTTGTTAAAAAACGTACTGAGGTGCGTCCTAAACTGAAGGTTGGTGCGTTTCAATGCCAGAAATGCGGAGCGGTTATGAAAATAGAACAAGAAGAAGACATAATAAAAGAACCCTCTGAATGTTATGAAGATCAAGGTGGATGTGGACGTGTTAGTAGTTTTAAACTTCTTTCTAATCTTTCAGAGTTTATCGATTCGCAGAAAATTGAGATACAGGAAAACCCAGAGGGATTACGTGGTGGTGCTCAACCAGAGCGTATAAGTGTTTTTATAGAAGATGATCTGGTTGGAGAAATTGCACCTGGTGATCGTGTTGTTGTAAATGGAATTATTCATTCTCAACAACGTCGTCGTGGAACATTTCGTTTGACTGCTTTTAATAAAACCATGGATGCAATAAGTGTTGATAGTCAGGAATTGGCTTTTGAAGAAGTTGAAATAAGTCCTGAGGATGAAGAAGAAATATTGAAACTTAGTAAGGATGCTAAGATTTATGAAAAAATGAAGAAAAGTATCGCTCCTACTATTTATGGTATGGATGTTGAAAAAGACGCTATGATTCTTCAGTTATTTGGAGGAGTTGCAAAGGAGATGCCTGATGGTACTCGTATACGCGGGGATATTCATACCTTGTTTGTAGGTGACCCAGGTACTGCTAAATCTCAGATTTTAAATTATATGTCTAAGCTTTCTCCTCGTAGTGTTTATGCATCTGGAAAAGCATCATCGGCAGCAGGTCTTACTGCTGCAGCAGTACGTGATGAATTTGGTGAAGGACAATGGACTCTTGAAGCAGGAGCATTGGTTCAAGCTGATATGGGTCTTGCTTGTATTGATGAGATAGATAAAATGAGTGACCAGGATCGTAGTAGCCTTCATCAGGCTATGGAACAACAAGAGATAAGTGTCGCTAAAGCAGGTATCAGTGCAACATTGAAATCTCGTTGTGCAATGCTTGCTGCAGCTAACCCAAAACTAGGTCGTTTTGATGAATTTATGCCTATGCATGAACAAATAAATATGCCACCGGCTTTGATTTCTCGTTTTGATCTGATCTTTTCAATTATCGATAAACCAAATCGTAACCGTGATTCAGATCTTGCTACGCATATACTTAGTTCACATAAGGCCGGTGAAGTAAGTGAAAACATTTCTCGTTCTAAAAAATCTAAATATAATAAGAAAGAAAGAGATTCCATGATGAAAAATGTTTTACCAGTTTTTGATCCAGAATTCTTACGTAAATATGTTGCATATTCTAAAAGATATATTTACCCTGTTATGACTGAAGAAGCACTAGAACTTATCAAAAACTATTATGTTGATTTCCGTAATTCTTCAGAAGATTCTGTTACTTTCACCCCTCGTCAGTTAGAGGCATTTGTTCGGCTATCCGAAGCCAGTGCAAAAGTCAGACTTAGTGAAGAAGTAACAGCAGATGATGCAAAAAGAGCGATTTATATTATAGATCAATACCTTCGACGAGTTGGTATGGACCGGGAGACTGGTAAGTTCGATATAGATATTATTGCCACAGGTATTAGTCATAGCCAACATGATCGTATGCGAAATATTATAGATGTGATTCAAAGGCTTTGTAATGAAGCCAAAGATGGAAATGCATCACGTGGAGATATACTTCGTGAAGGCGAAATGGAAGGTTTTGAAACTAGTAAAGTAGAGGAAACCCTTGATCGTTTGAAAAGAAATGGTCAGATTTATGAACCAGTACATGGAAAATACAGGATAACTGAATACTAAAAAAATATTATTGTTTTATATTTTTGGTGAAGAAAGCTCTGAAAGGGCTTTTTTTGCCTGATCTCGGTTTTTTTCACCTATTTCTTTAACAAGATATTCTAAAAAATTGTTTTTTATACTATTCCAGTTAAGAGTTGTTACACCATGTTGAACCTTTCGAGTTTTATCGCCTTTGTAGATACATGGTTTCATTTTGGATGTATCACTGTTGTCCATATGCATCAGATAGTTTTTACTAAGTAGTTTTTTTTCTAAAAGATAGATTTCAAATTTTCTGTTAAAGTATTTGTAATTGTTATCTCTGTCATGATAACGGTACTCAAGCATATAGTTTTTATTTATGGGAATAGTTCCTTTATCCATAAAGTGCATCCTCCAATCTTTTTTTTAGTAAACATGTTTAGTTAATATAATATTTTCTAATTTTTTCTAAAAAAAGGAAAAAAAGTTTTTGTTTTTTTTAGTCCAAATAATAACTTGGTGGATTTGGCTCTGGTTTAAGTCCTTTTCTTTCACGGATTTGTTTTACTACATCCATCTGCAAGTTTACAGGGATAGGTTCAAATCCAGAGTTTTCAGTATTCCAAAGAACTCTTCCACCAGTTGCACTACGAATCGCTGAAGCAAAACCAAACATTTCAGAGACTGGTGCCTTGGCATCAATATTTACCATGTCTTTTTCGGTTTTCATATCTTTTACTTCAGCACGTCTTTGATTGAGTTCTTTACTTGCATCACCCATAAGATCCTGTGGGGTACTAATAAAGACTTTTTGTATTGGTTCAAGCAATATTGGATCTGATGCCAGTATTGAACCATAAAGAGAATTTCTTACAGCAGGTATAACCTGTGCTGGACCTCGGTGTATTGCATCCTCATGAAGTTTTGCATCATGAAGTCTGAAAAGCATTTTTTGACATGGTTCATCAGCTATTGGTCCACTTTTCATTACTTCTTCAAATGCTTCTTTTATAAGCTCTCGTGTTTCATGAAGATACTGGATACCTTTTGTTATATCTGTAAACATGTTTAATCCTTTAACTGCAAAGACTCCTTTGGCTTCTTGTTTATCCATTCCGAGCTCTTGCAGGGTTTTTGCTACTTCGTTTTTATGTTTTTTTACATTTTCAGGGATTTCATTGTTATAAATTGCTTCAGCAATTTTTTCTGGTAATGGTTCAACTGTAATGTAGAATCGATTATGTTTATTTGGTGATTTTCCTTCAAATGGTTGAGCTGTTTTACCTTTAACCGACTCACGATATACAACTATTGGTTGAGATGTGACAATGTCTACACCATAATCGTGTCTTATACGATGTTCTGTAATTTCAAGATGTAGTTCGCCCATACCGCTCATCAAATTTTCCCCGGTTTCTTCGTTTATATCAACGATTATACTCGGATCTGCTTTTGATACTATTCTTAAAACCTCAATAAGTTTGGGTAAATCCTTAGTATGTTTAGCTTCAACTGCAATTGTTACAACTGGTTCTGATACATGAATAATTCTTTCGAATGGTTCCATATCCAGGTTATCAGAAACTGTACTTCCAGCTATTGCTTCACGAATTCCTGTTATCGCAGCTACATTACCCGCGCTAACATATTCCACAGGTATACGATCTGCACCAACCATAAGGTTTACTTGTTGAACACGATTAATTTTAGGAGAACCAATTACTTTTACTTCTTGACCTTGTTTAATTTTTCCACTATAAAGCCGTCCTACTGCTACCTCCCCTGCATGTGGATCCATAACAATTTTTGTAACCATTAAGGCAAGATCTGCGTTTTCCTTGGTTTCCATCATAGCTTTACCAATCTCACTATCTTGATCTCCACGCCAAATATTGGGAATACGATATTTCTGAGCAATATCCGGTGACGGGCAATGATCCACTACAATATCAAGAAGTACTTCATGGATAGGTGATTTTTTAGCTAGTTCTTTTTGATTGTTTTTGTCGCAATAATCATAAATATCTTTAAATGAAAGACCTGATTTTTCCATGTATGGTGCACTTATCGCCCAATTGTAATATGCACTACCAAATGCTACACTTCCATCCTCAACTTTTACATTCCATTTATCTTTGAATTCATCGGGAACCATTTTGTTTACAAGATCATTGAATTTTTTTATTATTTTAACAAAACGTTGTTGCATTTCTTCAGGGCTTACTTGCAATTCATTGATAAGGCGATCTACTTTGTTTATGAAAAGAATAGGTTTTACTTTCTCACGAAGTGCTTGACGTACAACAGTTTCAGTCTGAGGCATAGCGCCTTCTACTGCACAAACAACAACTACTGCTCCATCAACAGCTCGCATAGCACGAGTTACATCTCCACCAAAATCAACATGACCTGGTGTATCAAGCAGGTTGATCAGGTATTCTTTTCCTTCAAAGTCGTGAACCATTGAAGCACTAGCGGTATCAATTGTTATTCCACGTTCTGCTTCTTGTTCATCGAAATCAAGAGCTAACTGTTTTCCAGCTAGCTCTTCACTCATCATACCACAACCAGCTAACAAATTATCTGATAATGTGGTTTTACCATGATCTATATGAGCTGCTATACCAATATTTCTTATTTGGGTAAGCTTATTCATCAAATTTTTTGCTTTTTTTATGTTGTCCTCTTTCTTTCCCATACTAATCCAACCAATAACTATTTTTAAATAAATTCAAATTTTTTTCAAGTGTTTTATCTAGCTGACTTTGCAACTCTCTCTACATCATTTTTCTTTGAGATTGCATATGAATTAACATCATTTTTACTAGCTTTCATAAGTTCATCAGCGAGACATACTGAAATATTTTTCTTGTTTTTCTTACTACTGTTTGTAACCCCTGTTGCAATGTTTCTAACAGCTATATCTATACGTCTCTGTGGTGCCACATCCACAGCTTTTGGGACACTTATTCCTCCAAACCTTAGACGTGTTGCTTCTTCTTTTGGTGCAGCATTTTGAACGGCATCAATAAGAACCTGTAATGGGTTTTTTTTCATTTTTTTATCAATGATTTCAAAGGCGTCTCTGACTGCTTTGTAAGATTTTGTTTTTTTACCAGTATATTTCTCAGTTCTCATAATATTGTTTATAAGTCTTTCAACTATAGGATATTTTGATTTAGCAAAAATTTTATTAGAATGAACTCCACCCATAAAAATATTTGATACATCAGAGTTAATATATTTTTTAAGACCAGGATCTTCAACTTTTACTTCTTCAGAGCTATATTTTTCTAGCATCGGAAAAAAATCAAGTACTTCTTTTTCAGTAGTGTTTTTTTCTGCCATATTTATCGTCTCATTGCTTTCTCTATTTTACCTTTAACCATTTGATTAAGTGAAATATCATTAACTTTTATTACTTTAAATCGGACTCCAGGGATATCTCCATATGAACGTCCCATACGTCCACCGATTCCTTCTACCATGACTTCGTCATGTTCATCTATGAAACTAATAGCTTTATCACCAGGTGCAAAAGCAGTGATCTGACGACCGTTTTTTATAAGTTGTACTTTTACACATTTACGAATCGCAGAGTTAGGCTGTTTTGCTTCAATACCTACTTTTTCTATGACGATACCTTTAGCTTGCGCTGTACCTTCAAGAGGATCTGCTTTTTCTTTTAGATGCAGAACTCTTTTTTTGTAGTATCTATCCTGCCATCTTTGTTGTTTACGATTGTTTTTTAGTTTTCTTGCGGCGTTTATTCCTTTTCCCAATTTTTTTCACCTGTTATTGACTAAGGAGTAAGGCTGTATGCACTTTTAATATTTAAATGCTTATGCTTCTAAAATTAAAAAACTTAAACTATTATTTTTTTAGAGAAGAATTAGTTAAAAAAATTTTGGTTATTGATATGTTCGATAGTTGTCTTTTATCTGCAAGCTTTTTGATTCGAGAATTTGATAGGAGTCTATTGTTTCGAATGAGGATTGTGTTATTGAGAAATCTTCTGAGTATTTTATTCTAAGTCCTGTTAATGAAATGTTTAGTGATTCATTTGACCCGTCGTCTTTGAAAAGTCTTAGATGATTTGCTGATTCTATTCCAAAGTTTTGATAGACTTGTAGTTGCATGTCATCTGAATTACATGCACATTCAACGGGTATCCATCCGTTTTTACCTATTCCGCCACCTACGAATACTTCAACCCATGCATGAGGTTCAAGGGATGCAACTCCATTATTATGATTTACAAGAAATCCTCTTATAAAACGAGAAGGTATATCAACAGATCTTAAAAGAGAAATATAAAGGAATGATAAATCATCACAATCACCTGTTAAACTGTTTAGTGTTTCAGAGTATGTTTGAACGTTGTTAATACCTGTATGTCTTTCATAACTTGTTTCGTCTTTAAGCCATATAAAAAGATTTTTTGCTATCTGAAAAGCATTATTTGAGTTGGTTTGACTTAAAATTTTAGAGGAAACATTTTTGATATCTGAATCAGTAGGATCTATGTAAACAATGGTTTGATTTCCCTGAATTTTAGTATATTGATCATAGAGATCTGAGTTTTGATTTTGTATTTGACTGATAGTTAAAGCATTTGTTCCATTTAAATCAGATATCATATATGATTCAGCTGTTATTTGAGCTTCTAAACCTAATTTGTAGCTTTGAGAAGTTGTGCTTTGTATGTTCCATTTTAGTACATCGTTATAGGTGGCTACTGTTTCATTTGTATAATCTGGTTCGAATATTTGAGTTATTGTGGTTTGTCCATTTTGATGTAGTATTTCTGGTTTATC
>CAYLLH010000018.1:0-17784 GCA_964384785.1 uncultured Thermoplasmatales archaeon | reverse complement strand
TTCAGGAGCTTAAACGTTTTAATCCCGATATTTTTTTAACGCTTGTGGTTAAAGGAGAGAGTGTATTGTCTGATGCAACGATGGATGATGCATTGGATTTAGGTTTTGATAAACTTGTGGATGAAATACTAACAACGGGTTGTTTTGCAGTAGGTGTTGATTTTGATAACATGCCTGAGGAGTTGAGTAAAGCTTTGGAGGATAGTGATCTTATAATCTGTAAAGGTATGGCAAATTATGAGGTGTTCTCTGAAACAAGTTACAGACCTATTGGTTATTTGATGCGTACAAAATGTAAATCTATAGCTGAATCTATGGGTGTACCTCAGGGTGTTAGTGTAATAAAAGTTTATGAGTGAAAAAATAAATATTGGTTTTTTTTTGATTATTCGATCTCTTTTTTTAGAAGATCTATTAAAATTTTTATAATTTCTTCTATGGTTGAAATGTTTCTCTCAAGATAGTCATCTGCAATGTCTCTTCCGCGATACTGAATGTCACTTCTTAGTTTTCTCATGCTGTCTAAAAAATGGAGTTGGTAATTATCTAAGTAGTTGGGGTAATATGCTTCTATGAATGATACAAGGCATTCATGGCTGTAACTTTTGAATCCATGTATTGCGAGTAGAGCGGATATTAATTCTTTAATAGTTTCATAGTAATCCTCAATTAGAAATTGAGGGTATTCATATTTTTTTCTTTTATTTATCGATTTTATTCTTCTTTCCGCTAATTTAAATAAAGCTTTTGCTTGTCCCGGGTTTTCTTTTATTTTTTTTACTTTTATATCAAGACAATCATCCCATTTCATGTTTAAATCACTTTTAAAAAACCTCTTAGAACTATTCCGTTTGCAATAGTGTTTTTGAAGTTGTTGTCTATTTTTTTTATGTTTTTTTCAAAGATTATACTTATTGTTCTTTTAATTTTTTTCTCATAATTTTTTAATTCGATTTTTTTCTTGGTGCTTTGAACAAATATGTCGATGTCTCCTCTAAGGTCATCTTTTCCCTCTACAGCGCTTCCGTATAATATTATACAATTGGGTGTACATGTTTTTTCTATTTTTTCGATTAGCCCAGATTTTTCTAGTCTTATAATTAAGTCGTTTTTTTTCAGAGTTTTGAATTCTTGTGAATATTTTGCTTTATATCCTTTGTATATTCCTTGTGTATCTTCTTGGATTAGATTTTGTTTTAATAGTTGTTCTATATGTTTTTTTACTGATGGTAGGGATATATTAGTTATTCTTGAGATTTCTCTTAGTTGATATTTTTTGTTTGGATTATCGAAAAAAACTTGTAGTATTCTGTATCTATTAAATTGTTGATACATTAAACTATCACCTGATATATTATTATATCAGATGATATAAAAAGTTATCGGTTTTTATGTTGATATCATCAAAATCATTCTGCATAAAATTCGGGATTAGAAGTGTAATAAAAGTTTATAAATAAAAAAAAGAGATAGATTTTTTTTTGTTTAGAGATTCCACAATGCATGATTGATTACTAAATCTGAATCTTTTAGTGTTCCTTCTGCGATTAGTGACCATTCTGAGTAGTGTGTTTCTCCAAGATCTGGTTTTGCATATACTCTTACGAAATGGTTTGTAGAGCTGGTGTTGTCCACGTAGACTCTTATATCATATGGAGCGTTTCTTAGTTGTACGATTTCTGATAGTTCTTCTTCGTATTTTGTTGTTAATTCTTCATCATATCTCATGTCTTCAGCTGAAAGTGGCGGTATGTCTAAATCCATCGGTAGTTTTTGTGCGCGTTGCATTACTTCCATTCCTGGTAGTTCTTCGAATTGATCATTGAAATAAAGTGTTGGGTCTTCAATTGCATCGGCTTCAAGTTTGAAATATGGAAGGTACAAATGTGCCCAGTCGTCTTGATCATAAGGTGCTTCGTTGCTTCCATCTGAGTATCCGACTATTTCTGAGTCGCCTGCATATAGATAGTTCATGGAGCTTTCATAGGTTCCCCATTTTTCAGCATATGCTCTTCTTGTTCTGATTGAATTAAGTATTCCACCTTTTTCTGGATAAATTGTGTAATTATCTACTCCTTCAAAGGTCCATAATGACAAACCAAGTGAATGTCCGAGTTCATGGATTACTAATGAGGTGGTTGATAGTATTTGTTGCCGTGGTGTAAAAGCCATTCTGCTTGTTAGTACTAATTTTAGATTCGTTCCAACGATTTGTGTATCCATACGGTTTAATTCAGATGGATATGAGTGTCCGCCTCCGTCACATATTATAAGATACCTGAATAGTCCTTTTCGTTCATCTGGGAAATGATGTCTGTAGAATCTGTTTTGCATTCCAGAGTCTTGATCGATTGTTATAACATGATCAAGCATTTCTCCTCCTGCATTATCCGGTGTCCCGGGCCATCCGTTATCCATGTAAACATTTATTCCATGCTGGGCGAATTGTTCTGTTATTATCTGGATTGTTTCTTCGTCTATTTTATGATCCCAGTCAAAGAATCCTCCTTTTTTCATACCATCCACTTCAACGTACATATCTGGTTTTAAAGGATCAGCAAAATATTTTCTTAGTTTATATTCCTGAATGTTGCTAAGACCATCTATATCGGGATCAAGGTATTCATGATCATCAAAGTTAAATGGGTCATATCCCCATTTCCATTCCCATCCGACGGGTATACCGTCGTTGTCTACGTCTTTATTTGAGTAATCTATGAGTGGGTCTAATCCTAAAATGTTTACTTTTGTCCAGTAGGGTATACCGTCGTTGGCATAAGCTGTTTGACCGATGTCAAACCATACTTCAAATTTATCTCCGACATAATGTCCGTATCCATCAGGATGTCCGAAATAATTATCACCGGTCCATCTGCCGGTTCTGTAACAATAAGTAAGATGTATGTTTTCCATTTCTATGTCTTCTGTTTTTCTTCCAAGAAGACCTGTGTTTTTTCTTTCAATTATGGTTAGTGTTATATCACTTGTTTCTTGTCCTTCTTCTGGTGATTGTACTCTTCTGGTTTCCTGAAACATTGTATCCCAACCTTGGAAGAGTATTTCTTCGTATCCTGTTGGTGCATGGACGTCTTTGCTGTTATGTGTGAAATCATCAATTTTTAGTGTGTAATAGTATTGTGGTTGTTGTTTCCAATCTGTTCCTTTTTTCATAATTATATCGTTTAGTCCACGGTGTCTTATTCTGTTTACTTCAAAAAATATTGCTTGTGGTGCTAATGGGCTTATCTGGTCATCTACGATTTCTGTTTGGTTTAGTAGTCCTTCCATTTTGAGTTCTTGGTAGGTTTTTGTAATCATTTGAGTTATTGGAGTGCTTGGTTGTGTTTCTTTTTTCATTTCTTCTTCATTTAGTAGTGTTATCAGACTGATTGTTACTGCGCTGCTGATTAGGATTACTATGATAGCAATCGCTATTATCATTTTTTTATTTTTTATATTTATTTTTTGCATCTATATCGACCCTATGCTTTTTTTGTCCCTATTTTTTTTTGTCTTTTTTAAGTTTAATATTATTATTATTTATATAACTAATTATATTTACTAATTTAAATAATTTACTATTTTTTAGTTAAAAAGTTTAAAATAAAAAAAATGTTGAAATTTTAGATTTTTTTTTCTTTATATCATACACAAAAAATTGTATATTGCTTGATTTAAAACCCAGTTGTTTTTTGGTTCATCTGTAGGAAGTTGTACAGTTGTATCTTCAAAGTCTTCAATTTTTTTACTTTCTGATCTAAACCAACCGTAATAAACATATACTTTTATGTTTGCATCCTGGGGTATGTTTTTGTCAAAAAAAGGTGTTGCATCATTTAATGTTATTGTTCCATCTGATTCAGTGAATCCAAAGTATTCTTTATATCTTGAATAGTTCTCTGTGCTTTTTGTCCATTTTATTTGTACCCATATGCCTTCACCAGCGGGTTCTCCATTTTTTTTAAGAACTGTCACCTTAAAAGAGTTTGAGTTATCGTTTGTTTCTTTTTTTTCTATGTTGGTGTTTATATTAACTGCTCCAACTGTTGTTGTTGCAATAAACAGAGTTGCAACCAACAGAATTATTATTTTCTTTTTCATCTATACTCCACCCATATATCTTTATATTGGTGATTATATAAAAAACTATTGTTAATACCTGTATTAAATGATAAAAAAAATATATATTTTTTTAAAAATAATATGTTATTTTAATGTTTAGCAAGTTCACTTAAAGTTTTTCTATGGCCGTTTGCTATTTTTATTATTTCTCTTAATTCTTTTTCAGCAATTTTTTTTCTTGTTTTCTCAGAAATTTTATCTTCTAAATTCTTTGATTTTTCCATTTTTTATCAACTCTTTGAGTTCTTACAAAGAATAATAATTTTCTCTAATACCGATCATTACTTTTACATTATCTGTTGAATTAGATATATTAAATTTACCTTTGTTTTTAATTATATTTTTATACAGCATTATTTTTTTGTATGCCAGATTTCGCAGCCTTGAAAGTCTTTAAAATCTGTTACATCTCCTGTAAAGGTTCCAACCCATATATCTCCATTGTTTTCTGGGTACTCAATAAGAGATCTTGCTCCAAAGTTTTTAGGATTTTTAAATCCTCCTGGTGTTTGATTTCCAAGTTGTTGTTTGAATGTGTTTCCATTATAAGTATAAATTTCACATCCAGTTGAGTTGAATGGTCCTTTTTTAACAAATGGTTCAATATTTAGTGTTCCCATCCATAATGTTCCATCAGATTTTTCTGTCATAGACCAAAGGTATTTGTTGTTAACATTTCCGAAACCATCTTCTATTATTCCCTGATCTCCTACAAGACATTCCCATGTGTTTGTGTTTTCTTCATAGCTCCATAGTTCACATCCCTCTTTTTTTTCTAGAAAGCTTGTACCGGTTCCTATCATCATTTTGTTTTGGTATTCCTGTATGTTTCTTATTCCATAGTTTGCATGCTGCCCGAATCCATCACCGCCGGGTAGACTTATTTTTTTCCATTGTGTTCCGTTGTACTGCCATAATTGTGCAGCACCATAGGGATCAAGGTTGCAGGTTCCAACATATAGTTTGTTATTGTAGGTTCCCATATCCCATGCATATACATTAGCCGGGTTTCCAAATCCATCACCACCGGGTAGATCCATTTTAGTCCAATTGTATCCATCATTGGTTCTGTAGATTTGACATCCCTGTTTCCAGTTCATAGTTCCAATGTATAGATATTCTTGGTAGACTGCGATACTCCATGCTCCACTGTTATGGGTGTTATCAAAACCTTTAGATGCTACTTTTTCAAGTGTTTCCCCGTTGTATTTCCATATCTCACAACCAGTGAAACTCCCGGCTGCTGTTCCGATATATAAATCGTTTTTGAATTCTTGTAATACTGCTGTTGCAAAATTATCACCTTGGAAACCAGCTGATAATAAGGCATCATTTTTGTTGCTAACAAGGGGAATCCATTCTTCAGTGGTTTGATTATATTTCCATAGTTCACATCCGTCACTGTTGAATCCATGAAATGGTATTACATAGTTTATCAGATATGGTACAAATGTACTTACTTTTAAGAAATCAAAAACACGGTATGAAAACATTGCAAGTCGTATAAATGGTTTAATGTTGAAGAATTGTAAAAAATTTAGTCTAAAATTTTGTGTGCCGATATAGAGTTCGTTTTTATAGACTGCTATACCACGGGTTGCCATGTTACTTTTGGTTCCAAAACCACTGGAGAGATTTTCGTTTCCTATGTCTTGCGACCATTTATCTTGATGATCTATTGTTGTTTCTTTGTTGAATGCTAAGGTGTTTATGGTGTTAAATAAAAATATTGTAACTATTAAAAGTGAAAATGTTATAATTGTTGCTTTTTTCATCTAATATCACAAATCATCTATTAATTAGATAAACGTTTTATATAATTTTTGTTATAAATGTTTTTAATTTCCTTAAAACTAACGCTTACCTGTTCTCTCAGGAAGATTTTTTTCATAAACCGCTTCAGTTTCACCATTAATATAATATTTGACCCTAAACCAATCTGCTTTTATATCATCAGTATCAAAAATCATAATACTACTTTTATTAAGATCATCACGAGGTTGATCAACCGAGCATATCCGCACTTCAGCTATATGCCTTTGACAACTGTTATGAGTACAAACAAAACAAGTTTTTTAGACTTTTTTTGCATCATCCGGCAACTCATTCTCAGTTATACCTGTAAAACAACTTTTACTAGTCTCTTCTCGACAATCAATCTCAACTCGTTCGCCAGTTGTCATATATACTATTTTTTCTGCCATTTTACATGCATGGTCAGCACAGCGTTCTAGATAACGAGCTATTATTATGTATTGTGTACATTGTTTGATGACTTTTGGGTCCTCCATCATGTAACTTAGGCATTCTCTGAAAATACTATAACGGAGCTCATCCACGTCATCTTCACGATCGACGAAATCATTAAACAAAGTTAAATCCTTTGTTTCAAAAGCCTTTATGGCATCATCAATCATTCCTTCAACAATCTTATGCATATGGGGAATGCTTACCAGTTTTTTTGCATGAGGTTTATCAGAAAGATCTTTTGCTATCTTAGCAATATCTTTTCCATATCTTCCAATTCTAGTAAGATAAGTATTCATTTTTAGAACACAAGCTATCTCACGTAAATCTTTTGCCATGGGTTGATACAAAGCAATCAAACGAAATGCTTTACGTTCAATCTCGTCATCCATATCAGCTATTCTGTATTTTTTTGAGATAACTTCATCTGCAAGTTTATTGTCTTGTTCTTTAAGTGCTTTTATTGATTTTTTAAGCATGCCTTTTGCAAGATGCCCCATCTCCTCAAGATCTTTTTTAACATCTTTTAGTTCATCATGAAATTTTTCAACCATTTTTTTTCACCTTTTTTTATCTATCCAAATCTTCCAGTTATATAATTTTCAGTACTCTCTTGTTTTGGATTTTCAAATATTTGTTTAGTATCTCCAAACTCGATTAATTTTCCTAAATACATATAAGCCGTGTAATCAGATACACGAGCTGCTTGTTGCATGTTATGAGTAACAATAACAACTGTGTATTTTTTGATTAATTCACGTATAAGATCTTCAATTTTTGCAGTTGCAATAGGGTCAAGAGCGGAACATGGTTCGTCCATTAGAACTACATCAGGGTTAATTGCTAGAGCTCGAGCTATGCACAATCTTTGTTGTTGTCCGCCTGATAAACCCATTGCTGATTCATCAAGTCTATCTTTTGCTTCATCCCATAATGCAGCTTCTTTTAGGGTTTTTTCGACTATTTTATCAAGGTCTTTTTTGTTTCTTATACCTGCTACCCTACAACCATAGACTATGTTTTCATAGATGCTTTTTGGGAAGGGATTGGGTTTCTGAAAAACCATTCCTACTTTTTTACGAACCTCTACAACGTCTATGTTTTTGTTGTAAATATTTTTATCTTCAAGAAAAACACTTCCTTCGACTCTACATGCTGGAATTATATCGTTCATACGATTTAAACATCTAAGAAGAGTGGATTTTCCGCATCCTGAAGGTCCGATTATAGCTGTTACTTTATTTTTGTAAACCGGCATATTTACATCATATAAAGCCTGGGATTTGTCATACCATAAACTAAGATTTTTTACTTCCATTTTATTTTTGTTATTTGTCATATTTTTAAATTCACCATCGCATTTTTTTACTGTAATAATTTCTTATCAGAATTGCAGTCATATACAATGTAATAACAACAATTAACAAAACTAGTGCAGTACCATATTGATTTTGTGATGAGTTTGGGACTGTGGTTGCTAACATATATAGATGATATGGTAGAGCCATTACTGGGTCAAAAACAGTTGTTGGTAGAAATCTAGATGTAAAAATTGCTGCTGTAAAAAGTATTGGAGCAGTCTCACCTGCGGCTCGTCCTATCCCAAGGATAGCACCGGTCATAACTCCCGGAGTAGCAGGGGGTAGAACTACTTTTTTTGTAGTCTGCCACTTGGTTGCGCCTAATGCAAGACTTCCTTCTCTTATTGATTGAGGGACTGCTTTTAATGCTTCTTCAGTTGTTCTAATGATTGTAGGGATTATCATGAATGCTAAGGTTACTTGTCCGGCTATCATTGATTTCCCCCAACCTAATGTTAGAACTAAAAACGCGAAACCGAATAATCCAAAAACTATTGATGGTGTTCCATTTAATAAATCTGCGCCTAGTCTGATGATTTTAGTAATCTTTCCTTCTTTAGTGTACTCAGTTAGATAAATTGCAGAGCATACACCTATAGGTAATGCGATAATTATTGCTCCTATTACTAAATAAAATGTTCCTATTATTGCTGGAAAAATTCCTCCACCTCTTCCAAGGTCTCGTGGTGATCCAGTTAAAAATTCCCAGCTTATTGCACCTATTCCATTGCTTATAATATCCCAGAGTAATATTCCTAGTATTGCTATAACTATTATTATTGATGTATATATTAAACCAAATGCAATTCTTTGAGCATTTTTAAAAGAGATTAGTCTTCGTCCGAAATAAAAAGTTATGAAGAATAGTATAAAAACAATAGCTGCTGTTAATCCAAATAAATCAAGTAATATTGCAAATCCAAAAATGCTTACAATGATGTGATATAAATTCATTTCTTTGAAGATTTTAGTTTGATTTTTCTTAAAAAAATAAATAAAATATAAGGTAATTAATATCAGGATTGTAAAAACTAAGCCTATTGCTGAGAACACGTAGTAGAATATGAATCCTATTATGAAATATTTGATATAATTTTTAATTTTAGATGTTGTCTCAGGTTTAAGGAATTTATTATTTTTACCTGTGGCCATTTGTTTTTCTTTTAGTCTTTTTAAAATGATGTTTGAAATTATGTTTATTGCTAGTGTAATTATTAATAATATAAATGCTAGTCCAAATAGAGAGTATTGCCAGATTGATCCGGCTGGTGCTTCACCCATTTCTATAGCGATTGCTCCCGTTAGAGTTTTTACTGTTGAAAATAAATTTGATACTTCTGGCATTAAAGGCGTGTTACCTGTGACCATCATAACAGCCATGGTTTCTCCTATTGCTCGTCCCATACCTAGAATTATTGCTGCTGTTATGCCTGATAATGAGGATGGAATGACAACTTGTTTTATTGTTTGCCATCTTGTGGCTCCAAGTGCTAGAGATCCTTCTTTATAGCTTTGTGGGACAGAACTAATAGAGTCTTCAGCTACACTTGTGATTGTAGGTAGGGCCATTATTCCTAGTAAAAATGCACCTGCAAACCATCCTTCTCCTGATGGGACATCAAAACTTACGCGAAACCAGTTTGTTAAAACAAGTAAACCAAAGAAACCGTAAACTACTGAGGGTATACCTGCGAGTAGTTCAACGGCTGGTTTTGCAAAAGATTTAATTTTAGGTGGTGCTAACTCTGATATAAACATTGCACTTCCTAAGCTGAGAGGTACAGCGATTACCATTGCTCCTATTGTACAGATGATGGTTCCTGCTATTAGTGGTAGAGCACCAAATTTTGCTGGGAATCCGTATATTATACCTTCTGGTGACCAATCTGTGCCTGTTAAAAAATTTATTATTCCTACTTCTTGGAATGCTGGTAATGCTTTGATAAATAAAAAATACAGTATTGAAAATATTACTACTACTGCTGCTATTGCACTTATAAATAGGAGGTTTTTAATTGTTTTTTCTTTTAGTTCTTTGAAATTTTTTGGAATAACTTCATTGATATTAAAATATGTTTTTTGTTTTTTCAATTAAATAACCCCCTATCCATGTTTGTATAACTTTATTTAAGGGAGAAAAAAATTATTCTCCCTGAAAATTAGTTTTTTTTAGGTGTTTATTGGAACAAAACCTTCTTCGGTTACTATCTCTTGTCCTTCATCACTCGTGATATAGTCTAGAAATTCTTTTGCTAAACCTGTTGGTTCTCCATCGGTAAACATGTTTAGATTTCTGTAAATAGGGTATTTTCCATCTAAAACATTTTGGACTGAAGGAGTTGTGTAATTCCCTTGTTCGTTTTCAATGTCAAGAGCTTTTATTTTGTTGTCTATGTATCCTAATCCAACGTATCCTATTGCTCCGGGTGTTGTTGAAACTGTTGAATGCACAGCTCCATTTGAGTTCTTTTCAAGCATTGTATCAACGAAATCTTCTTTTTCCATAACATGGTCATAAAAGAATTCTCGTGTTCCACTTGCGCTGTCTCTTCCTACTACAACTATTTCTTTGTTAGGTCCTCCCAGTTCATTCCATTTTGTGTAAGTTCCATTGTATATTCCTTTTACTTGCTTTGTTGTTAATTGAGTTAAATTGTTGGTTTTGTGAACAATTAGTGCAATTCCGTCTTTTGCTACTACATGTTGTACTAGATTTGGGTAATCTGTTTTTTCTTGGTCTTTTAATTCCCTTGATGCCATTCCTATATCTGCTGATCCGCTTCCAACTGATGATACTCCATTACTTGATCCGGTTCCGCTTATTTGTATGTCAACATTATTGTTTTCGTCCATATATTTTTCAGCAGCAGCTTGTGCGATTGGAAATACTGTGGTTGATCCATCTATGGTTAATTTTTTTATGTTATTGTTTCCTTCAATGCAGCCGCTGAGTATTGAAGCGGTTGCTATTATGGTAAATACTAGCATCATTTTTCCGATTGATTTTTTTTTCAATTTGTCCATTTTGGTGTTTTCACCTGTTTTCGATGATTTGTGAGTGTTGATATATAATTTATCTATTGATTGTATATTTCTCTATTTATGTATATAGTTACTATATAGTTATATATAGAAAAGATTAAAGTATATATTGCTGCAATATCATTATTTGGTGAAAATAAATAAAATGGATATAAGACGCGTTCAAATGACTGGCGGATCATCATATGTTATAACTCTTCCCAAAGAATGGATAAAAAAATCAAATATCAAAAAAAATGATCCTGTAGGAATAATGTCACAAACAGATGGTACACTATTAATAACATCAACAATGAAAAAAATAGATAATTCTCGAATCAAAAAATTTGATATCAATGATAATCCAAACGTCACCTTTCTACTAAGAAAACTAATTGGAGCATATATATCTGGCTATAATACTATAGAAATCAAATCAAAAAACAGAATAACACCTGAAGTTAGTAAAATTGTAAGAAATTTTATACAATCAACAATTGGTCAAGAAGTAGTAGAAGAAACAGATAACAAAATAATTATCAAAGATCTTTTAAATCCAGCTGAAATGCCTTTTAAAAAATCTATCAAAAGAATGCACATAATGGTTAAAAACATGTATCAAGACTCGATAAATTCTTTAAAAAACAAAGATATTTCTTTAGCTAAAGATGTAATAGCTAGAGATAATGAAGTAGACAGACTTCATTGGCTAATAGCAAGACAGAACAATATTCTTACTCAAAATGTTAATTTCGCTGAACAAATGAACACAACAATTGAAGGAGCTACTACCTCTTATCTAATCAGTAAACGACTGGAAAGAATCGGAGATCACATAATCAAAATCTCGGAAAATATTGAAAAAATTATTGATAAAAAAATTGATAATAAAATAATTAAAGACATTATCAAAGCAAGTGATTACTCTATCACTGTTCTAAATAAGAGTATAAGTGCTTATTCAAAAAAAGATATCCGTGAAGCTAATGAAAATATTGATATGGTTAAATCTTTAGATGAAATGTGTCAGAATGTTAAAACCATGGTTTTGAAACAAGAAGGTATTGTTGCTTTATCTGTTGGTTATATAGTTGAAAGTATTGGTCGTATAGGAGAATATGCTGAGGATATATCTGAATCTGTTATTAATCATCTTGTAGGTATAGAAAAATAAACAAAAATTTTTTTTTATTTTGCTATCATAGCACGAAGCCAGTCTGCAACATTTTCAGCATGATCTGCTATGTCATCGACCCAGTCCGCTATTTTGAGTAAATGGTACATATCCATAGGATCAAGTTTTTTTTCTAATTTGTAGATTCCTTTGGTCATTTCATATTTTTTTTCGTCTGCTTCGTGTTCCAGTTTGTGTACATTGTAGATGAATTCTTTGGTTTGTTCTCTTTCTCTTTTAACAAAACTTGTTTCTACTAGATCTTTTATATTTTCCACGGCTTCTTCCATGGCATCAACTGTTTTCATAACCCTTTTTGCATGCTCTATGAAATCTTTTTGAAGTTTTTTAGGTATTTTTGTATGGCGCATATCTAACATTCGAACAAGGTTGTCGGCATGATCAAGTATACAATCTTGTTCTTTGAGTGCTAACATAAATTTACCCTTGTCAACAGGCATAAATAGTGATGAAGGTAGATGATTGCGGAGGTTTCCTTTTATTATATCTGCTTCGTGTTCTATTTTGGATACCTTCTTAGCTAGTTCTGAAAAACCTTTGTAGTCACCTTGATAATATCTTATAATTCCGTCTCCAAGTATATTAATTCCCTCTCTTACTTTATCCATGTGTTCTAATAGTTGTGCAAATGGTGTTTGCCTGCGATAAGTATCTGCTACTGGAGCTCTGAAATGATTTTTTTCTTCATCCATTTTTTTTCCTCCTCAAATCCATTTTTTTTATAAAAATAATGCTCTTAGTATTATAAAAATTACTATTGATGTTCCAGCTGCAACAGGGAGTGTTACAACCCAGGATACAATTATTTTTTTAATGATTCTTAAATCTACTGCCTCTAGTCCTCGGGCAAGGCCGACACCTATCACTGCTCCAACTACTGTATGCGATGTTGATATGGGAAGACCTAGTTTTGATGCAACAAGTACCGTTGTTGCTGCTCCAAAATCCACACTGAACCCACGAGTGTTTGTTAGGCTTGTTATTCGTTCACCTACAGTTCTCATTACTTTTCTTCCCCATGTTAGACATCCTATTGCTATACCCACTCCGCCAAGTGCGAGAAGCCAGTATGGTACTTGGGCTGTTATGCACATTTCACCTTTTGATGCAAGTGGTATTATTGCTGCTACGGGTCCAATTGCATTGGCTACATCGTTTGCACCATGGGCAAATGCTACATAACATGATGTTGTGACTTGTAATCTTCGAAAAACGTTTTCTACAGTTGCATAATCTTCCACACTTTTTGCATGAATATTTCTTAGTAAAAACATTGAGGTAATTATTGATATAGTAGCTATTATCCCAGATATCAATAATGATTCGTTAACGGTGTTTACACCAATCATCCCGCTTAGAGATGTTTCTAAAAGAAGGGATGACACAATCAAAAAGGCTGTGACTCCTATTATGAATGGTCCTACTATTTTTGCTGCTTCCACTGGTTTTTCTTTTGCAAATATAAGTTTAACTATTATTTTAAAAACGATAAACGCAAGTATGCATCCAAATATTGGAGATAATATCCAGCTTGCGGCTACAAACCCTACTTTGTCCCATTGGACACAGGTTACTCCGTATGCTATTATACCAAAACCCATTAATGCACCTATTACTGAATGTGTGGTGGATATCGGCATTTCATACCATGTTGAAAGAGTAACCCATAGTGCTGCAGCGAGAAGTGATGCTATAAAACCAAAAAGAAGTACATTTGAGGTTCCGATCATATCAACATGTATTATGCTTCCTTTGACGGTTTCTACAACATGTTCTCCGACAAAAACTGCTCCTATAAAATTTAGAACTCCGGCTATTAATACTGCTTGTTTAAAAGTAATAGCTTTAGCTCCTACTGCTGATGCCATAGAGTTTGCTACATCATTAGCACCAATGCTCCAAGCCATGTAGAATGCTATAGCGCTAGCTCCACCGATAATTAAGTATAATGATAGATCCAAACCTTATTTTGCCTCCCCTTTTTTTAGACGTGTTAAATATAGATTCCGGATAAAGTAAGTAGTTGGTATATAGACTATATAGATAAGTATTACGAAATTTTTTTTTGAAAAAAAGGTTTTTTTATATTTTTTTGTTAGGCTTGTAATATCTGTTTACACAGCATCCATCATCAAGGTTAAAACTTACTACTTTCTGTGTTTTTTCCTGATTAATATTAACCATTAAGACTTCGATTTTGTTTTCTTTGAAATCTATAATGTTAAATGTGTTTCCAAAATGAGCTCGTGTTCTGATGCATGAAAATGTTCCAGCGTTTAATAGAAGTGTTTTATGTATCTTTACAGCCCATGGTACATGACGATGCCCCATTAGTACTAAGGGTATTTCGTTTTTTAGTACTATATCAAGTGTTTCTCCGGCATCCTCGATTATGTTTTTTTCTCGTCCGCTGTTTGGGACAGGTATAAGGTGATGATGCAGTCCAACTATTGCGGTTTTGTTTTCTTTGGATGCTTTTTCTATTAGTTTATGACGGCCGCGTCCTAGTCTTCCGTCATCTTTGTCTGGTTCACTACTTGATAGTCCTATTAGGTTGAATTCTTTGAATTCATGTATGAAATCTGTTTCACCGAAAAACTCTGGGAAGAGTTTGAAACCTAAGTTTCTTTCATCATGATTTCCTGGTACTATTACTAAACGTGATTTTATTAAACTTAGTTTCTTTTTTGCTATTTCGTATTCTGATAGTAGTCCTTGTGTTGTTAGATCTCCACTTATGAATACTAGTTCTGGTTTTATTTTGTTTACCATTTTTGCTGCTTTGTTGAATACGTGTTCGTTAAAGTCGTTTCCAATATGGCAGTGTATATCTGATATATGTGCTATTTTCATTTTTTTTTCACATCAGTTTTTTTTTGGTTTTGAAAGGTTTGTTTTTGTTTATATATTGTTTGCTTTTGTTTGTTTGAATAGAAACTTTTATATAAAATAAAAAATAAAAATATAGGTATTAAAAAAAAGTGGGATTAAAAAATGAAAAAAAAATTTTTATCAATATTTATAATGATATTACTATTATCTACAACTCTTTCAATATTAACAACTCAAGCAAACACTCAAACTGAACAAATCCTAAACGAAATACAAAAAATACAAGATAAAAACCTAAAAATCGATAGAATAATCGGAGACAAACAAGTCACTTACTACGAACACTACATAAACGACATACAAATAAAAAACGATTCAATACTGATACATAAAAACAAAGACAACGGAGAAATAATAAAATACGAAAAAAACTGGGATTCATCATACATAGAACAAAAAATAAATATTAACCAAGATTTCTCAAAAATACAAATAGATAATTATTACTGGAAACAAAAAACATTATTTATTGAAGAAAAAGATCTGATGAATTTTTATGAATTCACTGAACCAGTATCTTATCCAGTATTATGCCTAGAAGTCCGACATGAAGATGGAAGAACAATACTTTATAATGATTTAGGAGAAAAAATAGGATATGGTATACCAGCTCCAGCAGATGGATTTTTAATGACAGGTCCGCATGAAGGTAATGATATATGGGATTATCTAAGAAACAACGCTCAAGGATATTACTCAAAATGGTGTCAGCACATAACAAGTGTTTTTAATCCATACCCTTCGACAGAGTTATCCCCTGAAGTAAGTGATCCAGCAAATGAATTTTTTTATGAAGTAGCTCACGGAGGAAGCAGTTATTTTAAAGCACATACCAGTGCCTATTATCATTCATCAGATACTGAGGATGACATGGCCAATCGGCAGCCGATGAAATTTGCTTTTATTGGAAGCTGTGGAGGAATGGATCAAACACATGATGGAACATTCTCTTATGAGTTTAGAAAAGGACAAATGGTTAACACCGTCACAGTAGGTTATACAGGTATGAGTGGTGATGACGGATGGCCTAAAGCAAGACCTTGGCAGGATCATATGTTTAACATGATGGATCAAGGTTATACAATAAAAGAATCATTTGAATCAGCTAGTGCTGAATATCCAACTATAGCAGATGCAGTCAAATTTGTAGGAGATGAAACCTTAACTGTTACCGATGGCGGAAATCTACCACCGTATGCTCCAGAGAATCCAACACCTAATCATGATTCATATAACATACCCGTGGATGCAGTTTTATCTTGGGATGGAGGAGATCCTAACCAGGATGACACAGTATACTATGATGTATATCTAGAGGCAAATAATCCTGAACCTTCAGTAAAAGTATCAGATGATCAAACCAGTACAAGCTATCAAGGAATCACTCTAAATTATGATACTGATTATTATTGGCAAATAATAGCCCGGGATAATGAAAATGATATTACAGAGGGACCTGTATGGTATTTTAAAACAGTTGATAATACAAACAATGATATTGATCAGAGACAGGATCAATCTGATTCATCAGTTCCAATGTATGAATCAGTAGATAGTATGGCATCTTCATGTTATGCTCAATCATTTAAACCAGGTAAAACAGTGTTATCTTATGTAGAAATTTTTATGTCAAAAGTTGGAAACCCTCAAACTATAACTCTTTCGATAAGATCAAGTCTTGATGGATCTGATTTAGTTAGTATCTCAAAATCAGGGAGTAGTATATCATCCAGTCTAGATTGGAATATTTTTGATTTTCAAGATATAAATGTTGATATTGGGTCTACATATTATATAGTAGTATATTGTGATGGAACAGATTCCAGCAACCGTTTTTCTTTAAGTATAGGTTTAAACACAGATTATAACGATGGTATGCTTTTTAGGGCTAAATCAATAGATGGACCATGGGATGATGGAATGATAAGTAATGATTTATCATTCAGAACATATAGTTCAGGAAGTTCAGATAATGATCCTCCCGAGATTCCAGTTGATCCATCGCCTGCAGATAATGAATTTTTAAATAAACCTTCTTTTGAGGAGGCTGATGTAAATGATGATGGGGAAGTAAATATTCTTGATGCCCAACGAGTTGGTCAGCATTTTGGTGAAACAGGTAGTCCTGGTTGGATTCCTGAGGATGTAGATGATGATGGAGAGGTTGATAGAATTGATTATGATCTTATCTATTGGCATTTACTAGGAAGTGATGGACCTCCAGTTGATCATGAGATTTTTGTTTCTGATCCTGATGGTGATAGTTTAACTGTGGGTTTTTATTGGTCTGATGGTACTTTAATTGAACAAGTTGATAATGTTGACTCTGGCAGTATTGTAACTGGCGGGCTTTCTAGTTCTCTTAGCCCTGGTGTTTATAGCTGGTATGTTGTTGTGGATGATGGAGTAAATAATCCTGTGCAATCAGGTTTATTTAATTACACAATAAACTCTGCAGATGATAATGATCCACCTTATCAACCTGATGTTTTAAACCCCTTAGATGGTTCAACTGATGTAAGTATAAATACGGATCTTAGTTGGACAGGTGGTGATCCTGATGGCGATAGCGTGGTTTATGATGTTTATCTTGGAACTGATCAACAAATGGATCTTGAGGATCTCAAATCAGAGTCTCAATCATTAACTAGTTTTGATCCTGGTTCATTGGAATATAATACTTATTATTACTGGCAGATAATAGCTAGAGATACACATGATGAAGAAACATCTAGTGAAGTTTTTAGTTTTAAAACTGGAGATGATAATAATAATCCTCCTTACATGCCTGATGATCTTTCACCTGTTGATGATGCTGTTGGTGTGAGTACGGATAAGGTTCTTAGTTGGTCGGGTGGTGATCCTGATGGCGATAGCGTGGTTTATGATGTTTATCTTGATACTGATGAGAATCTTGGTCTTAATGACAGGGTTTCAATTGATCAA
>CAYLLH010000017.1:0-22975 GCA_964384785.1 uncultured Thermoplasmatales archaeon | reverse complement strand
AGTCAAGCAGAATTAATAGAACTAAAAAAAATTAAGAAAAACAATATAAATTTTGTTGGAATCAACGGCTACTACCCAGAGGATTTCAAGATTCTTGAAAACGAAAAACTAGTTGATGATAAAACAGTGATTGTTTCTCATGTTCCACCATATGGTTTCCAGGATTCAATATTTATGGGAAAACATGGTGGAAGTAAAGAACTTAAAAAAATTGTTGAAAAATATAAACCACGTATGATTATAAGCGGCCATATTCATGAAGACCCCGGTTTTACAGTAAAAGATGACACAGTGTTTGTCAACTGCAGCATGGGTAAACGTGGCGAAGGTGCTTTAATAGAAATAACTGATGATTCTATAGATGTTAAAATGATTAAATAAAAAATAGGTAGCCCCGTCCAGATTCGAACTGGAGTCCGAAGGTCCAGGGCCTTCGATGATTGACCGCTACACTACGGGGCTAAAAAATATTATTTTTTTTTAGTTTGGGAATAAACAAGGGTTTTATCAATATTACTATCACAAAAAAAATATGATTGAAGTTATATTACAACCATTATGGGTCGATTTATAAAAAGAAGTAAAAAATCTGCAGGTTTACCACCCGGTTCTTTGGTTCATATCGGAGAGAAGAAAACTGAAAAAGTAAAAATCACCCTTATTGATTATGATGAAAACAATTTTTTTGAAAAAGAACCTGAAACAATAGAGGAATGTTTCAGATATAAAGATAAAAAATCAGTTACTTGGATAAATATTGATGGTCTTCATGATGTAGGACTTGTTGAAAAAATTGGACAGCAGTTCAATCTTCATCCGCTTGTTTTGGAGGACATTTTAAACACAGGTCAACGACCGAAAACAGAGGATTTAGATGATTATTTTTTTGTTGTCCTAAAAATGCTTACATATAATGAAAAAGAAAAAATGATTGAATCTGAACAAGTAAGCTTAGTTTTTTCAAAAAATTTTGTTATTTCTTTTCAAGAAAAACCAGGGGATGTTTTTGAATCCATAAGAAACCGTATAAGAAATGGTAAAGGCCGCATTAGAAAAATGAAAGCTGATTATCTATCCTATGTTCTAATAGATGCTATAGTTGATAATTATTTTTCGATTCTTGAAAAAATAGGAGACCGGGTCGAGGATTTAGAAGAAGAACTATTACAGGATCCAAGTACAGAAACCATGCAAAGGATTCATAGTTTGAAACGCGAGATGCTTTTTCTAAGAAAATCAGTTTGGCCGTTTCGTGAGGCAATAAATGGCCTGGTGCGTTCTGAATCAAAAATTATTCAAAAAACAACAATGGTTTATTTGAAAGATGTCTATGATCATACAATTCAAGTGATCGACACAGCAGAAACTTTTCGAGATATGATTTCTGGAATGCTAGATGTTTACCTCAGCACTGTTAGTAATAAAATGAATGAAGTCATGAAAGTTTTAACTATTTTCGCAGCGATTTTTATCCCTTTAACTTTTGTCGCAGGAGTATATGGTATGAACTTTCAAAATATGCCAGAACTAGGATGGAACCTAGGTTATCCTATGGCACTTATGATTATGCTCCTAGTTGGACTAGTTATGCTTTTTTATTTTAAAAGAAAAAAATGGCTTTAAAAAAAGCCATCAATTTTTTTGTTTTTATTCTTTGAACAGATGTACATCTGTTTGTGGATATGGTATGTTAAGACCTACTTCATCATATTTTTCTTTCAAAGCCTTTTGTAGATCAAAGAAAACATCCCAGTATTCACTTGTTTTAACCCAAGGACGTACAACTAGGTTCACTGATGAATCAGCCATTTCATTTATAGCTACCTTTGGTGCCGGATCTGAAAGAACACGACTGTCATTCTTCAAGACCTCCATTGTTGCTTTTATAGCCTTATCCATATCATCATCGTAACCGATACCCATAGTTAGATCCATACGCCTTGTTGGATGTTTGGTAAAGTTGGTAACGTTTCCACCCCACACTAGTTTATTTGGAACAATTATATGTTTATTATCCGGTGTGGTTAATTCTGTTACACTAATTCCAACATTTTGAACGGTTCCACTTTCACCATTAGCAGTAACATAATCTCCTTTTTTGAATGGTTTAGTAATAGCTACCATGAAACCAGCAGCGATATTACTAAGAGTATCACCAAGTGCAAATCCTAAAACAAAACCAAGCACAACAGAGACACTTACCAATGCTGCCCCGATATTTAATCCTAAGAAAGCTAAAGCAGTTCCAATTACAAAAACATAAAGAATCAACCTTAGAATTCTAGTGGTAAACTCTGCAAGAATTTCAGTTAAATTTGCTCTAATCATCCATTTTTTCATTAAAGCTGAAACAATTTTAACAACAATTACTCCAACAATTAAAACCAATAAAAACATGATGATGTTCCAGATGCTCATACCTATCAAAGGTAAATTTTCTTCTAATCCATAGCCCGCTATTTCAATATCCATATTTTTCTATACTCCCCCAAAAATATATTACTTTTTTTTGTTGTTAGTTATGTGTTTGTTTATATTGTTTTCTAAAAAACAATTTTTTTATGTTTTCTTATAGAATTATTTATCATATTATTAAACAAGATCATCTATAGGTGTTATGGTTTTTTTCTTTATAGAAATAATTAGTATAAATCCAATATTGACATTTATTGATCTATATTTGGTAAGAAAAGATGCTCCTTAGAAATTTAACAAAAGATTTTAAAGATTACATCCATTCAAATCTTGACAAATAAAAAAAATTTTATTTCTCTTTGGGGGAGAGAACAAAAAAAAGAGGAGTTTATGAAAAAAACAAAATATACCACTTTAGGTTTAACGTTATCTTATTCTCTTAAAATTTGTATAATTGCACTTATAATAATCTCTGTTTGGAAACAACAGATGGTATGGATTTTTGGAAGTACACTTGGACTCTTTGTAAGTTTAATACCAACTATTCTTAAAAGAAACTATCAAATAACTCTACCACTCGTTTTAGATATACTAATCACAACCTCATTACTTCTCCACATCGGAGGAGGATTACTAAATGCATATCGAGATATTCCTCATTATGATTCATTAACACATTTTGTATCATCATTTATAATAGCATTTCTAGCATTTGTCATAATTTATATTCTCCATGTTTACTGGGATGGTCTAATAATGGATAAATATGCTATGGCTTTTCTTGTTGTTTTTTGCACTATCGCTATGGGAGTAATATGGGAGTTTAACGAATGGGTAACCGATCTTATATTTCAGACATCAGAACAATGGGGTTACAATGATACAATAAAAGATCTTTCAATTGATACCTTAGCTGGAGCTATCATGGCAATATTGGGTGTTAGCATGATAAAAAAAGGTAGTTTTGATGAAATGACAGAGGATCTTGGAGAACAGGTAGATAAAAAAATAATACAAAAAATGGAAGAAAAACATCAAAAGAAGATGGAGAAAAAAAAGAATGCCGGTTCTTAAACCCGACAGTTTCTTTCTAAAAAAAATATTCACCTGGTCATTTATTTTAAGAGCCGTAATGATAATATCATTAATTTTAGCATTATGGAAAAAAGATTATGTATGGGTTTTTGGAACATTTATAGGTATTTTTATTAGTTTTCTTCCAACGATTTTTAAACAAGATATAAAAATAACGCTTCCATGGATTTTTGATTTTTTTATAGCATTAATAACTGTGTTACATGTTGGTGGAAGACTTCTAGATTATTACATAAATATTCCAGGTTATATTCTTTTTACAAGATTCATTATTTCGTTATTTGCCGCATTTATAAGTTTCACCTTAATCTACATTCTTGATGAATACTGGGAAGGACTCAAAATGAACAAATATGCTATGGCTTTTGTAGCAGTTATTGTAACAATGTCTTTTGGAGTGATCTTTGAGTTTGTTAAATGGTTGAATATAACAGGTACATATTATGTAAAAACAAATTATGTTTTAATGCTAAATTTAACATTGGATACAATGGCGGGTATCATCATTGCAATCATAGGAGTAATTCTAATAAAAAAAGGAGAATTTGATGAAATGACAGAGGATTTCGGTAGACAAATAAATGAATCCGTGATTCATAGAAAAAAAATAAAGGAAGAAGATAAATAAATGACTTTAAGACTTATAGAAGTTTATGGAGTTAAAGCTGATAAAGAAGAATTCAAAAAAATTCTTGAGGATATCACCATCTATGGTATCTGGCAGGATGTCGTAACAAAAGATGAAACAGTTACTAATATTCTTGTCGCATCAGAACAAACCGAACCGGCTTTAAATACAATCGAGGAGAAATATTCTAATCAAAATGGTTTTCACATAATTGTTTTCCCTATAGTAGCATCTATTCCACGTCCAGAAAAAGAAGAAATAAAAAAAGATGAGCAGAAAACTGGGGAAAGAATTTGTCTAGAGGAAATCTATCAGAATCTTAGTGAAAAAGTAAGTTTTTCAAAAACTTTTTTTGTACTAATTATTTTAGCATCAATTGTTGCAGCGATAGGCATTTATTATGATAATGTAGCAGTAGTTATTGGTTCTATGGTTATAGCACCTCTTCTTTCACCAAGTATTGCTTTATCTTTATCTTTTACCCTTGCTGATTTTGATTTAACCAAAGATGCTGCAAAATCTGCTGTTATCGGTTATTCAGCACCTTTGATTATAGGAATAATTTTTGGTGTTTTTCTAAAAGTCGAGTTTTCTTCATCAAACATTCTTATCACTGGAACAAATATTGATATAATGTATATACTACTTGCTTTATCAGCAGGTATCGCTGGAACTCTTTCTTTCACAAGAGATGTGTCACAAGCACTAGTAGGTGTCATGGTTGCAGTAGCATTACTTCCACCGCTTGTCACTAGTGGTCTTCTTATTGGATCTAATTATTGGCATGAGGCCCAAGGAGCATTATTACTCTTCTTTGTAAACCTTGTAAGCATTAATCTTGCCGGAATAGTAACATTTTTAGTTCAAGGTGTAACACCCAGAGAATGGTGGGAGAAAGAAAAAGCTAAAAAAACTGTTAAAAAAGCAATAATTTTATGGATAATAATGTTGTTACTTCTGGCTTTTATGATTTATATTTACAAATATCCATTAGAACTATTCTAAAAAAAAAAAATTATGGAGACAAAAATTTATGGTTAAACTCGAACGATCACTGGGTCTGTTTGAAGTAACATTGATGAGCATAGGTATCATTCTGGGCGCTGGAATATATGTAGTAATCGGTGAAGCTGCAGGATTAAGCGGTAACGGTATATGGATCTCTTTTATTTTTGCATCTATAGTGGCATTGTTAACTGGTTTGAGTTATGCCGAACTATCATCTCGTTTTCCAGATGCAGGAGCAGAATACAGATATGTAGAGGAGGCATTTGGCCGAAAAACCGCTTGGCTTACCGGATGGCTTATCATAGCCGGGGCAGTTATTGGAGGCGCAGCAGTTTCTATTGGTTTTGCAAACTATTTTAATGCACTTTTTGAAACACCAGTCATTCTTACTAGTTTTGCAGTGCTTGTAGTATCTGCAATAGTACTTATTGCAGGGGTTAAAGAAACAGCTTCCGTCACTATTATCATAACTATTATCGAAGCTTCTGGTTTAATCGCAATAATATTTATCGGGATTCCCAATCTTGGAGCTGTTGACTATTTTGAACTAGCTAACGGTATGAAAGGTGTTATGGAAGCTGGAGTATTGATATTTTTTAGCTACATTGGTTTTGAAACTATAACCCGTCTGGCTGAGGAAACCAAAAACCCACGTAGAAATATTCCAAAGGCTATTATCATCTCTATTATTGTCACCACGGCGATATATCTTCTGGTGGGGTTGGCAGCAGTAAGCACCGTCTATTATGGAGACCTGGCTGATGCTAGTGCTCCACTTTCACTTATCGCTGGAAATGTTTTAGGTGAAGAAAGCTTCGTGGTTTTATCTTTTATAGCTTTACTAGCCACTTTTAACACAGTTCTGGTTATGCTTCTGGGCGCATCTCGTATAGTGTATGGTATGGCAGAAGAAAACACACTACCAAAATTTTTTGAAAAAATTTCTAAAAAAACCCGTACCCCGTGGGTTGCATCTATAGGTGTGGTAGCAGGATCAATGGTTTTTCTTCTACTAGGAAAATTATCAACTGTCGCTAATCTTACAAATTTCACAGTTTTCGCAGTTTTTATACTAGTTAACATTTCGCTTATAAAACTAAGATACGATAAACCAGTAAAAAAAGGTTTTAAAACACCTCTCTCGATAGGTAAAATGCCTATACTTCCTTGTATTGCTTTTGCATCCTGTTTCATTATGCTTTTTAACTTATCTTATACTGTTTTAGCTTTAGGTATAGCACTAACTATAGCAGGCGGCTTAATTAGTTATTTTTATATAGAAAAATAATTTTTTGTTTGGTTTTTCCCAAACATTTTCCAGGCATTTAAATATCTATTTTGATAATAACCTATTTGATATCAGATGAAGAATCCAGTTAGAAAGAAATCTAAGAAATGGAGATGTACAGTATGTGGAGCAGTTGGAAAAAAATGGCAAAGCAGCTGGCGTGCGAATCGATCAGGACGTCAACATATAAATAATTTCCATGAGGGAAATGGTAGACTTCTAATTATTAACAAAAAAGAATTCTTTAAAAAACTTATTGAAACTGAGATAAAATCTAAAAAATCTGAACCAACATTTTAACAAAAATTTTTTTTATTTTAAATAAAAAAATATATAACTGCTTTTTTGTTAGACAATTATAAAAAAAATGTGGGAGGAAAAAAGATAATTTATGAAAGCAAATAAGATTGATGGCATGCAGGTTGTAACCTCTGATGCCACAACCATTGGAGAAGTAAATGGAACTGAGATTGACACAAAAAAATGGCATCTAACCAATCTTTATGTCGAACTTGATAATGAGGCTGCTGTAAAACTTGATCTAAAAAAACCAATAATTGGTCATGTAACAATTTGCATTCCTGTTGAAAAAATTGAAGCAGTAGGAGATGTTATAACTCTTAACAAAACACTTGAGCAGTTGAAAGAAATTTCTCCTTGTGACTAAAAAAATAAAAAATTTTTTTATTTTTTTAAGTGGATTGTCTGAGTCGGAAAAGCCATCTCTATACCTTCTTTTTCAAAGGCTTTCTTTATCTTAAGATTTATTTCTTGTTGTATGTCCATGTATTTATTGTAATCTGAAGAATTAATATAATATACAATATCATATTTTAAACTACTATTTCCGAATTCTTTAAAATGAATTCTATCTGGAGTTGCTAAATCTACCTCATCAATAATCTTTCCTACCATATCCGGTATTTTTTCTAGTTTAACAACTGGTGTATCATAGGTTACTCCAAAACCAAAATTGATACGTCTCTTCTGCATTTTTTTATAGTTACGAATACGTGTTGTAACAAGTTCTCTATTGGATACCACTAGTTCTTCGCCTTGTAATAAAGTGATACGTGTTGACATTACACCGATTTTTTTAATGACACCTGCATGTTCACCTAAGATAACAAAATCTCCTATTTCAAATGGTTTATCAAAATAAATTGAGAACGCACTAAACAAATCACCGAGTATGTTCTGCAGAGCAAAACCAATCGCGATACCAGCAACACCAAGACCTACCACAACGCCAGTTAGATCAACGTTAAATGCTGCAAGTATAGCTAGAAATGCAAAAAGTATTACCACAAGTTGAAGTAGTTTTTTGAAAATAAAAAGTATATGACTACTGACTTTTCTTTTTTTAGATTGTTTTTCACCATACCATGCTATTACAACATTTATAATTCTGATAACAATTAATGTTACAAGGAAAATCTCAAGTAGAGTAAAAATAGCTGAAACTATAAATGTATGTTCTTTAATAAATTCTAAGCTTTCTAATCCATAATAGGTTCCAACTATTATAACAAAAGCATAAATCGGTGCTTTTATATTTTTAATTATTTCATCATCCAATTTTGTAACAGTTTTTTCAGCCCATTTTGTAAGAAAACGTTCGAATATATGATATACAATCCAACCGATAATAAGAGCAGCTAAAACAACTAGAAGAGCAACTATTATCTCACCATATATTGGTTGAGTGTCTACTCCTGCTTCTTGAAGTTTTTCATTTAAAAATTTTGCAAGATCAGCTGAATATTCCATAGTTTAATCAAAAAACCGTTAAAAAATAACTAATACTTTAAGTTTTAGTATAAAAAGAGATCTTTTTTTTTGTATTGGAAATGTTTAATACATGGTTATTAGTTACGGGGAAATTGTAAGATTTTAACTCTTTATTAAGGGAGGAATAAAAGGATTTATGACTATTGTGTTGAATGGTTCAGGTTTAACTATTGAAAAACTTGTAAAAATTGCTAGACATCGAGAAAAAGTAAAACTTGATCCTAAATCACTTGAAGATATTAAAAAATGCCGTGATGTTTTAGAAGAAAAAATCGAAGCTAAAGAGATAATGTATGGAGTTAACACAGGTATTGGGGAGTTTTCTGAAGTAGTATTGAATGATGAACAAGTTAAACAGTTTCAAAAATATCTTATTTATAATCATTCAGCAGGTATTGGTGATCCAGCACCTGAGGAATATGTTCGTGGAGCAATGGCAGCTCGTGTAAATGTTCATGCCCATGGACAAAGTGCATGTAGACCAATAATTACAAAGACCCTTGTTGAAATGTTAAATAAAGAAGTTACTCCTTTTGTCTGCCAGAAGGGTAGTGTTGGAGCATGTGGTGATCTTGCCCCTATGTCTCAGATTGCTCTTTTGATGCTTGGCGAAGGAAAAGCATATTATCAGGGTGAGCTTTTTGATGGAAAAGAAGCCTTAAAAAAAGCAGGGATCACACCACCAGGTCTTAAAGAACGTGATGGACTGGCTTTGATAAATGGTTCAAATGTTCTTACTGCAATGAGTGCTATTTTTTTGTATGATGCTAAACGATTTTTAAAACAAGCTGAAATAGCTGCCGCAATGAGTTTGGAGGCTTTAAAAGCAAATATGAAACCATATACACCACTTCTACATCAAGCACGTGGTTTCCCGGGTGCAATTCGTTCAGCTAAAACAATTAAAAAACTTGTAAAAGATGGAGATTTAGAAAAAGAAAATATACAATGTAAAGTACAAGATGCATACTCAATGCGTTCCACACCACAAGTAATTGGTACTGCTCATGATGCACTAGATTTTGCTCAAAAACAAGTAGAAATAGAGCTTAATGGTGTTTGTGATAACCCTGTGTTTTTCCCAGAAAAAGATCTTCAGATTTCTGGTGCTAATTTTCAAGGAACACCAGTAAGTTTACCGATGGATATGGCAGGAGCTGCTATAACAATGGTTTGTGTTATGAGCGAACGTCGTATGAACCGACTTAACAACCCTGCTCTTAGCGTTGGACTCCCAGCTTTTCTTAGTAAAGGCGCTGGTATGATGTCAGGATTGATGCTTAGTCAGTACACTGCAGATAGTCTTATTGTTGAACAACGTATTCTTTCAAGCCCTGCATCAATTCAAAGCATTCCAGCAGCTGCTGACCAGGAAGACTTTGTAAGCATGGGTATGAACACAGCAATAAAAAACATGCAAATCCTAGAAAATGCTTATGGAATCCTTGGAATAGAATTTATGGCCGCGGCTCAAGCACTTGATTTCCGTGATTACAAATTCGGTAAAGGTGTAGAGAAAGCAAAAGATATTATTCGTAAACATGTTAAATTTTTAGATGTAGACCGTCCTCTTTACCCAGATCATACAAAAATGCAGAAACTAGTTAAATCCTGTGAGATTCTAGAAGAAGTAGAAAAAACAATTGGGAAACTTGACTAAAAAAAAGAAATTTTTATTGAGATAAATTACTGATTTCGCATTCAAGATCATATCTAACATCACAAGCAAGTTCCACTATTTCATTTAGTTTATCATATAAGGGTCGAGGTGAATCAGTAAAAGGCTGACTGCAATAAAGTTCTTCACAAGTAAAACGTATTTTATCTACAACATTTTTATCCTCAATAAGTTTTTTGAATATCTCTTCATTGGTCTTATTCAAAATAAAAAACCCCACATTTTTTTTTGTTGTTATATTTTTTGTATTTTAAAAGATTTTTATATTAGATCATTGGTGATCTAAGATCAGATTTTTTTATAAGATCAATTGCTTCATCATAACCAGCATCAGCATGTCGGATTACGCCCATACCTGGATCTGTTTTAAAAACACGTTTTATACGTTCAGTGCTTTCATCTGATCCGTCACAAACTACTACCATTCCTGCATGAGTAGAAAGACCGATTCCTACTCCGCCACCATTATGGATTTGTACATTATCCGCACCAGCGGCACAATTAAGAAGCGCGTTTAAAAGAGGCCAATCCGCTATAACATCACTACCATCATTCATACTCTCTGTTTCCCTATAGGGTGATGCTACACTTCCACTGTCTAAATGATCACGAGTAATTGCAACCGGCCCTATTTCTTTATTTTTAACCATCTCATTTATTTTAAGCGCAAATTTTTCACGTTCACCATAACCAAGCCAGCAAACTCGAGCAGGAAGACCTTCCCATGGAAGATATTCTTCTGCTAATTTTATCCATTTTGCTAATACTTTATCCTCAGGAAACAAACTTGTGACAATCTTATCTGTTTTTTTTATATCTTCAGAATCACCAGATAAAGCAAGCCAACGAAATGGTCCACGACCCACTGCTAGCATCGGCCTGACATAAGCTGGTACAAAACCAGGGTAGTCAAAAGCATTAGAAAGACCTGCTTTTTCAGCTTGACCCCTAAGGTTGTTACCATAATCAAAAGCAATAGCTCCATTTTTCTTAAAATCAAGAATGGCTTTACAATGATATTTCATACTTTCCATTGAATGTTTGATGTATTTTTTTGGATTAGAGTTCCGTAGTTCAAAAGCATCATCTAAATTATCACCAAAGAAACCTGCTGGAACATAACCATTTAGTTCATCATGAGCACTTGTTTGATCTGTTATAACATCTGGTTTAAAACCCTTTTTTACTAAATATGGATGAGTGTCAGCACAGTTATTTACAACACCAATCGAGAATGGTTTTTTATCCGTTTTTGCTTGCTCAGCTACTTCCACTGCTTCATCCAGGTCATATATTTTTTTGTCACAAAAACCAGCTTTTATTCGACGATCGATTCTTTCTTCTTCACATTCAACACAAAGACATACTCCTCCTGCCATTTTAACAGACAATGGTTGAGCGCCACTCATACCACCCATCCCACCAGTCAGTACTATTCTTCCCGATAGATTACTTTTGAAATGTTTTTTTGCAAGAGCTGAAAAAGTCTCATATGTTCCTTGGATGATTCCTTGTGTTCCAATGTAACACCATGAACCCGCGGTCATCTGACCATACATAATAAGACCAAGTTTATCAAGCTCGTTGAATTTATCCCAATGACTCCAATGAGGAACAATATTAGAGTTAGCCATTAATACACGAGGAGAGGTCGTCCATGTTTTAAAAACAGCTACTGGTTTACCGGATTGAACAATCATTGTTTCATCATTTTCTAAGTTTTTTAGTGTTTTAACGATTTTATCATAACTTTCCCAGTTACGAGCAGCTTTACCAGTTCCACCATAGACTATCAAATCATCTGGTTTCTCAGCGTTTTCAAGGTTGTTTTCAAGCATTCTAAGTATTGCTTCTTGTTTCCAGCCTTTACAACGAAGTTCTTTGCCTCTAAATGCTTTAATGTTTCTCCCCATAAGAATCAAATAACTGGTAACAAGGAAATATACTTAAAACTTTTTTAAAAAAAACATGGGTTTATCAGATTCTTGAAAACAAATCAATTAACGGAGGATTATCTTTTGTTAATAATTGTTTAAAAAAATTTATTTGTTCATCAAATTCTTGATTTTCTTGTATTTGAAAAACAAAACCCATTACTGACATTTTTTCATTCTCTTTATTGGCTATTTTTCCACAGTCATAAAATCTGACATATTTACCATCATTATTTTTAATACGATACAAAACTTCATATAATTCTTTTTTACCGTTTAAATGATCTTTCATTGCAGACATAGCTTTATCGTAATCTTCTGGATGTAATATCTCTGTGAAATCCTGATATTTTTTAAATTTGTTTTCTGGATATCCAAGTATTTTTGCTTTTGATTTACTAAAAACTATTTCACCTGATGGAAGATACATCTGCCACCATATTGCATCTCCATTTAGAATTGCTTTGTCAAATCTTTCTATATCTTGGTTCATAACAATTTTCCAGAGAATCATTTTTTTGATTAAAAGTGTTTGTGTTTATTAAAACCAAAAAAAAAAGTTTTTTTTATCTTTTTATATCTAATTAAAAGGAGGAAGGATGGCTGGCTTGTCACTAGGAGGGGATGGGATGCACTCTAACAAAAAATACTACCAGCCCGATTCCTTCCAATATATAAAAATAAACATCAAGTATAAATGCTTTTCGGCCAAAAAAGGATATTTTATGTTACAAAACGGAGATACTAACTACGTTATTCCCTCTAAGTATCACAGTTCCAAGTTTACGTTTGGCTTCACCGATGTCTTCTTCTACATCACTTAGAACCATGTTCATATATTCATCATAACCAGAAAGGGTTCCTTCTAGGTTACGACCATCTTTTAGAAGCAATGTCAGTTTTTGATTGATTGATTTTTCTAGTACATCTAAAGGTAATGCCATGGAGAAACGTGAAACATCTAATCCTTTTTAAACTTATTGCCTTCAAAATATTTTTTTGATATCTTATAAAACGGTAACAATTATATGCTATATTTGGATTACATCGTTTTGTCCACATTTGATTAAAAATTGGGGAGGAATAAAAAAAATCATGGCAGATGGAAAAATTGTCCATGTTGTTGGAACAGGAACTATTGGAGAACCTTTAATTGGATTACTCTGTGATGCACAACAAGACCTTGGAATTGATGAGGTTACTTTTTATAAACACAGCCCTGTATTAACAGATAGACCTAAAATTCGAGGTTTAACCAAAAGAGGAGCGAATCTTGCAACAGCAAAAGACAAAATGAAAGATTTTAAAGAACTTGGAACTGAACCACTATATGAAGCAGAGGAAGCAATAAAAAGAGCAGATGTAGTAATAGACTGTACACCAAAAGGAACAGGTCTTCGTAACAAAGAAAAATACTATAATAAATACAAAAAAAAGACAGCAGGTTTTCTTGCTCAAGGCTCAGAGTTTGGTTTCGGGAAAATGTATGCTGTTGGTATTAACGATGACGCAATTACTGATAAAGATCAATTCATCCATATTGTAAGTTGTAACACACATAACATAGCGGTTTTAATAAATACACTAGCCATACCAGATGGAAAGAAAAACAATTTGAAAGAAGGACGTTTTCTTTGTATCCGACGAGCTAACGATATTAGTCAAGTTAAAAGTTTTATTCCATCACCAGAGGTTGGGACCCATAAAGATGAAAAAATGGGAACTCATCATGCTGTAGATGTTTATCACCTCTATAAAACACTTGGAATAAATCTAAATGTATTCTCCAGCGCTTTGAAACTCAATACCCAGTATATGCACAGTATATGGTATGATCTTAAACTTAAATATAAAACAGATGTAGATAAAGTTAAAAAAATGTTTAAAGACAATCCTCGTGTTGCAGTTACAAATAAACAAGCCGCGAATCTTGTTTTTTCATTTGGTAGAGATCATGGACACTATGGTAGAATTCTTGACCAAACCGTTGCTGTTCTACCATCTATTCATGTGATAAATGAAAACGAAGTAGTTGGGTTTTGTTTTACACCCCAGGATGGAAATTCCATTATGAGTAGTATCAGTGCAATGGAACGTTTTCTTTACCCTGAAACATATGAAGAAAAACTCAAATGTCTAGGTGCATTCTTACTTCAGGAAGTCTAAAAAAAAAATCTTTTTTCTTTTTTTTAAATCTTAACATATATTTTTTAGTTTAGATATCTATTTTGGTTTTATAACAAAATCTAGGAAAGATTATATAATAAAAATTGTTTGTAAATGATGGGAAATAAAAGTTTTTTTGGAGGTATAAAATGAGGAAAAAAATGAGATATATACCAATTGCAATAGTTTTTTTGATGCTTTTAATACCAGTTACTGCTATAGGTCAAACTATACAGACATCAATTGAAGAAAAAAATCAGTCGGAAGAAGATAATAATTCTTTAACAGTAACACCAAAAACAATGGAAAAAAACACAGAGGATACCGAAAAAGAATCCACGAATTCAGGTATTTCAATTAGCGGTTTTTTAAGAATTAGAGTAAAAATACAAACCAATGACGTCATAAAAAAAGGTCATAGTTGTGTTATTTTACTAAATTTTGATGAGGGAGACACATTAAGATTAGAAAGTTCTATTAAAAGAAATTCACAAACAGTTAACTCAGGTTTTATATTTATTTATAGAATGAATGGATTTATTAATAGTCGTGATGGAACAGTAAAAGTCACAGTTAAAATTAGAGAATATGAAGGCGGCGGCTGGCATAGTATAGTTATGGAAGAAGATTTTTATGGAACTTTTAATGGACCATTTATCTCATTTAATTAAAAGTAAAAACTAACAACTTTGTATTTGTTTTTCTTAAGCTAAACAAATACTTTTTTTTAAATTCCTTTTTTTGGAAACCTTTTAAAAATAAGTATGTGTTTAGACGTCTATAAAAAAAATTGGTTGAAAATGGTAGAAAATTATAAAATAATCCGGGATTCGATTCATGGCGATATCACACTCGATGGAATTTATTTAGAACTTCTTGAAACACCGGAGATGCAAAGACTTTACAATATTAAACAACTAGGCCTTGCTCATCTTGTTTTTCCAGGTGCCCATCATACACGACTTGAGCATTCCCTTGGTACATATAATCTTGCAGGAAAAGCATCTAAGATTCTTCATCTTTGTGAATCAGATGAAACAATTTTTACAGTTGCTGCATTCCTGCATGATATTGGACATGGACCCTTTTCCCATACCTTAGAGAAACTAATTAAGGATAATTTAAACGTGGATCATATAGATCTTACTGAGAAACTTATAACTGGTGAATATAAAATTTTTGATAAATACGAAAAACAGTTTATCACAAATGATACTGTATCAGAAGTACTAGAGAGACATAATATTGACAAAAAACAAGTTGTTGATGCAATTAGAGGAATTAAAAAAAATAAACCTTTTCTTAGTCAGCTTATGGATAGTGCTATAGATGTGGATCAACTTGATTATCTGATAAGAGATGCTTATTACACTGGTGTTGCATATGGTGTTATAGATATCGAACGTTTCCTTCAAACACTTGATATATTTAATAATATGTTAGTTGTTAAAAGAAAAGGAGTTAGTGTTGTTGAAAATATTTTGATGGCTCGTGCTTTGATGTATTCATCTATTTATTTTCATAAAACAGTTCGAATCGCTGAGTTGATGCTTTCAAAGGCTATTGATCTTATGACTGATGCTAATCCTTATGATTTTTTTAAAATGACTGATGCTGAGCTTATGAATTATCTTAAAAACATGGGTGGTTTTTTTCAACAAGAAATTGCTGCTAAATTAAAATATCGTACTCTTTTTAAACAAGCATATATGAAATCTTTTTGGAATCTTAGTTCTGATGAGCTTGAGTTTGTTAAAAAACTTGATGATCCAGATTTAAGAAGACTTAAAGAAGAAGAGTTTGAGGAGAAACTTGGTATACCTGAGGGGCATGTTATTATTGATGTCCCATATCAAGAGCTTCATCAGTCTGAACCACGTATTGATCAAACAGATATTATGATTTTTGATGATAATAAGCTTAGAACTTTGGATGAGTTCACTCCGACAGCTGAAGCGATTCGTACTCGTGCTATACCTGATTGGATGATTATGATTATAACTGATGAAAAATATCGTAAAATTGTTGAAGAAAAAGCTGATAGTATAATTTTTAGATGAGGAGTGAATGGGAGAGATTTTCTTTTTTTTGAAGGTGGTGAGGAGAGATCGTTAAAAAAAAGAATTTTTTTTCGATAATCTCCCCCATTCGCGAGTATATAAATAAAAAATGAGTATATAAATCTTATTATAGTAATTATAATAAAAAATATATTTTTTTATTTTTAATGGTTTAAAACACAAATATTAGTTCATTATCAAATATTAATATATAATTATGTATAATTTAATAAAACGTATAACAAAAAAATAAAGTATAAAAATTACAAAAATAAAAATATTTATAACTAAAAAAAGAATAATTTTTAAAAAAAAGCCGATGATTTTTTATTCTAACTTTTCATCAACATAAAAAAGAGCATGGCAATAAAAGAATACCTAAAACTATCACGATCATTCAACGCCGCCTTAACAGGCATCTCACCAGTAATGGGAGCAATCGCCATGGAACAATACAACCTAATACCACTCCTCTTATTATTCATAGTAGGATTCTTCGGACATACATATGGCTTTGTTTTAAACGACATATTAGATTACAAAATCGATAAATCATCAAAAGAAATATCTGACAGACCACTAATAAGCAGAACAATCACACTAAAAAAAGCATGGAGCTTTGCAATATTTTCACTAATAATAAGCAGTCTATCAGCATTTCACATATGCAACCAAAACCAACTATATTTTCCATTAATTTTCATAGGGTTATCAGCCGCATTTATAACAATATATAACACGATTAGTAAAAAACTACCATTGATGGATATCTTTGTTGGACTAGGAATATTTTCCCTTATTTTATTCGGAGCAGCAACAGAAGCATCAAGTTTTTCAAATATCTCATTTTTAGCATGGATGGTATGCATACTTGGAACAATACAAGTTCTATTCATGCAAATAATTGCAGGAGGACTAAAAGACATAGAAAACGATTTTAAACAAGGAGCTAACACATTCGCAACAAGAACCGGAGTAAGAGTTTTAGATAAAAAACTAATAATACCTCCATCATTTAAAATAACAGCATATCTAATTCAAATAATTGATTTATTTTTAGTTTTTTTTACAATTTATCATATCTGGGGATTTAAAAATTTAGAATCATTAGAAATACTGATTCTTTGTTTAATTGCTGCAGCATTCATTCTAATGTTTTATATTTCAAATAAACTACTATCAATCAAAATTTTTAATAGAGATAAAGCACGAAAACTAATAGGAAGTCATTACATGATTAATTTCGCAGTGGTTCCTGTTATGTTAATGTTTTTAAACCCTTGGACAGGAATCATTGTTTTTTTCCCTGCTTTAGGTTTTGTTTTATCAAACTTGATTCTTCACGGTACTGTTCTACAACCTAAAACTATGTAATAAACTCTTTTTATGAAAATCTTTAAATAGATACAAAACAACGATATTTTATCAACAAAAAAAAAATTAGAGGGCAATATCAATATGGTTTTAGGCATCTGGCAATGGTTCAAATCAAAAAAACATATTTTTAAAATCGTTTCAAACCATAAAAAAGGAAGTATACGAATTTTTGATAAAAAAGGAAAAATACTTTTTAAAAAAACAAATGTCAGCAAAGATGAACTAAAAAAAATTGAGGACTCAGTTGTAAATCATATTGATGATAAACTAAGAAATAAGAAAAAAAATAATGATTCAGATCCTATGATAACATAAAAAAAAGAGATTATTTTTTAACAGTTATTTCTTCAGTAGCCATTAAGTTAACATTGCCAGTTACTGAATCTGTTTTTCCATAATTATCCTTAACAGTTAATGTTACATCTATTGAGTCACCGTTTATTTCAGACCAATTATACCTATACTCTATAACTTTCACATTTTCTTTTATTGTTCCATCTCCAAGATCCCAAGTCCAATTGACAATATTATTTTCAGGATCTGTAGATATATCTGTAAATGTTACATTTGAAACTTCTAAAGTTTCATTATAGTAGGTTACATTATATTTGAAACTTGCAGTGGGAGCCATGTTAATATACACATATATAGTATTACTTTCTACTTTACTATCATCTGTTCCATCGTTTACAGTTAGGTTTACGGTATATTCTCCTGCTTTACTGTAGTTATAAGAAACATTAACACCTGTAGCTATTTCTCCATCACCAAACTCCCAGTGATATGTTAAATCATCGCCATCTGCATCTGATGAACCAGAAGCATTAAACCATATATCTTGACCTATGGTATAATTCTCTTCTAATTTTGGACCGTATTCAAATTCAGCTTCTGGTGAAGTGTTTTCTTCTTTTTGTTCTTTATCTTCTTTTTCTTCTGTACAACCACTTAACATGCCTATTACTAAAGCCATACATAACAATAATACTAATAATTTTATTTTCATATATCTCTCCTCCAATTTATTGACCCAATAAAATAATCAGTCAGTATTTATTTTTTTGGATTTATCACAATTATAATCTAAAAAATAATCTGATGTCGGGGGCGGGATCTGAACCCGCGACCTCCTGATATCTTAGCACCTCATAAAACCAACTTTTTTTGGCGAACCCTTCATAGCTGTGCTTATGAGTCAGGCGCTCTAACCAGGCTGAGCCACCCCGACTTTTTTTAAGGTTGAGAGCTGAAATAAGGACTCCTTTATAAAAAATTTTCTTGAAAAAAACATGTTTATCAGCCTTTTAATAAAAAATTATTTGAAAGAATAATTCATATTATTCTTATCACTAAAGAGGTTAGGAAGCATATTTTTCTAGAAAAAATGCTTTTATAGGAGAGAAGTTATGAAAGAAGACCCCGATATAGTTAAAAAATTAAGAGAAGAAGAAAAAAAAGGTTTGTTAAATAACGTAACTAACAATGATGATTTTAAAAAAACTAATAGAAAAAAAATTCTTATCGTCGATGATGATCCTGGTGTTAGAATTTCAGTTAAATGTGGGTTAGAGGAAATCAATTCTAATTTTGATATCGTATCAGTTGAAAACGGTAGGGAATGTATAAAATTTTTAAAAAATAAAAAACTCCCTGATTTGATTCTTCTGGATATAATGATGCCAGTTATGAACGGTTGGGATACAGCAGCAGAAATAAAAAAAAACCAAGAGTGGAGTGAAATTCCAATTATTTTTCTTACTGCCAAATCAGATTTTAACAGTAAAAATTATGGTGGGATCATAAGTGAAGAATATATAACAAAACCTTTTGATAAACATTATTTAAAAAATGTTATTGAAAAAAGTTTAAAACAAAAAAAATAAAAAAAATATTTACAGGGCTATTCAATGAAAAACTCAGAATTATTAAAAAAAATTATTCAAAGTTTTTTGTTAGTTGTTAAGAAGAAAACGTCTCAGGATTTTACTTTAAAATCAATGAATTATATCCTTGAAAAACATAGAACTGATTATAAATTTTTAGAAAGCATATCTGCAGAAATCAGTCCTGTAAACCAAGAAATATCTATTGCTGTTGAAGAAAATATTTCTTTGAAATATGCCAATAGAGACAAAATAGCCGAGTTTTTAGAAATTGTTTTTAAAGAAATTTTTAAAGAAATACTACAAGATGAATTTTTTTATAATACGGATTTACAAGAGATAGCTATCAATGTTATTGATGATACCGGATTTTTATTAGATAAACTTGGAATTAAAATAAGATGGAATCAAGTAATTCAAGGTGCAACTGGTGAAACAAAAAGTGGAAAAATTAAAAATATTGATAAAGAATTAACTAAAAAATCTGATGTTTTAAAACCTCTTGTAAATTCTTTAGTTGATCTTCTTTATAAAGGCATGATAAAAAAAGAAAAAAGAAGAACAGATGCAGTCACCTTAATTGTTAATACATTAAGAGAGCTTGAAAAAAAACATGAAATTTTTAAATATATGCTACTTGAAGACATTGATAAAGAAAAAATTGATTATGGTATTAAAACACAATGGAAAATTGATGATATTTTATTTTTTAATTCAAAAGATGAGTATGCTGTAAAAGCAGTATCAAAAATAGATAGAATAAATAATGAAGAATACAAAGAGGCGATAAAAGAGTTTATTATAATTATTGGTGGTTATATCAATGTTAAAGATAGACCTTTTTATATTCAAAGATTAAAAGAACTTATGGATGATGATTGCCTAAAAAAATTTATTGATATAGGAATAGATTTTGATGAAATTGAAGAAACTTTTAAAAAACTTGGTTATAATGATGTAATCAAAAAAACTTTTGAAGCAATAATTGAGATAATAGCTAGTAAAACAAGTAAGAGTTATGCATTAGTTGCTCTTGATACAATTTTTGAAAAATTGCAAGTAAAGGAATGCGATGAAATCCTTCAATATATTAATATCGATAAATCACAAATTGAGAAAGGTGCTGAAGCAATAACTATTGATTTTGATATTAATAAAAAAGATCCCTATAAAATATCTAAAACTATTAAACTTGTTTTAAAGGAAACTCAGGAGAATCAAAAAAATTATGCTGAAAAAGCTTCTTTTTTTAATGATTTAAAAAGAGAGATGGGTGAAAGGTATTACGCTGAGCTTCAGAAAATGGGTGTAAATGTAAACCTGTTAAGTATGAGGTATGTATAAAAAAATTATCTAAATATTTTTTTTTGTTTCGTTATTCTATTGCAAAATAGTTTTTTGATCTTAAAAAAACAACATTTACAGGTATGTTTTTTAATCGTTTTCGTAGTTCCTTGTCATTAGTTAAAACAGGGTATTTAGTTTCTTTTGCAAGATTATATACGATGTCATCAACATCGCCTTTTGTTTCTGTTTCTATTATTTTCATATCTGTTTTGTTGATCAGGTCAAGGCTGGCTTTTGCATTATATTTTTTGCTTCCTTTGCCTTTTTGTTTTAAAGTTTTTAGTTCTTTTACAACTGCCCTGGGTACTATTATTTTGTATTTTCCAAAAAGTCGTGTTAGTTGTTCTTCAAAATTTATAGAAAACTCAAAAAGCATTATGAGAGCGTTTGTATCGATTATAATTATTCTTCCATTTTCTGTATTTCGCCGTATCCGATTAGATGCCATCGTCCCTCTATCCTTCTGCTTATAGCGATTCGTTGACCATAGTTAGCACATACTGGCATTTTAAGTTTAACAGCTACTTGATCTTCACTAGATAGACCTGATACAACTCCTACTGTTGTGGCAGTGCCTATGGTGAGCATGAGTGGTTCATTGGTTTTTATTGCTTCAACATTTTTTTCTTCAATTGTTCCAACTACTCTTTTAAGAAGGTTTATTGTTAGGTTGAAACTATCCATTGTTGGTGGTAGTTTTCCTTTTAGACCTATTACTTTTCCTGCGAAAGAATCAGATTTGGTTCTGCCGGGGTCAAGAGTGGTACCGACGCCGATAAGTCCACCGGGTGTTGCTTGATCTACAACTGTTCCACCAGTTATAAGTGAATCTACATGTGTGGTTATACTTTCGATTTTTTTACGTCCTTCTTCTTCGATTTCTCGACCTGGTGCTATTTCTATGAGGTCTCCTTTGTTTATAACACCATGTAGAAGTGATCCTCCGATTATTCCGCCTTTTAAATCATTTGGCCGGGTTCCTGGTTTGTTGATATCGAAACTACGAGCAGGATACATAATCGGTGGTTTTTCAAGATCTCTATCAGGAGTGGGTATATATTCTTCTAGTGTTTTTATTAATACATTAATATTGGTCTCATGATGAGCACTAACTGGTATAATTGGAGCATTTTCAGCAACGGTTCCTTTAACGAACTCCTTGATTTGTTTATAGTTTTCAACTGCTTCTTCTTTTGAAACAAGATCTATTTTGTTTTGAACTATTACAATGTTTTTAATTCCAGATATATCAAGAGCAGTAAGGTGTTCACGTGTTTGAGGCTGCGGACATTTTTCATTTGCAGCAATAACAAGGATTGCTCCATCCATAATAGCTGCACCTGAAAGCATTATAGCCATAAGTGTTTCATGCCCTGGTGCATCAACAAATGATACACAACGAAGTAAACTTGTGTTACCGTTACAGATTTCACAGTTTTTTTCAGTGGTGTAACATTTTGGTTCATCACAATTCAAACATTTATAAAAAGCAGCATCAGCATAACCAAGTTTTATGGTTATACCACGTTTCATCTCCTCTGAATGTTCATCTGCCCATTTACCGGTGAGTCTCTGAGTAAGAGTTGTTTTTCCATGATCTACATGACCGATCATACCTATGTTTACTTCAGGTTGCGCAGGCAGACTCATATATATATTTACTCCTCATCTTTTTTTTCTTCAGTTTCTTTTTCAGTTTTTTCAGTTTTTAGTATGCTATCAATTGTTTTAGAACTATGTTTTGTAACCCTCATGTTAATTTGAACAATTTTCTGATTTACTGTGTTTCCACATACTGATCGTTTTTTTCTCATACCTTTTTCAGTTGGATGATAACCAAGGCTATCACTTAGAAGAAGTCGTCTTCGCCCCATACCGGGAAAATCTTTTCTCATAGGAAAACCATCTTTATCTGTTCCACCCGTAATCTGTAGTTTGTAACCAGGCAGGGAAACAAATATACCATCTACTTCATCACCAATTTTTTTACCAATCAGTGAATTCGCATGATGGCCTGTTACTTCAACTTTGTGTGATTTGCCGTTCTTTGTATCATTTACAACAACTTTAAATTCTACCATTTAATTAATACTCCTGTTAATATTTTTTTTAAATTGATTGTTTTTTCTGGTAAATATGACTTGGTATTAATATCTTTTTGATAAATTTAAAGTTATTATTTATTAAATTATTGAATTGCTTACAATTTAGCCTGTTGAAAAATTATAGTTTTAATCTACTTTTAAGATTTGATTTTTTAAAATGGAAAGTAGTTTTTTCTAAGTTTATATGAGATAACAGCAAA
>CAYLLH010000016.1:0-1744 GCA_964384785.1 uncultured Thermoplasmatales archaeon | reverse complement strand
TGATTGTCGTATATAGTCAAAATCTTCGCCTACTAGGTTTGGACATATAAATTTTGGTAGAAACAAAAAACTTTTTGATACAGTTGTTTTTAGGTTTGGTTCTTCGTTTTTGCTTTGTGATAGTTCTTTAAATAATTCTATTGTTTCTTGGTCTATTTCTTCAAACATTTAATATTCACCTTCACATATCCAACTTTTAGTTCGCCTTCTTTTTCTATTTTTTCTAGCCATTTATCTGTTAATATTTTGACCATTTTTCCACATCCTTTTTTGAAAGTTTAGGGGATGACTAATATAGAATTTGAGATGAAAAAATGAATTTATAGATATAAAAACAAGTTTTTCATTCTAATATCAGTCATCTATCCCTCCTTCAAAATTTTTTTTCTTTTTGTTGTGCTTCCATTTGTGCATCTATCTCGGCTATGACTTCTTCTTTTTCCATGTTTTCCCATTTCTTTTTCATTTTCAATCATCCTGCATTGAAATCTCTTCATCTTTCTTATCAACCAAGTAAGTTTTTTTGTAGAGCACACCTTTTCCCTTGATAAATGGTGCAACCCAAATACGTTTACCAGTATTCACTCCGTATCTAGGGTTTCTCAGCGTTCTAAAATGCCCCCTAACCCAAAAACGATATTTATATGTCCAAATATTTTTATTGCATAATTCATCAATATGTCTCTTTAGTTCTCCAGTTAAACATATGACATTACGAGTTGGGATTGCTATTTTGCCTTTTTTTATTCGTTTTTGGTTTTGTTTAGTAGTATCAATAGAGATTATTTTTATTTGAGGGTCATTAATTAAATTCAAAAAATTTATTGTAAAAAGATGGATGAATTTTTTTTCTACCTCTGCCTTTTTTCTTTTGATGACAGGATTTGAAATTTTTCTTTTGTTTTTTAAATTTAAGAATTTATAATCATCATATATATTCATATGTGCATCAAACCGATGAATTTTTATATTATTTTTTTCTTTTGTTTCTTCTTTTAAAAGTGTTGTTATTGTTAGAACTTCGCCTATTTCTGTCTGGTTTTTATCTATTTGTGGACTACCTATCTTATGTTGGTCGATTAATAAACCCATTATATCAAAACCGATATTAACTCCAAGATTTTTTAGGTCTTTTTTCTTAAATTCAACGTCTATAAATATTGTTTTGAATGGTAATTTTATCATATCATTGTTTTTTGGTGTTTTTGTTAAAACAAGTAAGTTTTTTGTATTATTATTTATTTCAAATAGATGACAATGTTTTAAGTAGTATTCTAATTCTTTTCTTAATTTCATTGGTTTTTCTTGTTCAAACTCACCCTCTTCAACACTACGAAAAAAAGTTCCTTGTAAATTTGAAATTGCAGTAGCAAAAAACGGGTATGTTCTTATCATTTTTTATTCCTCATATTCTTTATTCAAACAATATTCACAACCAAGTTCTTTATCTCCAATAACCTCTATTGTGTAATTACCGCATTTATCACATTTTATAAATGTGCTCATGTTTTCATCTCACATTGCTATTTTTGTATCTAGGCAGTATTCTATATCTATGATGTAGAGCTGGTCTTTGTATTCTTTTGTCTGCCTCTCTGTTTTAGTCAACATTCAATATCCCTTTGATTTCTTTTTCTGATATATTTAGTTGTGTCATGTTTCGTAATGGTATCACTCTTTGTCTTTCTGTACATGGTTCTGATATTTCTTCTGCATGTAGATAGTCATGGGTGTTTGCGATATA
>CAYLLH010000015.1:0-6438 GCA_964384785.1 uncultured Thermoplasmatales archaeon | reverse complement strand
CAATAAATCTTATACGGAAGATGTTAAACATCGTTATTTTTCAGAAGGAATCTTTAATGTAACTTTAAGTGTAACAGATAATAATGATACAACAATCATAGAACATCATTCTTTGAATTTAAGTGTAGCACCTTTGGAGTCCACTGCTGTTTTTCCCAAGGTTGGTTATGTTGGAGAAAACATTAGTTTTTCAAGTAGTGTATCTGGAGGTATACCTCCATACAAATATTATTGGGATTTTGGTGATGGCAATACTTCAAATAAAACTTCAACTGAATATGTTTATCAGAATGGCGGAGTTTACAATGTAACCTTATCTGTTACCGATAAAAATAATACTGTTGTTAACAAGACCTATCCTGTAGAAATACGTGTTAATCCTTTAATATGTGAAATAGTGGAACCTATTTTAGTTGTTGCCGGTGAACCCTATAAATTTAAAGTAAATATATCTGGAGGGATACCTCCTTATAGTTTTCTATGGGATTTCGGTGATGGTTCAAAAGTAAAAAAACAGGATGTTTCTTATGCATATAAGACCCCAGGGAATTATCAGGTTAAGTTTACTGTTACAGATTCTGAATTTAGAACTTTTAATGATACTCTTAATTTAAGAGTTATTTCATCTAATGAGAAACTTGTTTCTGATGCTGGTGAAAAATATACTGGTTTTGTGGGTTATCCTGTTTGTTTTAATGGTTCAAAAAGTAGGGATATTCTTGATCAAAGTTTAACATATCATTGGGATTTTGGTGATGGCAAAAAAGGCACAGGTGTTACCTGTGACCATGTTTTTAGATATGAAGGAATTTATACAGTTATGTTAACCGTGGAAAATGAGGATGGAGATAAAAACACTGATGTAACAACTGTAAATATTATTAAGGATACAGTGGCACCAGAGGATATTAAAAACTTAGAAGTTTCAGAGGCAATGGATGGAGTTGTTAATCTAACATGGGATGATGCTTTTGATAATCTTAAAATAGATTATTATAATGTTTACAGGGATTCATGTCTGATAGATACAACCAAAAATAATTTTTATAATGATTCAGGATTAACTGATAACCAAAAATATGCTTATCAAATTGAAGCTGTTGATGTTTTTGGAAACATTGGAAATAAATCAAAAATTGTTTTTGCAACACCTATAGAATCAAATGATCCACCTGTTGCTAATGCTGGTGGTCCATATCATTGTAAAACTGGTGAAATACTTGTTTTCGATGGATCAAATAGTTCGGATGACAAAATGTTAAAAGATTTCATCTGGGATTTTGGTGATGGAACCAAGGGCACAGGTGAAATAGTTTCAAATATTTACAAAAATAAAGGTATTTACTCAATTAGTCTAAAAGTTACAGATAATTATGGAGAAAGTAATGTTGATAAGACGTATGTGGTGGTAACAGAGGTTGATAAAAATCCTCCATGTAAACCATTTTTTGATGGAGATACAAATGGTTATAAGGATGAAAAAATGTTTTTTGATATTGTTCTGCCCTGTGAATATGATAAAAATGTTTTCTATGTAATAGATTGGGATGATGGAAGTAAAAAATCAACAAAACTTTGTTCACCAGTTGATAAAGTAACGGTTAGTCATATTTGGAATTCATCAGGAGTTTTTAATGTAAAGGTTTATGCTGAAAATAATGTTAATCTTAAATCTGAAGAATTAGAGTTTAATGTCTTAATTGATTCTATTTATGTTGGAAGTTATGGTTTTCTTGTTGATGATGACGGTGATAAAGTCTACGATTCGTTTTATAATAATGAAACCAAAACTTATGAGAAAATCAACAAAATCGATGAAAACAGGTATCTTTTAGATATTGATGATGATGGATCTTATGATTATATTTTTGATTCAATCAAAAGTTCGTTTTCTTCTTATTCAGCTGATAAAGAAAAAGATGATGTTTTTCTTTTAGGTTCGATTTTTACATATTTTTTAATTATTTTTATACTGTCGGGTTTGTTGGTTTTAGGTTATCTTTTTTATGAGAAAAAACCATATTATACTAAAATGTTTAAAAATTTGATAAATTTTAAACATGATACTGTTATTGTTAACCCTGCGTTAAAAACAGCCGGTTCCAGAAATAGAATCGAAAGTGTTTGTCCGGAATGTTCAAAGATTTTTGTTGGTGACATCATTAAAAACAAAGGCTATATTTATTCAAGATGTAGTCACTGTGAAACAGTATTAAAAAAGAAAGAATAATATCAATTTTTTTTATTTCGATTTTTGTTCTATAATCATTAATAAGTATAATTCCTAATTATTTGTTAATAAATAAAAATAAGTTAGAAAAATTCATAGAGAAAATTTTATCGAGAGAGTGAATTAGATTATGACAGCTAAAAAAATAACGTTTTTTATTGTTATCCTTCTTTTATCACAGTTTTTATGTTTAACCTGTATCTATGTTAAAGGAGACGAGGGTAGTTCATCTGTTGTCTATGTTGATGATGATTATAGTTCTTCTACACCTGGTTGGCGTGTAGATCATTTTGAATCGATTCAGGAGGGTGTGGATGCTGTTTCTGATGGAGGAGTGGTTTATGTATCAGCTGGTGTTTATTTTGAAAATATTGTTATTGATAAATCATTAGATTTAGTTGGTAATGATAAAAGTGACACAGTTATTGATGGAGGAGAACTTGCATCTGTTATAAATATAACTGTTGGTTCTGTTGACATTAGTGGTTTTACTATAAGAAACAGCAGTGTTTTTTTTGGTGACGATTATAGTTATGATTATCGGGAGGATATGTGTGGAATTATTATTTCATCAGGTACACTTTTAAATAATATTTCTAATGTTTGTATTTTTGAAAATAAATTTGTTGATAATCAATATAATATAAAAATAGAAATGGAAAGTTTTTCTAATCATGTTTCAAATGTACAGATTTATGATAATGAAATAATTGTTGAGGATATTTTTGAGGATACATATGGTGAGGTTGGTGGAGGTGTTATCTGTGATGGTAATGGTGTTTTTATAGAGGATGTTGACAATATTTATGATTTTGAGATTTATGATAACACTGTTACAATTTTTGGTTCAAACTGTTCAGCTATATCAGTAGGGGGTAGAAAACATACAATTCAGAATAATCAAATAACTCAGACTTCTGCAAACAAGGGTAGAATATATGGTGTTATCGGTGATTTCTATGATTGTTTAATTCATGATAATAATATGGTTTTTGAAAGTGAAGAAAGTACAGCTCTTCAAATTAGTAGTTCTGATAATATTATTTCAAATAACACAGTTACCTCCTCAGGTGGGGTTCTTTATTATAGTGTTGAACCTTCTGGTGTTAATATAATCAGGGATAATGTTTTTACTTCTAATGGTGAAAATGTTTCTATTTATTGCCAGTATGGATCTGGTAATGAGACTAAAGAATATTTTTATCATAACAATTTTTTTAACCTTGGTTCAATAGAATTGGTTAATAATTATTGGAGTGCAGATGATTATTATAATTCTCAATGGTATCAAGGTTATCCATCTGGTGGCAATTATTGGGATGATTACACAGTTTATGATTATTATCATGGTGTTTCTCAGGATAAACCATGTAGTGATGGAATCGGTGATGAACCTTATGAGATAGATGTAGTTGGTGCATTAGATAGTTATCCTTTGATGAATCCTTCTTATAGTAGTAAAAAACACCTGGTTTTAGATGTTGATTCCCCTGTTTTAGAACAGCAAAGTTTTGATGTAACCGTTACATCTGATGGTAAACCTGTTGAGGATGCAATTGTAAGTTTTGCTGATAATGAATATCAGACTGATTCATCTGGTGTAGCATCAATTGTTGCTCCCTTGGTTAGTTCTAATCAGAGTTTTAATATAAACAGTAGTAAAACTGGTTATTTTTCAAGTGATGGATCAATTCTTGTGGTTGATGATTCTTCTTATGATGGAAGTCTAAAAATTGTTTGCTCATCGATTCTTAATGAATCAGAAAATTACAATGTTTATGTTAAAACAATGGAGGATAATCCTGTTGATAATGCACTTGTTGAGTTTAACAATGAAAACTATTATACTGATTCTTCAGGCAGAGTTTTACTAACCATGCCTTATGTTTCATCTGATACAAATTATGATATTTCAGCTGATAAAAACAAATATCTACCGGCTGAAAAAACTATAACTGTTAAGAACACGGTTCTAACTTCTGTTAACATTATTTCACCAGTTGGTGATGAAACCTGGTCTGGATCAAATCCTGTTTTCTGGTCGGTTTCCAATCCACCAGAAAAAAATTATGTTGCATCTTTAGAATATCGTAACAGTAAAAAACCTTGGACTGAAATAGCTGAAAAAATCGAGGAAAACTATTATTTTTGGGATACCACAGATGTTTCTGATGACGATCAGTATCAGATTAGGGTTTCAATAAAAGTTGATGAAAACAATTACGGATTTTTTGAAACAAGTATTTGTTCAGATGTCGTTGATGATTATTTTAGTATTAAAAATAATTTAAAAAATACAGGATGGCTCTATGGATATGTTTACACTCAAGAAAATGGTTCAACTGTTGCTTTAAATGACACCCAGATCTCCGTTGTCCTATCTGAGGAAGAGGGATCTATAACTAGTAAATGTGCTTTTAGTGATGAAAACGGTGATTATAAATTGTTTTTACCAGTTGGATCTTACACTGTTAAAATCTCTAAAAAGGGATATGAATTAAAAACTAAAGAAAATATTCAGATTTCTAAAAATGATGGAACTCTTCTTCATATAGTTTTAAATGAATCCAGTACTGGAGAATATTTATTAGTTACAAACATTGATGAATACCGAAAAGAGATCAAAAATGGTATTATTAACCAGAGAATCGGTGGAGAGATCACTATTAAAAAAATGGAGGAAATCTCTGATTTTGAGAAATTAATTTATATTTATGATGGAATCTCTATATCTGATTTAAATATAGGTGAGGATAGTGTTTCTTTGTCTGTGGATGGTGATGAGAATTTATCGGGTAGAACACTTGTGATAAATTTAGAAGAAGATTTTTTTGAAACAGATGAAAATCTAAGTATTTTTTATGATGGAAAAAAAATAGGTTTAGCTGATGATATATCTGATATATTAAATCCAAATGATGACGGATCTAACCCTGAATATCTAGTGACATATGGTAGTAATGGTACACAGGTTTTAGTTAGCATTCCTCATTTTAGTGTTCATACTATCAGTATTTCTAACGTGGGTTCACAGTTTGCTGCTAAGGATGTTGTAGATGAAATACAGCAGAATAAAGAAATAGTTACAGTTATTGCTGTTTTGATAATAATTATAGCTGTGTTTTTTATGCTTAGGAAAGGAAAAGAAGAAGATTTTTAGTTTTTTCAGTATTATTATTTTCTTTTTTTTGTAAATGTTTAGGATGTAAATCAAGCCATGTAGATGCAAATCTATCAACAGCGTCATCGATAAAACTTTTTTTATATGAAATTATCAGTTTTGAAACATACTCTGGATCGATTACGTAATATTTGGTTTGTCTTCCTTGTTCTATTGATGCTATTATTTTGTATCTGATTAATTTTTTTAGATGAAAAGAAGTAGTTGATGCTGCAAGTCCTAAATGTTTACGGATGGTTTTATGGTTACATTCCTTTTTTAATAATAAAAAAATTAGTATTTTCCGGCAGCTGTTTTTCCTGAGTAGACTTAGTATTTTTTTGTCTCTTATTCCTACTTTGCCTTTAACAAAATACCTGTTGTATCTATCTTCCTTTTTTGATACTATTAGTTCTTTTTTTTCAAGGTAATGCAGATGATAATCCAGTGTGCTCATGGGTATTTTTAGTTCTCTTGATATTTTTCTTTCATGCATTCCGGGATGGGATGAAATAAAATTATAGATTTTTTTTCTAGTGGTTAGTTCAGATTTTTTTTTGTTTCCCATCCAGTTTTTTCCTCTTTTACAAAGTAAATTTTTTTTTTTGCGTTTTATTTTTTTGCTGTAGCAAAATAAAGTATTGCAATAATTGCAAAATCTATTATGATGAGTTTTTCATCTTGTGTAGCTATTTCAAAAATCAAAAGTATACCTTTTATTAAGAATACAAAAAAAGCAATAGAGATCAATAATAGTTTTTGTGATCCTATTTTTTTGTATGCTGCTATTGAGACTACAAATAATAGTCCACTCAACCCAGCTATTAATATAGATAATAATAATGTTATATCATTTAGCATAGTTTAACATCCCATCTGTTGTTTTTTTTAATTAATCGTTGAAGTCTATAAAAAGTTAATGAAAAGTTTTTTCGATTTTTGTTCCATATTTTTTATAAATATAAAAGGATAATATGTTTGTTTAGTTTGGAAGAAAAAAAGGTGATATAGATAAAATGAAAAAAATTACTTATGTAGTAATAATGAG
>CAYLLH010000014.1:0-7571 GCA_964384785.1 uncultured Thermoplasmatales archaeon | reverse complement strand
AATAGACGTTCATCGATTGAGATTATTAATAAAATTGTTACTGTTTCAAGAAATGGTGCTCGTAAGACTGAGATTTTGTATCAGAGTAATCTTAGTTATAATCAGCTTCAGAGTTATCTTGGTTTTTTAAAGGATAAAGAGATTCTTAAGGAAGAATATGTTCGGGATAATGGTAATTCTCATACTCTTTATTTTCCTACTGACAAGGGTTTGGTTTTTCTTGAGGATATTAAAAAGGTTTTAGAGTATCTTAGTTAGAACATTATTCGGTTTTAATAATTTTTTTGTAACCTTTTAGTTTATACTTTGTTTGTTTTTTGTAACAAAAGTTTCTATATGGAACATTGTTCTAGAAGTTTATTTCATTGGCTTTTATATATTAAATCCTATTTATAAATTAAATTGTTCAAGTAAGGTGATGTGGATAGACTCTCTAAGGGTTTTATCCGTATCATGCTAAAAAAAACATTTGGGGGAGAAGTTCGGCTTTTCACTCCCAACTCTAAAGAAAAAAAATCAAAGAAGAAGTAGTTGTAAGGAGGTAAAAAAGAAAAATGAAGCGAAATAAAGCAAGTAAAGCAGGTTCAATATTTCTTATAGCTGTTCTTGCCTTAGCAGGTGTTGGTATAACATATGCTGGTTTTACAGATACTGTAGCCGTTTACGGTAGTGCTAATACTGCACGTGTGCAATTCGAAGACCTTGAATACACTGGTACATGGGTTTACAAAGTCTGGGGATGTGAAAACGCTCCAGCTGATGAAATAGTTGTTACAGATAATCCAGATTATAATCCGTTAAATGATTATTCGGATTGTCATTATGAGCTAGTTTCTTGGGCAAAATCTTATCCTGGAACTGATGGTAATGATGTAGAAGTAGATTTTCATAATCTTATGCCAACTGTCGACTATGTTGCAGATTTGCATTTTAAGGTTGGTACTATGCCTGTGAAAGTCAGTAATCTTGATTACGGGCTTACATCTGGCGAGGATTGGATTAATCCATTAATTCAAAGTGGAGATATCTATGGTACCATGTATACCGATACTGGTAAAATTATAGAAGAGGGATCTCAGATCCATGCCTATGAAGAGGTAACTCTTGAATTACATATCAGTATACCACAGGATAATACTTATCAAGGTAAAACTGGTAGTTTCTATATGGATATGGAAATTGTCCAATGGACTGATCCATGTGGTTACGAGCCAAATCCTAAAGGATCAATAGAGGTTCATAAAGAAACGATACCTGATGGATCGAATGCAGAGTTTGAATTCACAGTAACTGGTCCAGATACTAATGAAGTATTCACGCTCTCAGATGGAGATTCTTACACTGTGGGCAATCTTGATTTAGGAACCTATACCGTTACTGAGACAATACCAGCTGATTGGGATTTAACAGGTATAGATATATCTGGAGATTATCAATCTGATAGTACTGGGGAAAACTCAATAACTTTTGAATTATTGGAAGGTAACGCGATTGTGACCTTTAATAATGAAGAAAAACCCATTACTTTGAAGGCAACAAAGATTATTTGTCCTTCTAAAGATTGTTTACCACAATGGGGAGATGATCCAGACCATCCACCGATGGTAACTCAGAGTTTGATAGATGAGTTCTTATCAGATAATCCAGATTGTTATGTTGATCCAGACTGGGAGTTTGAATGGGGATTTTATGGACAAGTAACTGATCCGATAACTGATTATTCAGATACAGCCAGCCAGTATAATTTGTATGGTGGCGGAAACTGGAATACATTTACTAGTTCAGAGACCATAAAAATAAGTGATATACCCGATGGTGTTAACAGAATCTGGACTCGAGAAGTCTTACAGGATGGATATATTCCGTTTGTTGGAGCTACTGATGATCCGGGTGATGGTAGTGCAGAACTTTATGCACATACTGATATCTATAATTTTGACAACTATGATTACATAGATATTTCAGACTGTGAACCGAGTGATGTATATCATGTAGTTGGTTTTAATGCTCCAGTAGAAAAAACACTTTTCGTTCCTACTGAAATGAATGTTCATATGAAACATTATGGTGAAACAGATAGTTACTGGAATGTTACTATAAACTCAATTGATGGTACTGGTCCATGGAGCGATCCTATTGAAGTCGATGCTCATCTTCGCGGATGGTGTGTAGATCAATATACAACCATAATCGAAGGAAATTATGATGTTACTTTGTATTTTGAGAATCGTGAGTCGAAGCGACCTGGTAATAATCATGCACCTACAGGAATAACTGATTGGGATTGTGTTGATTATATTATCAATCATGATGATGGTTATTCCAGGATGAGTGTTCAGTATGCTATATGGTATTATGTCAATGGCGGCGATTATCCATCTGATAGTGATGCACAAGCAATTATTGATGATGTTAATGCAAGTGCTGTCGATTGGATAAATAATGGTCGTCCAACAGGGGATGATCCTTTGTGGCTTGCTGTAATAATCGATGCTGGTTGTAATGTACAACTGAATATTATTGAAGTTGATCCATAAAATTTTGATTAAAAAAATAGTTCTTTGCTCACGGCTTTAGGATGAGCAGCTTACAAGAAGTGTTTGTTGTCCCCCCTCCCGGAGGGAGAACACTTCCCAAAAAAAAATTTGGGGCAACAAAAAATGAAGCAAATGAAAAAAAAATAGAATAAAGAGGTAATAAAAAAATGAGAAAAACAAAAATTGGAAGCTTGCTTGTAATAGCGATACTTGCTCTTGCTGGTATTGGTGTTGCTTATGCAGGTTTTACTGACACCTTGACAATAAAAGGTGATGTTGATACTGCTACAGTATCAATGGAAGTAGTTGGTTATTCTGGAACCTATGTGTATAAAGTCTGGGATTTCAAAGTTGAGGGGATGACAGAGATGACAGAAGACGATTTACCTGATTGGTGGGCAGTAGAAGAATTTGATCCTGCTGAGGAAGTTTTAGTACTGAGTGGATTCAATTATGAACTGCCTTCAGAGAATAAAGTCATGACTTTTTTTGACGGATCTGCTAGTGTTGAATTAGTATCCTATGCTCAAGCAAAACCATACGATGGCGACGATTATGATGTACATATGGTCTATGATAATTTGTTCCCATGCAAAGATTTCACAGCTGATTTCGTAATAAAATACACAGGTAGCGTTCCAGCTAAACTCTGGGCAGACATATCCTCAAATGATGGCTGGTTGAATGAACTTGCAGATATCGATGGTGAAATCGAAATTTTCGCAAATAAAACCACTATTGTCGATGGAGAATGGGTATTAGGTGAATCTGTTGATGTTGGTCATCAAGTTCACACTGGTGACTATGTATACATCGCACTAAAAATCCATCTGCCACAGGAAAATAAATGGCAAGATAAAGATGGAGAATTCTTCGCTACAATAACAGCGCTTCAGTGGAATGAAGACGAAAGCGCTCTACCTACTAACTAAGAGCGAGTGCTAATCATCAAAGAAAACGGATGAATCAAAAAAAAATTGATTCATCCAAATCTCTTTAATTTTTTTTTTAAAGAGAAAAATAAAGACTTTGAGGAAAAAAAAGATGAAGAGAAACAAAATCGGCGTAATACTTATGATAACAGTTCTTGCCTTAGCAGGAGTTGGTATAACCTATGCAGGTTTTACAGATACTGTAACTATTTACGGTAGTGTAAACACTGCACGTGTACAATTCGAAGACCTTGAATACACTGGTACATGGGTTTACAAAGTCTGGGATTGCGAAGACGCTCCAGATAATGAGATAGTAGTCACACATGACCCAGATTATGATCCAGAAATAGAGTACCCGGGTTGTCAATATGAGCTTAGCTCATGGGCTGAAACATATCCTGCAGATCCTGGTGATGAAACCTTTGATGTAGAGGTAGATTTTCATAATTTGATGCCAGAAATTGAATATGTAGCAGATCTACATTTCAAAGTTGGAACAATCCCTGTTAAACTAAATAAATTAGAATATAATTTTCAGGGAGATCAAGAACTACTAGATTTAGTAGATAGTGGACATATTTATGGTACCATGTTTACCGATACTGGTAAAATAATAGAAGAAGACTCTCAGATCCATGCCTATGAAGAGGTAACTCTTGAGTTACACATAACTATCCCGCAGAATAATGATTATCAGGGAAAAACTGGTAGTTTCACCTGCGAGCTTGGAATAGTTCAATGGACTGATCCATGTGGTAATGTACCAAATCCTAAAGGATCAATAGAAGTTAAGAAAATAACTGATCCTTGTGGTGGTTCAGATTTTCAGTTTACTGTAACTGGTCCAGGTACTAACGAGGTTTTCACGCTTAATGATGGAGGATCTAATACCATTGGTAATCTTGATTTAGGAACATATACAGTTACTGAGACTTTACTAGCTGGTTGGGATTTAACAGGTATAGATATATCAGGAGATTATCAATCTGATAGTACTGGAGTAAACTCAATAACTTTTGATCTTGAAGAAGGACATGCAGTTGTGACTTTCACCAATGAGGAAAAATCACAGGATTGTCAAGAAGAAACCGCCTGGGGTGGAGACACTGTAGGTGAAGGTAATGCATGGTGGTATTATTTCGACATATCTGGATGCACAGAGCAAACAATTACAGCAGGACAACATCATGATGCAGGTACCGTAACAGTTTCTGATTGTGATAACGATGAAGTAACAATAACTATAACTCTAACAGATGGCTGGGAACTACAAGATGTTGAAGAACCTGTTAAAATAGAGGGTTATAACTCAATACCAACTTCGAGACCTGGGCCCGGTGGATTTACATACAAAGGCGATGCGCTTACAGTAAATTTTGATTGCTATCAATATTACGCAATCCATCTGGATGTACAAAATTGTGATGACTAGTGTTTACAAAAAAAAGTGTCTAAAATATAGATAAATTAGAAGAAAAAATCCTAATTTATCTTCATATAAATTTTTTTTATACAAAAACTAGTTAAATAACTTTTTTTTTAGATTTTTTTGGTTTTGGAGAGGCAAAAAAAATTTATAATAAAATAATTAATTTTATAAAACAAGCAATATATTTATATATTATTATATAATTAAAGAGATTAAGAAAAACATGTGGTACATAATACTAACAATACTACTCGGATTATACATCCTAACCAACAACATCCTAACAAAAACAACAACAGAAATATACATAATACAACCAATACTCTGGATAGCATTAGCAATAATCACAACCATAATAGCAAAACAAGACGGACTAAACATAATAAAATTCAAAAGAATAAAAAGATGGTACCTAGGAAAAACACCCACACACGCAGGACTTATGATCGGAGGATTCCACGTAGCCATCCTAATAATCGTAGGAATACTATTCGGATTCGGGACAAGCCCCTACGCACACACACCCATAGCCATAGCAAGAAACGCATTCTTCATAACAGCACTAATACTAGGAACAGAAATAAGCAGAGCATACCTAATAAAAAAAGGATGCAGCAAAAAAAAATACACAACAGCAGTATTAGTACTAACAGCAATACTATTCCTAATAATAAGTATAAACACCACACAATTCGAAAAACTACTATTCACCAATCCTGAAAAAACATTAGAATTCATAGGAGCCACACTAATAACACTACTAGCAATAAACGTACTCGCATCATACCTATCATACCTAGGAGGAGCCGCAGCATCAATACCATACATACTAACAATCACAGCATTCGAATGGTTCTCACCAATACTACCCAACCCACACTGGACAATGCTAGCACTAGCAGGAACCATAGCACCAGCAATAGGATTTGCAATACTACAAAACACAATAGAACCATTCCTGGAAGGAAAAAAACACAAAAAATTCAAAACCAAACACAGCAGCGGTCAAGAATGGACACTAATAGCAGTCTTCGGACTAATACTAATATTCTTCTCATACGGCTATCTCGGTGTAACACCCGTTGTAATCTACAGCGGCAGCATGCAACCCGAATACCAAGTAGGCGACATGGTTATAATAGATGAAATACCAGTTGAAAACATAAGAGAAGGAGACGTGATACAATTCGTAAGAGACAACATGACAATAATGCACCGAGTTCAAGAAATAGAGCTAAACCAACAAGGAGAAAGAACCTTTGTAGTCAAAGGCGATGCAAACAAAGACCCAGACCCTGAACCAGTTATACCTGCTCAGATAAAAGGAAAAGCAGTATTTAAAATCCCAAAAATCGGATGGATTCAAATATACATTAAAGAAACCCTAAAAGATTTTTCATAAAAACAAAACTATAAAAACCAATTAAGAGTTGATAAAATAAAATGCCTAAAAAATTAAAAATCGGAAAAACAAAAAACTTAGAAATAGACATAGAAAAAATACTAGAAAAAAGAATATTTATACCAAAAATCATAAAATACGGAACATTAGGATTAATAGGAATTATACTTCTTTTCTCAGCAGTAAATGCTTACGAACTCAGTCAACAACCCACAACAAAAATAGAAACAAACAATCTATTATCATACAGTCAAACTGGAAACTATAACTACAAAGCATACCTAAAAAACAACACAGTATACAACGGAAAAGAATACCTATCACCCAATGAAGGAAATCTATTCAGAAAACTAGTTAACAACATAACAGGCTCATTTTCATACAACTTTTATATAAGCAACACTTCACAGATATCTGGAAACTACAAATTCTTAGCAACCATAAAAACATCTGAATGGTCAAAAACATATACATTGATAAACACAAAAAATTTCAACCTAACCAATAGCACCACATATAGTTTCACAGAAAACTTCCCGATAAACTACAGTTTTTATGAACAAAAAATAACCGAGATAACAAACGAAACAGGAGTAGGAGTACAAAACGCAGAACTAATAATAAAATGCAATATCAAGTTAACCGCAAGTAGTGAAAACGCAAATATCTATAAATCATTTACACCAGCAATAAATATATCATTAAGAAAACAAACCATTGACATATCAGATAAATTAACTTTTAGATCCGCAGACTCTAAAACAGAACAAAAAACAATCAATATACCTGACATAAAAAAAGAAAAAAACATGTGGACTAATATCACATATGCATTTTTAGGAATCACCCTTGTTGTTTTTGCACTAACTAAAACAGAGAAAAAACCCATTAGTAAACTTCAAAGAAAATTCAGAAATATTAAGAAAAAATATAGAGAATACATAATCGAAATCGAAGAACCATTAAACCCTGAAGGAGTAGAATACATTCATATTAAATCTATGGATGACCTTATAAGATTAAGTGAAGAAATGGGTAAACCTATTTTCTACTATGATAACCCTAGTGAATCCACAGAAAAATATGAGTTTTTTGTATTAGAAGAATATACCTACTATGTTTTTTCTCTAAAGTAGAATAAAAAAAATTTAAAAAATTTTTTTTCTAGGTAATGAGCCTGTCTGAGAAATAATTTCATATCATCTGGCACTATTTTATTGTTTGGACTTTACTCATCTTGATTAATGATACTATTGAAAAAAAAATTA
>CAYLLH010000013.1:0-33173 GCA_964384785.1 uncultured Thermoplasmatales archaeon | reverse complement strand
TAGTATATGCCTAAAGAGGCAACTACTAATACTATTACTCCTAAAACTACTATTAATTTATCATTTTTCTTCATATGGTTTTTATCCCCCTTTCTTTATATTTTTATCTATATTCGTATATTTGTATCTTTCTATATAATATTTTCCTTTATAATATATTACCATTTAAACTAATAATAATTATAATTTTATAATAATATAAATGTTTTGCTTAACAACCGTATACATTATTACAAAATAATGAAAAATGTAATTATAATAACAAAAAAAGAAAAAAAAGTTACTTAGATATCCTTTCTTTAATTCTCTCTCTGCGTTTCCTAACAGCCTTTTCCCATTCAGGCCCAAAACTCTTAACTCTTTCCTCAACATGTTGAACGACTTTCTCTTTATCCTTCCCTTCAAACTTGATACCTACAAGAAAAGACTCAATCGAATCCTTATTATCAGGATCGCAAATAACAGGAGCATCAACATCCATCTTAACCCCACTTTTCCTAATCTCAAAATTGTTTACATCAACAACCTTTGGATTAATAGAAACCTCATCCAAATTAGCAAAATAATCACCTTCAGCTCCCTCCATATTAATCTTCATCTCACGAGAATTTTTACTATATTCGATTCTAACACGCAACTTTTTATTAAGTACATCTCCCATAACAAATCCTTCTCCTAAACTATTAACTATTCAATACTTCACTCTTCAGCTGGACTCACAAGACGACTTGCCAGACCTTCAAGTTTTTCCACAAGTTCATCTTCATTCTCACCTTCAAATTCAACACCGCATCTCATACTACTAAAATAACGTCCACTATTCACATTACATATCGTTGGTTTAGAAAAAATAATAAAAACTTCATTTTGAAAAACACGTAAACTACCAAGATCCGTATTATCAGGATTAATAGTTAATTTATCAATCTCAAAATAATAGTTATCCTGAGTATCCTCCATTTTTATCTTAACTTCACCTTTCTCCAAAGAATACTCCAATGCAACAACTTTCCTATACTGTATAATCTCTCTCATACTCTAATCCAACACTGTAAACTAAGTATATACAAATTAAATTTTCTTTTATTAAATAAACAAAAAAAGAAATAAGTTTACCACTATTTTAAATCATTTGACAAATCTTTATTAACCATAACCCTTATAACCTCGAAAAATAAGGAGGCAAATTAAAAAAATGGCAGAAGAAGGAATGTCTCAGCAACTACAAGATCAAATAGGAAGATTACAACAATTAAGAAATCAACTTCAAATGATAATGCAACAAAAACAACAGGTTGATATGAACCTGCGAGAAATCGATGAAGCATTAGAAGAACTTAAAAAAACTGATGCAAAAACACCAATCTACAGAAGTGTTGGATCAGTTCTTATAAAAGCAAAAGGAAAAAAAGAAATAACAGAAGATCTAAAATCTAACAAAGAAACACTTGAGGTTAGAAAAAACACCCTTCAGAAACAAGAAGGAAGAACCCAAGAAAAGCTAAGTGAACTTCAAAGTAAAGTTCAAAATGCTTTAAGCATGCAAGGTGAAGATGAATCAAGCTAAAAAAAAGCTTGATATAACCTTATTATTTTTTTAGATTATGAAAAAAAAATATTTCTCAGCAAAAAGCGATTTAAAATTAGGTTTTTTTTCAAAAACTTTACTAATAATTGGAATAACATTACTAATCATTTCTATTATTCTGTATTTTATCCCGTTAATAGAGGATAACAAAGAAATTTCAGGGATATTAATTGCTTTTTCAATATTATCCGTTGGAGTTAGTATAATACTTTTTTTTATTGCAGCTCAGTTTGCAAAACTCGCTGAAATTGCTGAAGAAATAGAAAATTGTGAAGATTTAAAAGAATAAATTTTTTTTATTCTCCAAAACGTCTTTTTCTTTTTTGAAAAGTTTTTATTGCTTTTAAAAAATCTTTTTTTTGAAAAGCAGGCCAATAAACATCAGAAAAATAAAATTCTGAATAAGCCATCTGCCATAGAAGAAAATTACTTATCCTTTCTTCACCACTTGTTCTAAGTATGATATCTGGGTCTGGTATACCATTTGTGTAAAGATAACTAGAAACACTTTTTTCATGGATGTCATCAATTTTTATGGTTCCTTTTTTTACTTCAGAAGCAATTTTTTTTATTGCTTGAATTATTTCTTCTCGGCCGCCATATGCAAGTGCTACATTAAAAGAAAACTTTTCGTATTCTTTTGTACTATTCATTATATGTTCTGCAGAATTCTGTATTTCATCGGGTAGTGATTCAAGATGTCCGAAAATTCTGATTTTTACTTTGTTTTTATGTATCTCGGAGTCTTTAGCTGCTTTGTCTAACTCATTTTTGCACATTTTCATAAGAGATTCTACTTCGTTTTTTTCTCTTTTAAAATTCTCTGTAGAAAAAGCATAAATTGTTAAATTTTTTATTTTTAAATCTAAACACCAGTCTAATACTTCTTTTATTTTGTCTCTTCCAAGGATATGACCTGCTTGGGGTTTTAATCCAAAACTTTCAGCGTAACGACGGTTTCCATCCATAATAATTGCTACATGTTTAGGTATTTTTCCTTTTTTTACTTCCTGTCGTAGTTTTAAATCTTTGAAATCGTTTATTCTTTTTGAAATATAACTATAAACATTTGAATCATAAACCATATGTGCTATTTTTCTTAGAAGGCTACTTCTTACTGCATATTTTTCTAATTGATGTATTTTTTTTCCTGCTAAACTTTTTATTGATGGTTTTTTTGAAGTGATTCTGTATCCGGCCTCCAAGAAAAATTAGGAATTATTCTAGGAATATAAGTTTAACCTGTTAAAAAAGATTGTTGCATAATAAGATATTATTGTATAATAGAAAAAAAGAAAATGAAAATTAACCATTAATTCTCATTTTTTATTTTTTTGGTTTTCTTCGACAAATTTTTTGATTTGATCAATATGTTCTACTATTAGTTCTGCTTTTCTGAGTCCAAATCTAAATGGATAAAGATCATTTTCGTCTTTTTTTAGAACAATTACTGGATTTCCATTGTATTCGTCAAATTCTATTGGCATAATTTTTTTACCTTCCTAATAATTTATTTGTTATATTATTAATTATTAATTTCATTATTAATAAACATTATCTGTTTTTTTTACGTTTTGAGCGTTTTTCCGCCTCCAAAGTATTTATATAACTAATATCTATACCTGGGGTTTACAAAATATAAAAGGTGATACTCTGGGTAATATTAAACCTGCGTTTATTAAAAATGTTGCTATGAAGCTTTTGGATATATATCCTGATCAGTTTAAAACTGAAGATTTTCAGCATAATAAGGAACAAGTTCAGCATCTTAGTGATGTAACTAGTAATGTTCTAAGGAATCGTATTGCTGGTTATATAACTCGTTATTTAGATTCTCAGATTAAACGCAAATCTGAGTAACTTATTTTTGGGTAGCAACCTAATTTTTTTATTAACTGGGGGTTTCTGCAAAATTTGGGTGAGTTTATAAAAAAAATCGACAGAGCAATTAGTGATCTTCGAAAAGGAAAATTTGTTTTAATCTACGATGATGATAAACGTGAAGGAGAAACAGATCTAATGATTGCATCAGAATTTGTAAAACCTGAATCTATAAGAACTCTTAGAAAAGATGGAGGCGGTTTAATATTTCTAATGACTTCTAATAGTGTTGCTGAAAAACTAAAACTTCCTTTTTTATCTGATATGTTTACAAAAATTAATGATAATTATCCTGTTTTAAAAGAACTTGTTGCAGATGATATACCTTATGATTCTAAATCTTCTTTTTCTTTGTACATAAATCACCGGGATACCTATACTGGTATAACTGATAAGGATCGTAGTTTAACTATGAAAAAATTTGCTGATCTTTCAAAAAAAATCAATAACCTGGGTGGTCAAACTGCGATTAAACTATTAGGTGAAAATTTTAGATCACCCGGTCATGTACCAATATGTGTGGCATCAAAAAATCTTTTAAAAGAAAGAAAAGGACACACCGAACTATTTGTGTCTCTTCTTGAAATGGCGGATTTATCACCTGTGGGAAGTGGATGTGAGATGATGGGTGATTCAGGTGTGGCTTTATCAAAATCTGATAGTAAAAAATATGCCCGGGAACATGATTATGTTTTTTTAGAAGGAAAAGAAATAACTGAGGCATGGACTAAATGGTCAAAGTGATGGCAACAGGTACATTTGATCTTTTACATATGGGACATATTTATTTTTTAAAAGAAGCAAAAAAACTTGGTGATGAACTAATTGTGGTTGTTGCTACTGATTCAACTGTTAGAAAACTTAAACATGAACCAGTGACTCCTGAGAACACACGTTTGAATTTAATTAAAGAGTTAAAAATTGTGGATGAAGCATATCTTGGTCTAGAGGATGATATGTATAAAATTGTTGAAAAAATCAAACCTGATATTATAGCTCTTGGTTATGATCAAATACATGATGAAACAAAAATCAAAGAGGAACTTAAAAAAAGAGGACTTAATGTAAAAGTTGAAAGACTTTCGGAGTCTAAAGAAGGTAGTGATCTTAAAGGTACCCGTAAAATTATTAGTAAAATTATATCGGCATATGAAATCCAGAAATCTATTGAACGGATAGAAGAGGGTGAACAATGAAGATTATAGGTGTTGCTGATACAACTTTTGCAACTGTGGATATGGCTAAGGTTGCAATTGATGAACTAAAAAACAATGATTCTGGTTTTAAAATAATCCGTAAAACTGTACCTGGTGTTAAGGATCTTCCTGTTGCATGTAAAAAACTTTTTGATGAAGAAAACTGTGATATTGTTATGGCTCTTGGTATGCCTGGTGATCAACCGGTTGATAAACAATGTGCTCATGAGGCTAGCCTGGGTCTTATTCAAACTCAGCTTATGTGTAATAAACATATAATTGAGGTTTTTGTTCATATGGATGAAGCAGAAAACAAAAAAGAGCTTGCTTGGCTTGCTGAACAACGAAGCAGGGAGCATGCTCTTAATGTTTTAAGATTACTTTTTAACCCTGAGAAACTAACAAGGTTAGCTGGCAGGGGTTTACGTGAAGGATTTGAAGATGAAGGAAGTATAAAAGAAAAATAAATATTTGGGAGGCAAAAATTTTATGGTAGATAAAAAAAAGGTAAGGATTGGAGCTGTTGTTTCTGAGTTTAATTATGATATTACTATGATGATGCTTGAAAGAGCTCGTGAACATGCTCATTTTCTTGATTCAGAAATCACCCAAACTGTTAAAGTTCCAGGTGTTTTTGATATGGGACTTGCGATAAAAAAATTATTGCAGAAAAAGGATATTGATGGAGTAGTAGCGCTTGGTTGTGTTATCGAGGGTGAAACTGAACATGATGAAATTGTGATTTCTCATGCATCACGAAAAATAGCTGATCTTTCAATAGAGTTTGATAAACCAGTGGGTCTTGGTATATCTGGTCCAGGTATGACGCGGCTTCAGGCTGAGGAAAGAATTGAACGAGCTAAAGCAGCGGTTGAAGCTGTTATTAAACTTCATAGACGTCTAAAACTTTAAAATTGGCATTCTTTCTTTCATTTTTCTTTTTTTGGTAATATATTACTACAGTTCGTTATTATGTCTACATATTTTCTAATTTTTCGTTACAATGGCTACATAAGCTAAATAAGGGAGAGATTTATTTTTTTATTTGCTTAGTAAACTAAAAATAATTATTATTATTATAAAAAAATAAAATCGAGAGGGGGGTGTGAAAAAAACTAAATGAAAGCAGCACTAAAAATAGTTACAAGTATTCTCTTAGTAACCATAATACTTCTATCTTTTACAAGTACTCAAATAGCAGCAAAAAAACTCACTCAATATGATACAAATCAAGAAAAAACACAAAATACTGAACTAAAAACAACTCAATCAATAGAATCCAAAAAAACAAATATAAACCTACTAAAAAACACAAAAGAACTTAGTTTGGTAAGCACCTACCCCTTAACATTTGTATTTATTGCAGCTTTAGTCTTCTCATTTATGTTTGATGTTGGAATACTAGATGTGATAATGGCAGGAATAAAAGGTTTCATATTCGGGCTTTTATCATGGCCAATTATTGGACCAATAATGATACTTGCATCACCAGTTATAGGTCTACAAACAATTATAGAAACACAAAGTATTCTAGCTGGAATGGGGACAACAATTTTCTCAGTAATATTTGGTCTTACTTTACCAGTATCTCTTTCGCTTGTGTCATTTTTAGCAATGTTATCGCTAATGGTTGAGTCTGGTCCAATATGGTGGTATTAAAAATTTTTTTATTTTTCTTTACTAGCCATCTTAAAAGCAGAGGGAAGATGAATGGTATAAGATCCATCCTTCTGAATAATGATTGGTTCTTCTTCTAGAAGACCTTTAAGATCAATATTGTAACTACCAGTTTTTTCTATATCTATTGTTTCAGGGCTATCGCGTTTCTCCATCTCTTTGTTTATTTGATCAATTACTTTTTTACGATATCTGTCATCTATAGCTGAATCAAGAATTGTATCATCGATTTTATCTGTCTTTTTTTGTTCAGATAAATGTTGTTTCATAGCCTTTCTGATGTCTTTTGGTTTAATATGAACCCAGTCACCTTTTTTATCCACTACTTCCTTATTTTGTGTCTCCATAAGTTCAGTTATCGCTGAGGTTAAATCTTGTTTTACTTCTTTCATTTTTGTATTTCTTTGTTTATCATCAAGTGGTTTCTTAGTATAAAAAAAACGATTTCCTCCACAATTGGAACAACCTTTCAACAATTGAGGAGATCCTTCTTCGTATATTTTTCCGCATTTCAAACATTGATGAGGCATATTTTTTTTAAACCAACCCTAACAAATTTTTATTTTGCTGAGTTTTTACCAGCTATTATCTTCGTTTCAATCATGTTACTATCTTTTTTAACTGTTTGCAGTAGATTAGCAGGGCCTATAAGTGTCATCCTTGGTTTTTTTATAATGCCAAATATTTTTTGGATAAAACTAGGTTTATCTTCTCCGTATCCTTCCATTTCTACACCAATAAATGTATCATGTTCAATTTCTCTCATAGTATTCTCTATTAGCTCTGTCTGTTCAATCGGTGTAAGTCCATGTTCAAGAACAAGTATTTTTCCTTGTTTAACTTCTTCGAGTATAAATCGTTGTTTTTCTTCAAAATTTAGCTGATCAAGTTTCTGTCTTGAAACCAAATTAACAGAAATTCCATTAGAAGTTTGTGTGTTTTTTGATTTTTTGTTCTTTTTTGACATCTCTGTTTTTCACCTCTTTTTTTTCCGTCTTTTTTTACTGAAATGTTTCACCATAGTGCTATAAAGATTCTCAGCGTTATATCCTGTAAGAGCACTAATTGGAACAACTGGATGCTGCGGAAAAGCAGATTTTAAGGTTGCAGGACTTGATTCTTCGGCATCAATTTTATTTGCAGCTACAAGAACTGGTAGTTTTCTAGCTTCAAGATTTCCTAGTATTGTTACATTAACCTGTGTGAAAGGATCCTTAGTTGAATCCATAACCAGGAGCACACCATCTATGTCTTCAAGCCATTTAATTGACTCAATAACGCCTTCGGTTGCTTCTTTGGCTCTTCTTTTTGATTCTTCTTTAGTAAGACCATAAGTATTCATAAATTCTTTAAAATCAACCTTTGTTGAAATACCTGGTGTGTCAACGATGTCCATATAAAGAGAAGAGCTTCCATTTTCAACTTTAACATTTTTTTTCCATTTAGCTCTACGAGTCTCATGTGGTATTTCTGAAACGCTTCCCATTATGTCCCCTGTCCAATCCTTTAAAATACGATTGGCAAGTGTTGTTTTTCCAACATTAGGGGGGCCATAGATACCTATTTTAGCCTGTTTTTTTCCAAAAATCCTCTGTAAAATAGAGGAAAATTTTCTATTCCCGAATAATCCCATCCAAGCAAATCCTCCTATAATATAAATAATTGTAAGGTAGAGTGCCTCTATTTGTAATATTTAAAGTACTTTATTAGTTTAGCGGTAAAATTTAAAGAATTTTAAAAATATGACCTAATTTTTATCAGTTCGCGTTAAATTTAAATAAAAGGCTTTGTTAACCACGATAATAAAGAGGTTGTAAAAAATATGCTTGATATAATAGCAATATTGTTAGTAATACTCATAGTTGTCATTCTGGTTGTAGTATTCTTTGGATATTACAATAAGATAATAAGACTTGAAAACAGAATAGATAATTCCTGGGCTCAGATAGATGTACAGCTTAAAAGACGGGCGGATTTAATCCCGAATCTTATGGAAACTGTTAAAGGCTATATGACTCATGAGAAAGAAGTCCTTGAAAATGTTACAAAAGCACGTTCTGCTCTTATGAATGCGCAAACTCCTCAGGAAAATGTTGATGCTGATAACATGCTTACTGGAGCACTTAAATCTCTTTTTGCTGTTGCTGAAAACTATCCAGATTTAAAAGCCAATCAAAACTTTTTAAACCTTCAAGATGAACTAACTAACACAGAAAACAAGGTAGCTTATGCACGTCAACATTATAATGATTCAGTACTAACATACAATAACACTGTTGAAACAATTCCTGGTAAATGGTTTGCAGGTATGATGAACAAAAAAACACATGAAATGTTACAGATACCTGAAGTAGATAAAAAAGTTCCAGAAGTGAAATTCTAAAAAAAACCAATTTTTATTTTTTTTTTAATAAAGGTTTGTTATGGAAAAAAAACTAATGCTTGAGGATCATATAAAAAAGAACAAAAGACAGACTATAGTAGTTGTTACTCTGATGGCTCTTTTTTTTATGGTTTTTGTTTTCGTAGTTGGTTATATATTGTTTGCTGGTAATATTATAATCTCAGCTATTTTTGCTGTACCGATAGCTGTTGGTTATATTTTTATAACTTATTCTTTTTCAGTTCAATCAGTTCTTTCTGCTGCTAAAGCACGGCCTGCTGATCCGAGACGTCGTGAGGAAAAACTTTTGATCTACAAAGTTGAAGATATGTCGATTGCTTCAGGTCTTCCTAAACCTAAAGTCTATGTTCAAGATTCTGAGTATATTAATGCTTTTGCAACAGGTAAAAAACCAGAGGAAGCAGTGATATGTATAACTACTGGTGCTCTGCAGAAACTTAAACCTGATGAGCTTGAGGGTGTTATAGGCCATGAGATGAGTCATATCCAAAACCATGATATTCTCATTTCAACGGTAACAATTGGGGTCGTCGGAGCAATATCACTAATTGCTGAGATTGTTTTTTGGTCTATGTTTTGGGGTGGTGCTGGCCGCAGTCGTGGGAGAAATGATGGTGGTGGAATTCTTATACTTTTAGCTATTGTTTTTGCAATTCTTGCTCCAATATTTGCACGGCTTACCTATTTGGCTTTATCTAGAAGACGGGAATACCTTGCTGATTCAAGTGGTGCTTATCTTACTCGTAACCCTGAGGGTCTTGCAAATGCACTCGAGCGAATCAAAGCAGATCATCCAAAAGCTAAACCTAAAGGATCAAAAACTGTTGCACCACTCTATATTGCTAACCCGTTTAAATCAGAGGCATCAGGTTCAAAAGGATCAATGTGGTCTACACATCCACCACTTGATGAGCGAATAAAAAGACTAAGATCAATGTAAAAATATTTTCTTTTTATATTTTCATAACATTTATTATAAGTTAGTTTATTTTTTTTATTTGGTGTTAGATAGAGGATGCGAACTGTAACTGGTCCTAGATTAAAAAATAACAAAAAATGGTTTACCGTTTTAGCAATACTTTTAGTTTTACTTGGTATTGTTGCAATTTTTTTTACTTATGAGGATATCGCAAAAAATATTCAAAGTTCAAATTGGCCTACAACAGAAGGAGAAATATTATCCTCGTCAATAACAAAAGAAAGAAATCGTGAAAGAACTCGTGAAATAGATACCAAGAACAAATACGCTTACGGGGTGAATATAACTTATACATACACAGTTGACAACCAAAGTTATACTTCTGATAGAATATCTTTTGGGATGGATGGAGTAAGTTCATCAGATCAAAACTATGCACGAGATTTAGTAGACAAGTACACTGAAGGAAAAAAAGTAACAGTTTATTATAACCCAGATAAACCATCTGAAGCGTTACTTGAACCAGGTCTTAACCTACTATCATCATTACTCTTTATTTTTGGAATAGCTGTCTTGATCGGAGGAATTCTAATAATCTATTTTGTTTATTTAAGAAAAAGATTTGTTGGAAGTATTAAAGTTTCACTAGAAAAAAAAGATTTTTCTCCAGGTGAAGCCATAAGAGGCAATCTGTATTTAGATCTTAAAAAACCTATTGCTGCTGAATCATTAAATGTAAAATTCAGAGCTGAGAAAAAAATAAGAGTCAGATCTTATGGTTCGAGTGGTTCTTATTCAAGACAAGAAACACTTGTGGTTTTTCAGGATAAAAAAATAATCGATGGTTCTAGAACATATCAAAATGAAACATATTCTTTTGAACTAAAAATACCAGAAGATATTCTTGATAAAATGGAGAACTGGGGAGAAGAGGGAGTTGCGTATTATGGTGATAAAAAAGTAGAATATGGTGAAAAAGTAGCTGCGATACAAAATTTTTCAAGGAATATGGCAAAGTATGCTTCAGGTGGAAGAGCTTATGATGTTTTTTTAGTAGAAGGACATCTTGATGTCAAAAGAAAAATAGATATTAAAGACTATGAAGAAATAATAATAAAAAAATAAAATTTTTTTATTCTGGTGATATCACTATTTGTTGTTTTTTCTTAACATCCAGGCCTTTTGGAATATCTAACTGAGCTCTAAGATACCAGTCGACACGCATGTTTGAACCAGTGAGTACTTTAAAGGCTTGCATTGCTGCCTGACCTTTATGCCCCAATCTTGCCATAGCTTGATTACCTATATCTGAAGGTATTGGTAACTCAAAATCAAATTCTTCTTTATGATACTCTTTCTCTCCAGAAATCGGCATTTTAAAATCATAGATTTCACGGCGGCTGTAATTACGGCTGCTATTTCCACCTATAGCTCCAATTGCCCCTCCGCCACTTTTTTGTATCTGAATGCCTCTAAGTCTGACCTCAAGTTTTCTTGCTTCTACTGGTTTTTTTAGATTGAGTTTGATTTTTCCTTTTATTTTTTCACCAGGTTTATAGTCATATTTATCCAAGGTCATAGTTATTTTTTCTTTTCCAAACAATCCCATATTTTTTTCCATCCTTCCTAAGATTTTATAGTTTAAGACATTATTTTTTTATTATTTATCTTTTTACAATTTTTTTGATAAAATCTATTAAACCCTTATTAATAACCATATTTTGTGTTCCATGTTATGGATAAAATGAAAGTTGCAATGTATTATAACAACAATGATGTTCGAATTGAAGAACAACCGATTCCTGAGATTTCTGATGATGAGCTTTTGGTAAAAGTTATATCTAGTGGTATATGCGGGTCTGATGTTATGGAATGGTACCGTGTTAAAAAAGCACCACTTGTCCTGGGTCATGAACTCTCCGGTGTTGTTGAAAAAACTGGTAAAAATGTTAAAAAATTTAAACCTGGTGATCGTGTTTTCGTTACTCATCATGTTCCATGTAATGATTGCAAGCTTTGTAAAAATGGTAAACAAACTCTTTGTCCGATGATTAAAAAAACCAAGTTTTACCCTGGTGGTTTTGCTCAATACTTGCGTGTTCCTGAAATAAATATTCGTTTTGGAACAATTAAACTCCCCAGTAGTGTTAGTTTTGATGAAGGAACTTTTATTGAACCATTGGGTTGCGTTGTGCGTGGTTTTAGAGTAGCAGATTATACAAAAGGAGATTCTGTGCTTGTTCTTGGTAGCGGTATGGCAGGTCTTCTTAATATTAAACTTGCTAAAGCATATGATGCTAAGAAAATTTTTGCAACAGATATTGATTCTTCCAGACTTAATCTTGCAAAAAAGATGGGTGCAGATGTTGTTATTAATGCAAAAGAAAACATTGTTGAGAAAATTAAGAAAAATAATGATGGTAAACTTGTTGATTTTGTAGTTCTATGCGCTGGAGTATCTTCAGCGGTTAGACAGGCAATTGAAGCAGTACGCCCTGGTGGTAAAATACTCTGGTTTGCTATGACTCCTCCGGGTGTTGATGTGCCTATACCATTTTTTGAGCTTTGGAATAAACAAGTAACAACTTATTCTACCTATGCAGCTGCTGGACAAGATCTTACTGATGCAATAGAACTGATTTCCTCAGAAAAAATCAAAGTAACTGATATGATTACTCATAAACTACCTATGGATGAAACACCAGAGGGTTTTAAACTGGTTGCAGAAGCAAAGGATTCTATGAAAGTTATAATTGAGCCGCAAAAATAATCTATTTTTTAGGTTTCAAAATCCATTTATTTTTTTCATCAGGAACTATACTAATTAAATATTTTTGATTACATTTTTTACATATATATCTATGCTGAAAGAAAAAATCTTCCATGTCGTCATAGGGTTTTTTAACAGTTAGTTTTCCATCACAATTAGGGCAATTAATATTTTCTAAAATCCATTTAACAGAAGAAATATTCTGAAATCTATCAAGTATACCTCTTACTGGTCTTCTTAAATCAGTTCCTATACCATTTGTGATAATTATTACATAAAATGTTGAAATAGCAAAAATAATTCCAAAACCAATCTCAGTAAGGATAGATAGATACCCGATTATTGCAACAAATATCCAGGGTCCAAATATTAAAACCATTTTTAAAAGAAGATGCATATTAGCTGTCTGAAGAATATAGGTTTTTTTTGGCAGTGAAAAGATAGTACTTTTTTTATTCATTAGTATTGTACAAAAAAATTTTAAACTTAAATTTTACCTTTATACTGCTGCCAGATTAACCACATAATAAACGGGATAACAAAAGGGATAATTATCGTAAATCTGTCTTCGATAAGTATAACTGGATTAATAAAAATAAGATACAAAAATATAATTTCACCGGCAATACATAAAATAAATATTAAAATCACCTGTCTTAATGTAAGCTTCGTTGGTTTTTTCCAATCAAATTTACTCATAGCAACAAATTATAAACAAAATAAATCTATAAACTTTTTTTGAAAAGATAAAATCAAAAATTTATAATAAAGATTTACATTCCCTTTGATTGTGAAAAAACTAAAAGCAGTCTGGGAACTAATGCGACTTGAACATGGTGTAATGATTTTTATAGCAATTTTAATCGGGTCTATTATTGCTTTAGAAGGTGAAAGTTTTCCGCCATGGGATAATTTTATTCTCACATTTTTTACAGCACTTTTTCTTGAAGCTAGTACTTTTGCGTTAAATGATTACTATGATCTGGAGATAGATAAAAACAATAATAGAACAGATCGGCCTTTGGTTCGAGGTGATCTTAAACCAGAAACCGCGGTAGTGTTATTTTTTGTTTTTTTTCCACTTGGTATAATTTGTTCATATTTTGTAAATTTAACATGTTTCATTATAGCTTTGATTACTGCTCTTTTAGCTATTTTGTATGATGTTAAATTAAAAAGAATTAAACTTCTTGGTAATTTTTATATCGCTTATGTTATGGCTATTCCTTTTGTTTTTGGAGGGGTGGCCGTTATAGAAAAGAATACTTTGTCTATACCGATTCCTCCATCGATTTTTATTATAGCTCTTATAGCCTTTTTAGCGGGTTCTGGTAGAGAGATTATGAAGGATGTTCAGGATTTCAAAGGTGATGAGAAAGAAGGTGTGAAATCGTTTCCTAGGTATATTGGTATTAAAAAATCAAATATTCTAGCTGCCGTTTTCTATCTTATAGCTGTTTTTTTAAGTTTCATTCCTTTTTTTATAGAAACTTACTATCTTTACTACCAAAACATTTATTATATAATATTTATTATAATTACTGATGTAATGCTTATAATAACCTCATTAAAACTGATAACAAATAAAAATATAAAAATGAAATATTATAGAAAAATAAGCCTTGTTGCTATATTTATTGGTTTGATAGGTTTTCTAATTGGAGCATTTGTACACTAACAAAAAAAAATGAATACAATGACTTAAAAGAAGATTTGGGGGATTTAAACTTTGGAATTTAGTATACCAGCAGATATAGCCGGGGTTTTACTTGTTTATATCTATGTAGCAATATTATTGATAGTTTCTGAAAAACTTTTGGATGATGTGCCAGCGGATATAGATAGAAAATTTCTACATATAATGGTTGGAAATATTGCTTTTATATTACCAATTTTTAAAACAGCATGGGTGATGGCTTTCGTGGCAGCAGGACCTTTTATTTTTTTTACTTTTCTTATGAGTCCTTATAGTCCACTAAAATCTATGAAAAGTAAAACATCAGCAGCTGGGCATGGTATGGGTCTTGTTTATTATGCAATTACTTGGACTATTTTAGCATACTTGTTTTTTGATCACATGGAGATAATCGCGATAGGGATTCTAGCGATGAGTTATGGTGATGGTTTTGCATCTATTATAGGTAGTCGTTATGGTAAAAAAACGTATAAAATCTGGGATGATAAAAAAAGTTTTATTGGTTCTTTTACTATGTTTATGTTTACAATTCTTACAATAATAATAGCTCTTATTTACTATGGTATATCTGTTGATGATAAAATAGGGGTTCTTTTATTTATCACTCTTTTTGTAACTTATATAGAGGCAGTTTCTCCGAAAGGTTTAGATAATCTTTCAGTTCCATTTCTTGCAACATTTTTGTACTGGATTTATTTTATTGTAATGTGATCTTGTTTATGCGATTGATTATTGTTGATGGTCTTGATGGTGTTGGAAAAGATACACATGCACTTTTAATCAAAAAAAATTATGAAGATATGGGTGAAAAAGTAGTACTGCGTTCTCATCCGACGTCTGATAATTTTTTTGGGAGAAAATCTAAACAAGCACTTTTTGGAGCCGGTAAAATTAATAAAATTAAAGCCTCTGTTTTTTATATGTTTGATGTTCTTCGATCTGTTAAAAAATATTATCGTAGAAAAGATGTTGATACTCTTATAATGGTTAGATATTTGGTGGGAACTGCTTATCTCCCATCTAAAATTGCTGGTTTTGGTTATAAGTTTTTTTTTAATTTTGTTCCCACATCAAGATATATGTTTTTTCTTGATGCTCCTCCTGATGAGTTGCTTAAACGTGTTCAGAGTCGTAGTGAACTTGAGATGTTTGAAACTATGAAAGATTTTAAAAAAGTCCGAAAAATTGCTTTGGGTTTAGTAGGGGATTGGGATGTTATAGATACTACGGGTTCTGTTGATGAAACTTATTCTCTTATTGAAGAAAAGCTGGATTTATTGGATGGTAAAAAATAGCGTGTTTTTTTAGTTTTGTTTTCTCATAAACATTTTTAATTTAATATTAATATAAAAAAATTTATATACTGGTAAGACAATTGTATATTACAAGGATGGGGGAGTAATCCTATTTTTATTTCCTATCTCTCCTCACCACCTCCACAAAAGCTTCCCCATCCACTACAACTCATCCCTTAACTTCAAAGCAAACTTTTAGAAATTAATTCTTTGAAGCGAGGAACCGTATCAAAATCAAAAATTTTGGAAGGTGGTATCCACTTATACTCTGAATGCTCCCAGTCTATATTTATTTTACCTTTTTTTTCCACACGAAATACAAAAGGATGAACACACCAAAAAAACACTCTTTCTTCATCAACATCTTTAAAAGAAATAGGATTAACTTTTTTCTTTAAATTAACCTGGTCATTATCCAGCCCTGTCTCTTCTTTTATTTCTTTAAAAGCAGTATCAATTGGTTGTTCATCTTCTTCTACATAACCCGCTACTCCACCCCAAAGGCCTTTGTAGGTTTTTACTTTGTTACTTCTTTTTAAAATAAGTATTTCATTGTTTTCATTAATTAATAGACATGTAACAACATCAGTTGCCATATTTTTTTCTCTTCTAAAATTTTTTAGAAATATAATCTATAACTGATTCAAAAATAACTCTTCCATCACCGACATCTCCATTTAATCCTAAGCGATTCCAGTCGGGGTGTTGATGACGGTAAAAAACTCGTTCTGGATGCGGCATCATGCCAAATACATTACCTATGTGGTTGCAGATTCCTGCGATGTTGTATGGTGATCCATTTGGATTCCAAGGATATTCTGCGTAGTTTCCATCAGGGTCAACATATTTGAATACTATTTGATCGTTTTCTTCAAGTTTTCTGATTATTTTTTCTTGTTTTTCCATTGGAAATAATAGTTTTCCTTCGGCATGAGCACTTGGTATTAGTCTTATTTGTTTTTCTGGTATTTTTTTTGTAAAGACACATTTTCCTTGGTTTTCATGTTTTAGTAGTGTAGGCCGGCATTCGAATCTGTCCGAGTCGTTTATTGTTAGACATGCTTGTGGTGTTTTTGATATGGTTGTTTCTATGCTTGGTAGAAGTCCTAGTTCTGTTAGTATCTGGAAGCCATTGCATACTCCTAGTATTGGGTATTCTTGGTTTACGAATTCTTCTAATTTTTTTTGTAGTTTGCTTTTGATTCTTGCTGCAAATATTGCGCCTGCTCTTATGTAGTCTCCTGCTGAGAATCCTCCAGGTATCATTAGGCATTGATAATTTGATAGGTTTCTTGTTTCGTCTTTGTTACAGTCTATGTTTAGTAGTTGTTTTAGGTGTACGAATTCTGGTTTGGTTCCTAGTCTTTTGAATGCATCATAGCTTTCTTGTTCGCAGTTGGTTCCTTCGATTCTTAGTATTGCTATTTTTATGTCTTGTTTTTTCAATTTGTTTTTTTCACCTGTTGAATTTTTTTTGTTTGGTATTGTTTTTTTCTTATATGTTTTTTGTTGTTTTAGATTTTAATTATATATAATTATAAGTTGTATTTTTGTTATTTTCATAAGATTTTTATACTACTTTTTAATGACATATAATTAAATATAATTAAATATAGTTAAAAATTAGGTGAAAAAAATATGGCAGAAGAAAAAAACGAAAAAAAATACACAACAATATCCATACCATCGCCTTTAGCAGAAAAAATCAAGAAAAGAATAGAAGGAACAGGATTCAACTCACTATCATCATATGTAACATATGTACTCAGAGAAGTAATCTCAGGTATGGATGATGAAGAAGACGAAGAAGCATTTTCAAAAGAAGACGAAGAAAAAGTCAAAGAAAGACTAAGAGCACTAGGATACTTAGACTAAAAAGGGAGAGAAAATAAAAATGCAAAACCCACACGGCGGAAAACTCGTAAATAGAAAAACCAAAAAAGATGAAAACTACACCGAAGACATACCGACTTTTGAAATAGACAACAACCTAACAGAAGACGTAATAAATATAGCAACAGGAATATTCTCACCACTCAAAGGATTCCTAGGTTACAACGACTTAGAAAATGTTGTAAGAGAAAAAAGACTAGAAAACGATACACCATGGACCATACCAATACTACTAGACTTCAATGGAGAAAAACTCAAAGAAGGAGACACAGTCCTACTAAAAAACAATGATTTAGGTGTAAAAGCAACACTAGATATCGAAGAAATCTATAATTATGATAAAAAAACTATATCGGAAAACGTGTTCAGAACCACAGACAACGCTCATCCCGGAGTAGCACACGTACAACAAATGAAACCCAAATTTGTAGGTGGAAAAATAAAACTAATAGAAAACAAACCCCGAGAATTCCACAACTACACCCTGCAACCCAAAGAAACACGAATCTTATTCAAAGAAAAAGGATGGAGAGAAATAGTAGCATTTCAAACCCGAAACCCTCCACATCTCGGACATGAATACGTACAAAAAACAGCACTAACATTTGTAGATGGAATATTTATAAATCCAATCCTTGGAAAGAAAAAACCAGGAGATTTCAAAGACGAAGTAATCCTTAAAAGCTATGAAACACTAATGCAGCATTACTATCTAAAAGAAAGATCAGTAATGAGTATCCTTCGAACCAGTATGAAATATGCTGGACCACGAGAAGCAATACATCATGCAATCATGCGTAAAAACTTCGGATGCACACATTTTATCGTTGGAAGAGACCATGCAGGAGTAGGAGACTACTATGGTCCATATGATGCACATGATATTTTCAAAGAATTCCCAGATCTTGGAATAATACCGATCTTTTTCAGAAGTTTTTCACGATGCACAAAATGTGATAGTGTAGTAAACGACAAAATATGTCCACATGATCAAAAACACCATATAAACTTCAGCGGCAAAAAAATACGAGCACTACTTAGAGACGGCAAAGTACCACCTGAAGATATGATGAGAAAAGAAGTCGCAGAAACCATCCTAAAATATGATCATCCATTCGTTGAATAAAAAAATACTGGTGAAAAAATAATGAATCTTGATCAACTAAAAGGAAAAGGACTACTAATCCATCACTGGGATACAGATGGAATCTGTTCAGCAAAACTAATACTAGAAAAACTTGGGGAAAAAATAGTAGCCAATAGAACGCCGATACTGGGCAACTATTTTTTAACACCCGAAGAACTAGAAAAATGCAAAGGATTTGACTTTATTATAATCACTGATATGAGTCTACCCGAAGAAAATATTCTAGAATTATCTAACTATGCTGAAAATGTTCTCATTTTCGATCATCACCTTGGACCTGAAATCAAAACAGTTTTTCATCATAATCCAGTAATCAAAGGAGAAAACCCTGATGAATACCCAAGTGCAAGCTGGATAGTAAACGACTATTTAGAAAACCCAGTTAATCTTTTTGCCCTTCTTGGAATAGTTGGAGATCATGAACAAAAAATCAAAAACAATCCAAAGTTCAACCAGATTATCAAAGATTTCTGTGAAGAAAACAATCTAACATTTGAAGACTTACATAAAATGGTATATCTTTTGGATTCCAACTACAAAAAAGGAGATAAAAAAACTGTAGAAAAAGCACCATACAAACTTTTAGAAATACAGAAACCCGCTGAGATTCTTGAAAACGATGAATGGAACAAAAACTATGACCTGATTGAAAACGAAATCAACAGACAACTTGATGACACTGGTGAAACCTTTGATCAAACAATTCTTAAAAAAATGAACAGTTCTTTTAATATAATTTCAACAGTAACACGTAAACTTGCATGGAACACACAAAAGAATACTATAGTTGTAAACACTGGTTTTTTTGATGACCTTGATCAACTATACGTTCGTACCACAAGTAAAAACATGGAACCTATGATAAAACGCGGGAAAGAACTAGGTTTTAAATGCGGCGGTAAAAAAGAAGTCCTTGGAGCAATTATTCCAAAAAATCAGACAGAATCATTTTTAGAGGAAGTAAAAAACTTTTTTATGGAGGAATAAAAAAAATTATGGAAAAAGAACAAAAAGCAACAAATGTGCATTGGCATGAACACAAGGTAACTCGTGAGGATAGAGAAGAACTTTTAAATCAAAAAGGAGTAGTATTATGGTTCACTGGCCTCTCTGGTAGTGGGAAATCAACTGTTGCAAATGAAGTAGCATACAAGTTACATGAGATGGGTCATATAAGCTATGTATTGGATGGTGATAATGTACGTCATGGGCTTAACAAAGACCTTGGTTTCAGCCCAGAGGATAGAAATGAAAACATAAGACGTATTAGTGAGGTGGCTAACCTTTTTGCCGACTCTGGTGTTATAACGATTACAGCTTTTATCTCACCATATAGAAAACTCCGTGATTTCTGTAGAGAACTAGCAGGTGATGGAAGATTCTTAGAAATTTTTGCAAAAGCTCCACTTGATACATGTGAAGAACGTGATCCTAAAGGACTATACAAAAAAGCAAGAGATGGTGTGATAAAAGATTTCACAGGTATCAGTGCACCATATGAAGAACCAGAGACACCTGAAGTAATCGTGAACACTGACAAGGAAACCGTTGAGCAAAGTGCTGAAAAAGTAATAAAGAAACTAAAAGAAATGAAAATAATAAAATAAAAAAACCCCTTATCTTTTATTATTTTTTTTATAAAGGGAGAGATCAAAAAAAATGAAACTCGACGCTAACATCAACTATATTGTATCTGGTCTTGAGAGATCTGGTACATCTATGCTTATGCAGATGCTTGATGCTGCTGAAATACCTGTAGGATCAGATGGTTCACGACCTGCTGATAAAAACAATCCAAGGGGATATTATGAACTTGAGGGGGGTAAAATTATTAATAGACTTATCGATGGAACACTTTCTTTGGATAAATTCAAAGGAAAATTTATAAAAATCACAGCTTATGGAATAAAGTTTTTACCTGAAAACAATTATAAAATAATCTACTCGGAGAGAAACATCGAGGAAATCCTTGAATCTATGGAAAACATGGTAGGAGTAAAAGACAAGAACAGAGATGAAACAAGAAAAGCATTTGTTGGTTTAAACAACATGGTTAAACAAAAACTAAAACAGAGATCAGATGTTGATGTTTTATTTGTAAATTATAACGATATCCTCTCTGAACCACGTGAAAACCTTAAAAAAATACAAAAGTTTTTAAATCTTTCAGAGGAGAGTTTAAATAAAATGGTGGGAGTTGTAGATGAAAGTCTTTATAAAGAGTGGAGAAAATAAAAAAAAATATAATTTTTTCTTAAAGTCATTTTGGTTATGAACGATTTAGATAATAATGTAAAAAAACAAGATTCTAATTCAAAATTTAACATTATTTTAAGTTATAAGAATCTGGTTTTAATTTTTCTTTCTTTTTTGTTATTGACTCTTTTTTATTTGATGCCAACTTTGCCTGGTCTTTCTCATGATGGACAGGTGATGATTGGTATTCTTCTGATGGCAGCTATACTTTGGATAACTGAACCAATACCTTTGGCTGTAACTGGTTTGTTGATAATGATAGCACAACCGCTTCTTGGTATTATTTCAGCGAAAAACGTGTTTAGTTCTTTTGGAAACGAAGCAGTGTTTTTCTTGATAGGTGCTTTTATTATAGCTGCGGCAATAGAAAAACACGGTTTGCATAAAAGAATAGCATTGCGTTTCCTAAGATTTTTTGAGAACAGTCCTAAAAGTTTTACTTTTGGTATAATGCTTTCTTGTGCTTTGCTTTCTTTTATTATGCCAGAGCATGGAGTTGCTGCTTTGTTTCTTCCGATTATTGCTTCGATTTTGATTGCTATGAAAATTATTCCTAAACAAAGTAATTTTGGGATAGTTAGTATGCTTTCGGTTGCATATGGGTGTTCTATTGGTAGTCTTGGTACACTTGTTGGTGGTGCTCGTAACCCCTTAACGGTTGCGGTTCTTTCAGAATCCGGTTACACGGTTACATTTCTTGATTGGATGATTTATTCAGTGCCTGTTGTAGTTATTTCTTTACCTGTGGTATGGTTTATATTACAATTTTCTTTTCCAATAGAGATAGATGATATTAGTTTAGCAAAAGATGAAATAACAAAGCAGGTCAATAAAGAAGGAAAAATTGGTAAAAACGAAATAACTGTTTCACTTGTATTATTTTTTACAATTTTTTTATGGATTTTTTTCTCCCATCAGACTTATTTTGGTTTAGCATCAATAGCTATACTTGGAAGCATTCTAATGTTTATCACAGGGTCTTTATCCTGGAAGGATGTTGAAAAACGTGTTCCTTGGGGGATAATACTTCTTTATGGTGGAGCAATAACATTGGGTGTGGGTATGCATGATACAGGAGCTGGTGCATGGATTGCACATAGTATTATTTCACATATGAACAGTAATCCTTATTTGGTAATCCTTGGTTTAATTCTTTTTACAATACTTCTTACAAATGTTATGTCTAACACTGGAGCTGTTGCAGTACTTCTCCCGATTGGTATTGCTATTTCATCTGAAATAGTTGGTATAAGTCCATTGTTTTCATCTATGCTAATTGCGCTTAGTGGCGGACTTGCTTTTATGTTAGTTATCGCAACACCAGGAAATGCTATAACGTATACATCTGGTTATTTTTCCACTCGTCATCTCTTAAAAGCAGGTATATTTGCGAATATATCGTGTATAATTATTTTATTTACAATAGCTATTCTGTACTGGAGAGGAATACTTGGTTTATGATAAACCATAAATAATAGAAGTATTATTGAAAAACAAAAAAACCATGAAAGATCGATATGTTTGAAAACATACTTATCCCGATTTCATCTGAATATTACAATAAACCTGTAATAAATAGAGCTATCTTCTTAGCAGAACATTTTAACAGCAAAATAACACTTTTGTATATTGTTGAAAAGGCGGCTGTTGAACAGGTAGAAAAAAAATCTGATTCTTATAGAACAACTTTTGATCGTGATGAAATAAAAAAAGATGTCATTCGTCAACATATACAAACAGCGGATCAAATAATTTTTCATGATGCAAAAAATCTTTTTAAAAATAAAAATATTGATTATGAAGAAAGAATAGTTGAAGGTGTTTACGGGGAAATAATTAAAAAAGAAATAGGTAAAAAAGAAAAAAAATATGATTTAGTTCTTATGTCCTGTGTAAGAGGATGTTTAATTGATTATGGTTTTTTTTATCAGCTTGATATACCAGTATGGGTTGAATCTAAAGTAAAAACTGATTCTATTCTTGCAGTTTGTTCAAACTTGGCTCCGAATCAAAAAGTCCCGGGTCTTAGTATTAAACTATCTGAAAAGCTTGGTTGGAATCTAAAAATGATATATGTTGTTGATAAAGAAGACACTGTTGATGTTGATAAAAATGGTGAACGATCTTATCCGAAACCTAAACATGTTTTACAGTTTAAAAGACAGATTTTTGTTGAACAGATGAAAGAAAAAGGAGTCAATGTAGAAACCGTTGAGGGTAATCTTCAAAAAAGTCTTGATAAAACAGCTAAAAAACAGGATATTGGTCTTGTAATACTTGGCCGGGAGCAAAAAAAGAAAGGAGCTCTTGGTATCCCCGCGGGTAATATTAAACGTAAAATAGCTGAAAAATGTGATTATTCTATACTTTTTGTAAATTAATGTATTTATTTATAAGATGTTATATATCTTTTTTTTATTAGTAAGAATAAAATATTGGATTTAGGCTTACTTTGTTTTGAAGGAGAATAAGATTTTATGAAAGCTGTTATTCTTGCCGCGGGTGAAGGCAAGCGTCTTAGGCCGTTTACTGAAACTATGCCGAAGGTTATGCTTCCTGTTGCAAATAAACCAATACTTGAGTATGTTGTCGATTCTTTGAAAAAAGCAGGTGTCAATGAAATTGTTATTGTTGTGGGTTATAAAAAAGAAGTTGTAATGGAGTATTTTAAAGATTATAAGGATATTTCTGTTAAATTTGCTTTTCAGGATAAACAACTGGGTACTGCGCATGCTTTATTGCAGGCTAAGGACTATATCGATGATTCTTTTCTTGTTTTATCTGGTGATAACATCATTGATTCTAATGGTGTTTCAAATATAATTGATGATTCTTCAAGTTATAGTATGATGATAAAAGAGCATTCTCATCCTTCAAAATATGGTGTAGTTTTTTTAAAGAATGGTAACTTGGATGAGATAGTTAAGCAACCGCAGGAAGACATTGGTAATTTTATTTCTACGGGTATTTACAAATTTCCTGTTTCTATTTTTGATAAAATTGAGGATTTTGCTTCTAAAGGAGATTATTCATTGTTTTCTATTATTCAGTCTTTAGTTGATGAAGGAAAAACTATCGGTACAGTTCGTAGTGATCTTTGGATGGATGTAGTTTATCCTTGGGATTTGATTGATGTTAATTCTGTTATGGTTCAGGATTATAGTAAGTCATGTGCGGGGGTTATAGAGAAAAATGTTACTTTGAAAGGTTCTGTTTATGTTGGTAAGGATACAACTGTTTCATCTGGTTGTTACATTGTTGGACCTGTGGTTATTGGAAAAGGTTGTGAGATTGGTCCTAATACCTGTATTTTTCCTTCAACATCGATTGGTGATAATGTAGTGGTTGAACCATTATCTGAGATTAGAAACAGTATTATAATGGATGATTGTAAAATTGGTTCTCATTCTTTTATTTCTCATTCTGTTATTGGTAAAGGAAATGTACTTGAGAATGGTTTTTCTACTATTGTTGGTGATGCATCTTTGGAGGTTGATACTGAATTTTTGAAGATAAAGGATATAGGTGCGTTAGTTGGTGATAATAATTTATTTAAGAGTTATGTTGTAGTAGATTCAGGTGTTATTATTGGTCGGAATTGTCATATTAGATCTTTGAAAAAGATTATGGAAAATGTAGCTAGTGGCAGTGAAGTGATGTAGTTTTGTGTGGAATAGTTGGTTATGCTGGTTTTCGTGATGCAAAAAAAGTTATATTAGATGGTTTGAAAAGACTTGAGTACCGTGGTTATGATTCAGCAGGTGTTGCTGTAATAGGAGATAGTCTTCAGGTTTTTAAACAGGTTGGTTATATATCTGATTTAGTAAAAAATATTCCAGATTTTAAAGGACATGTTGCTTTAGGTCATACTAGATGGGCTACTCATGGAGCGGTAAATAAAAAGAATGCTCATCCCCATATAGATTGTAATAAAAAAATTGCTATTGTTCATAATGGCATCATTGAGAATTTTAAAAGTTTACAGGAAAAATTAGAAAAAAATGGGCATAAGTTTTCTTCTAATACGGATAGTGAGATTTTAGTTCATCTTATTGAAGAAAAATTTAAAGAAAAAAATTGTTTGGAGGATGCGATTTTTTCTGCTCTTAAAGATGTTCAGGGTTCTTATGCTATAGTTGTTGTTTCTTTTGATGATAAAGAAAAAATTGTTGCAGCTAGAAAGGATAGTCCTTTAGTTGTTGGTGTTGGTGATAATGAGAATTTTGTGGCATCTGATGTTCCTGCTTTACTTAAGTATACAAACAGGGTTATTTATCTTGATGATGGAGAGTTATGTGTTTTAGATAAAGATTCTGTTAATGTTTTTGATCAAGAAAACAAAAAAATTGATAAAGATGTTGAAACAGTAAGTTGGGATGTTGAGGATGCTGAGAAATCTGGTTTTTCTCATTTTATGCTTAAAGAAATTTATGATCAGCCGGGTACTATTAATCAGGTTTTAAGAGGTCGGGTTTCAGAAATTAAAAGAGAGATTTTTTTTCCTGATAAAGTCGAGGGTTTGTTAGAAGATAATAATTTTGATTCTATTGATATTGTTGCATGTGGTACTTCTTATTATGCTGGTCTAGTGGGTAAATATTTTATTGAAAAAATGACTAACATTCCTGTTTCTGTTAGTTATGCTTCTGAGTTTAGATATTATGGTATTAAAAAAGAGAATTCTTTAGTTATAGGTATTACCCAGTCTGGTGAAACTGCTGATACTCTTGCTGGTTTACGTGAAGCAAAAAAAGCGGGTTGTAAAACTCTTGTGGTTTCAAATGTTATCGGTAGTACGGCTACTAGAATTTCTGATGGTTATATTTTAACTCAGTGTGGTCCTGAGATTGGTGTAGCTGCTACTAAGACTTTTACTGCTCAGATGGTTGTTCTTTTTCTTCTTGGTTTAAAAATTGGTTTTAACAAGGGTGTTGTAGATTCTGATAATTTATATCATTATATTAGAAGTGTGAAAGAGATTCCTATGTATGTTAGACGGGTTTTAGAAAATGTTGATGAGATAAAAAAGATTGCAGGTTTTTTGAAAGATAAAAAATCTGTTTTTTATATAGGTCGAGGTGTTTGTTTTCCATTGGCTTTAGAGGGTGCTTTGAAGCTTAAAGAGATTTCTTATTTGCATGCTGAAGGTTTTGCAGCTGGAGAACTTAAACATGGTCCTTTTGCTTTACTTACAGAAAAAACACCTGTTATTGCTGTTCTTGATCAGGATAAAACTTATGATAAAATGCTTTCAAATATTGGTGAGGTTAAAGCTCGTGGTTCACCGGTTATTGCGATATCAAAAAAAGAGGATTCTGAGATAGAAAAACATGCTGATATGGTGTTAAGATATCATTCTAATAATGGTATGTGTTCTTGTGTTTCAATAGCTGTGATTCTTCAGTTGTTGTCTTATTATGTTGCTAGTTTATGTGATTGTAGTATTGATAAACCTCGTAATTTGGCTAAATCTGTAACTGTGGAGTAAAAAAAATTATGAAATGTGTAATTCTTGCTGCTGGTGAAGGAAAACGTATGCATCCTTTGACGTTTACTCGTCCTAAAGTGATGCTTCCTGTTGCAAATAAACCTATACTTGAATGGAATCTATTGAATGCTAAAAAAGCTGGTTTGAAAGATTTTATTTTTGTTGTTGGCTATAAAAGTGAAATGGTTCGAAATTATTTTCTGTCTGGTGAAAACTGGGGTGTTAACATCGAATATGTTAATCAGGGAAAACCTCGGGGTACTGGTCATGCGGTAGGTATGGTTGAGTCTTTTGTAAAAGATTTCTTGGTGTTATGTGGTGATACTGTTTTTGGTGTTGAGGATTTAAAAAAGATAAAAAACAAATCTAACAGTATGGGTCTTTTTAAGGTTGAAAGACCAGAACAGTATGGTATTGTTGAAACAAAGGATGATAGGGTTGTAAAAATTTTTGAGAAAATGAAGGATCCTTTTACTGATGTTATCAATGCTGGTATTTATAATTTCAAACACAGTATTTTTGATTATATCAAAAAAACCTCAGTTAGTAAAAGAGGAGAATATGAATTAACAGATGCTATAAACATGATGGCAGAAAAAAATAAAATCAACTCAGTAGAGATTAAAAATTGGAGGGATATTGTTTATCCATGGGATCTTTTAGATGCAAACAAAGAAATTTTAGAAAAATTTAAAAATAAATCTAATTGTGAAATTGAAAAAAATGTGACAATTAAGGATAATGTAGTTGTTGGTGAAAACACACAGATTTTGAATGGAACCTATATTGAGGGTCCTTGTGTTATTGGTAAAAATTGTAAAATCGGTCCAAATTGTTATATTCGTCCTTTTACAGCTATTGGAGATAATTGTCATGTTGGAAATGCTTGTGAAATCAAAAATTCTATAGTTTTTGATAATAGTAATATTCCTCATCATAACTATGTTGGTGACAGCGTTATAGGATCTGGTTGTAACCTGGGTTCAGGGACAAAAATAGCTAATCTACGACTTGATAAAAAAAATATAAATGTTGTTTTAAATGATAAAAAAATAGTTACTGGTAGACGTAAACTAGGTGTTATTATGGGTGATAATGTTCAAACAGGAGTTAATTCTATGTTTGATGTAGGAAGCATTGTTGGTAACAATGTTTTTGTTGGTCCTGGTGCAATGGTTGCTGGTGAAGTTAAACCTAAAAGTAAATTTTTTTAGCTTTGTTGAAGGTTGTATAGTTCGTAGTATCGCCCTTTTTTTTCCATTAGTTCATCATGTGATCCTGATTCAACGATGGTTCCTTTGTCAAGTACATGTATGATGTCAGCGTTTTTGATGGTTGTTAGTCGGTGTGCTATTACAAATGTTGTGCAGTTTTTACTTACTTGATCTATTGCGGCTTGTACCATGTTTTCTGAAATGTTATCTAGAGAGCTTGTGGCTTCATCTAAAATAAGTATTTCTGGTTTACGTATCATGGCTCTAGCTATAGCTATTCGTTGTTGTTCACCACCGGAAAGTCGCATTCCTCGGTCTCCTACTTTTGTGTCATATCCCTCAGGTAGTTTTTCTATAAAACTGTGTGCACTAGCCATTTTAGCTGCTTTTATGATTTCCTCCTCTGAATAATTATTTCCAAAAGCAATATTGTCTTTAACTGTTCCATTGAAAATAAATGTATCCTGGCTTACAAAACCTACTTTTTCTCTGATTGAATAGATATCATATTTTTTTATGTTTACATCATCTAAATATACTCCGCCTTTTTCAGCATCATATAATCTAAGCAGCAGGTTTACAATAGTTGATTTACCAGAACCAGAAGGTCCTGCTAGAGCTGTTGTTTTGTCTTTTGGTATCTCTAGATCAATGTTTTCAAGGAGTACATCTCTTTCTTTATGTGAAAAAGTAACATTTTTTAGTTTAATTCCTTTTTTAAGCGTTGAAAACTTTTTTGTTCCATTTTTTATTTTACTGTATCCTTTTTCTCTTAATGTTTCGTATACTGTTTCAACATTGGGCATCTGATGCATGAAATTCATTCTTAGATTTCCGAATTTTGATATTTTTGGTATAACTCTAAAAATTCCAAATGCAAAAGTCCCAATTAATGGTGCTAATATCAAAAATTGTCCAGGATAGAATAATTTGATGACTATTATTCCTCCTCCCACAGCAGAATATATAACAAGCCATAGTATTATCTCAGGCATTTTACTCCAAAAATAGTTACGACGGTGATGATGCCAGTATTTATCTAAAACTTTGTCAAACATGTTCCCCCAGTAGTTGAAAGTTTCAAAAACTTTTATTTGTTTAATACCTGATGTATATTCACTAACTATAACTCGTTCTTTTTGCCCGGAGTCACGTTTAGCTCTTCCTGCCTTGTAAGAAATAGCTGTACTTATATATTTTATAAGATAGAAATAAAGCACTCCGCCAACTGCTACAACTATAACTAGTTTCCATGACATAGTTATTAATGCTACAAAAACTGCTGTCGTCATTATTAATTCTACAAGTAAATCAAAAATTGTTTGTAGAAGAGTTGCTAGACTCGTTGGTGCTGAGGATGTTTTATACAGTATTTCACCTTGTTTATTATCTACAAAGAACTGGTAATCAGCGTTAATGCATTTATTAAAAACTTTTCTTTTTGCATTTTTTACTAGCTCTGAAGTAAATTTTACTGAAGAATAATAATATAATGTTTTTGTAATAAAGACAAATAATGCAGTTAATATGAAAAAGATACTGTATCTTAATAATTCATCTTTTACTGGTATTATGCTTATTAGCGGATCAATGAAATTAAGAACAGGGTTACTAGGGATTTGGATGGTTTGAGCTAAAATATTTGAAATTATAGGATAAATTACAACAACAGTTAATGCTTCAGCAGCACCTACTAATAGTGCTAACGCTGAGATGAGCATAAAAAATATTTTATGTTCTTTTGCAAAATACCCGACTATTTCAAAATTACTGGTTTTTTGTTTTTTATTTCTCCTAATCTTTCTCATCCTCATATCTATTATATCTTTTTTTTGTTTCGAAAATAAAGTTCTTGTACTTATAAGTATTCTTTTCTTTTTTTTGTAAAAAAAAGTGTTCTGATGAGTCAATATGTTTTTTAATGTGTTTTTTTGGTTGTTGATACCTCCTTTGGAATCAGAAAAGAAGGAAAATTGATCTACCTGCCGGTTTGATATATGATTCACCTGTCGTTGTTTGAAAAAAACTAGTTTTTTTAGCAGAAATATAAAATAAGGTCAAAACGATATAATAAAATGTCTAATATGGATGAAAACAGGTTGAGAAGATATAAAGAAAAGATAAACGTTATCGAAAAAAGACGGGAAAATATTTTTTCCTGGATTTCAGATAGAGATGAAAAATCTGTTTTAGCGATTTATAAAGCTTTTCAGGAAATGACCGAGTCATTTACAGATATTTGTGCTATGTTGTTAAAAGATATGGGGGGAACTCGTGGAAGATGATTATTCAAACATTGGAAAACTATCAGATCTAAAAGTTTTCGACCAAGATCAAGAATCAACGTTGAAGGAGGCAAACGGCATGCGTAATAGGTTGATTCATGAGAATATAACGGTTTAGAAAGAAAAACTGCTCTTCACTCCATTCAGCAGATCAATGACGATGTAGAAAACATCGTTGAGGAAGTACGAATATGGATAAAAAAAATTTCGAAAAAATAAAAAAAGATTTTTCCTGGGTTAAACAGGATCACCGGGTGCTTTCTGTTTTGTTGTTTGGGTCAGCTGTAAATGAAAAGAATCATAAAAAAAGTGATATAGATATCGCTTTAGTTGTTCCCGGTGCTTCAAGTTTTTATTATGACTGCAAAAAGATAAGCGGTAATTCGGTTGATTCTTCTGAGGTTTTAAGAAAAGTATTCCGAGAGGTGAATACTGTCGCCCGTAATTATGATGTCCATATTTTTGAAGAGCTGCCTTTTTATATCCAGATAGACATCATTCATAATCATGATATTATATATACTTCTGACAAAACAGGAATGTTTGAGTATTTTTACCGATACCGTAAACTTTGGTATGATCAAAAACATCGGAACACTATGAGCAGAGATATGCTAATTTCAACATTATAAAAAAAATTTTTACTTGCTGTTTTTTCATTCTTTAAAAAAGTCTTTTTTTTAAATTTTTTTCTATTTGAACTCATAATAATCATATTGGTTGAAATCAGCGGTGGAGATATTTTCTTCTGGAATTTGTGTTCGATGATGTAGCGTTTTAGTTGCGGGAGTTGTTTACTTCTAAGGTTGAGTTTCAGATTATGGTATGTGAAAGGATAGATTTGTTGATGGTTGAAACGATGCGAGTTAGTTAGATTTTCGGGATGCAGTGTGTATTGTTTTCGAAGTTTAAGAAAAGTAAGTGTGTTCTGGTATCTTTTAATCCAGGAATATATAGTTTGATTTGTTGAAAAAAAGGTTAATGGTTTTTTATTTAAAAGTTAATGATTGTTTTTTAGAAAACGAGTAATTGCTATACACTAGGTTTGGATAGTCTGTAAACTTGTTTTTGTTTTGAATCGATATTACTAAATAAACTTTTTAGAATTCCTCTCTTAGGAGTATACTTATAACAGGTAGTGCAGGTTTTATTGGTTTTCATGTTGTTTTTCAAGCCATTTAAATTTTGAATGTTTTGATATTGATAATAACATAATCTTTATAAATGAGCTGTTAATATCATTAACAGTATGAATCTTAGTTTTTTGAATCCCTGGTGGGAAGATAAACAAGCGATAAAACTTGATAAACATCTCAACGAAGTAAAAAATTTTAAGTATATTTACCATACACCACTTCTAAACAAGGAATTTAAAACAGGTAACATATATACCATACGAGGCCCCCGTCAGATAGGAAAAACAACTTTTTTAAAACAGTTAATCAAACAAAAACTACAAACGGTTGACAAAGAAAACATTTTCTATTGGACATGTGACAACCTAACTTCAAAAGATGATCTTTTATCACTTCTCAAAGAATATGCTGATTTTTGTAAAGTAAAAGATGCAAAACCAGAATATATCTTATTAGATGAAATCACTGGTGTTGAAAACTGGCAGAAAGCAATAAAATTTGCTGTAGACACAGATCTTTTACCCAATGCATGCTATATTCTCACCGGCTCTAACGTTATTGATCTAAAAAAAGGTACAGAGCGACTTCCAGGACGACGAGGAAAACATGGAAAAGATTTGTTTCTGATGCCTCTTTCTTTCAGAGAATATGTAAAACTTATCAAGCCAGATTGGTTTAAAAAACATAAACATGACACAGTTAAACAACTAAAATATCAAAATGATAAATTAAAAATCCTTTTTGAAAAATATTTGATAACCGGTGGAATACCTTTAGTTATAAATGAATACCAAAAACATGAAGAAATTCCAAGTTATATCTATAACCTTTATTACTCCTGGATCATTGGAGACATTTTAAAAGAAGGAAAAAACGAACAAACGTTAAAAGAAATCATCAAAAGTATTTTAACTTGCTACATTACACCAGTTAGTTGGGATTCACTTGCAAAAAGATCCTCTGTAAAAAGCCATGTCACTATAAGTTCATATATAGAATTGTTATCCAATCTTCTTGTAGTCTTTCCATGCTACTTTTTTAATATAGGTGAAAACAAAATCGATTTTAACAAAAACAAAAAAATATATTTTTTTGATACATTTATTTTACATATGTTTTCTGAAAGATTAAACATCCCTGTTGATAAAGATAAAATCGTCGAAGGAATTGTTGGCTCAAAAATAAGAAATAAAGATATGCTTTCTGATGTTTTTTTTACAAAAGTAAAAAAAGAGACTGATTTTGTGGTTAATCTTCAAGAAAATGAAAAAAAAGGTGTTGAAGTCAAATATCAGAATAATGTTTCCAGAGAAGACTTTTTAAATAAACGATTTTTTAAAAAATATGTTTTGTTGTCCAAAAGTGTTTTTGAGGATGATACAATCCCTGTGTATGTATATCTTTTCGCTAAAAATATTTGACCTAAAAAGCCAGATTTTGTTTTGTTAGCTACATATTTTTTTTTTAATCAAATTCATAGTACTGATATTCATTAAATACAGAAGTGATAATATTTTCTTCTGGGATTTGTGTTCTATGGTGTATTGCTTGTTTGTATGCTGTTAGTTGTCCACCGAATTTTTCCGGATGGCGAAGATTTGGTTTATAATCCATAATATATACTTTTTTGTTTCGTATTTGCACAAGATCAATATGCCCTGTTATTGGTGTATCAATGTTAAATTCGGTTGTTTCCTTTGGATTTAGAAAAACTGGTAATTCAGTGCATACCGTGGTTGAATCGTTATATAGAAAAAATTGTTCAACGGTTTCATGAGCTGATTGTTTTTTATTTTGGGTGGATAACGACAGTCTGGTGAGTTCTGGAGCAATAGATCTTTTGGGTTTTGTTTTGATTTTTTTATCGATTCGGCATTGAGATGCTCTGGGTCCACTTAAGAATATTTCTGTAGGAAGTTTTCGTTCTACCCAGTTAATGTAGCGTTTTAGCTGCGGGAGTTGTTTACCTTTTAGGTTGAGTTTCAGATGATGGTAGGTGAAAGGATATATCTGTTGATGGTTGAATCTTTGTGTAGTAGTAAGATTTTCAGGGTGAACCTGATATTTTTTTCTTAGTTTAAGAAAAGTAAGTGTGTTCTGGTATCTTTTAATCCAAGAATATATAGTTTGAATTGGTGGAGAAAACCGATATTTTTTTCCGGTGAGAGTTTTAGCTTTTTTAACTGGATGTCCTTTGTTGTATTGCTGGAGAGTGTAAAGGATGACATGCAAGGGGTATTGAGTGTAAGGCTGAATATTGTTGCTGAAATATGTGTTGCAGTTTTTACAATAAAAGCGTTGTATAATTCCTTTCTGTGTATGTCTCAG
>CAYLLH010000012.1:0-6197 GCA_964384785.1 uncultured Thermoplasmatales archaeon | reverse complement strand
CAGTACTTCCGAATGTAAAAAATGCCAAAGAACTGTATGTTATTTTTTATCATATAAGATATCAATATTTAGATTAACCTAAATTTTTTAGGGAAGCCTTAATAATTACCTAAACCATAACAATATTCCACTTATGTTAAGTAAAAAAGTCGAAGATTACCTTGAAGCAATATATGTCATTATAAAAAGAAAAGGATACGCAAGAACCACAGATATTGCTGATAATCTTGAAGTAAAACCTTCCACAGTTACAGAGATGCTACGAAGACTTGATTCTAAAGGATATATCAAATACAGAAAATATGAAGGAGCAGTTCTTACTGATGAAGGATACAAAATTGGTGAAGCTGTTAAAGGAAGACATGATGCTCTAATGAGTATCCTAAAATTTTTACAGATACCTAATGAAATCGCTGATAAAGATGCATGTTTAATGGAACATGGTCTAGATCCTGTAACAGTCATTCAAATCAAAAAATTTGTAGAATTTGTAAATAAATGCCCCAAGGGAAAACCTGAATGGTTAAATCATTTCAAAATATATTCTGAAACAGGTAAATTTCCTGATGATTGCGATAAATAATGAGTTGTAAAAAAAATATGGATGTTTTTAATCATCATATCTACGAATACAAAAGAGGATTAAGAAACCTTATTTTGCATACCACAAATATATCTGATCAAAAAAGTGTAGAAGAAAGATTAAAAAAAGAAAAAATTACCTATTTAATATCAAAGGTAAATACTTCAAAAATAAATGTATTTTTTGGAAACAAATATTGCATCGAAATTCTAAAATCATTTCCCACTCTTTCTTTAGATAAAATAAGCAACGAACAAGATTTTATCCTTGGCATTATGCTAGGATATGATCGAATAAAACAATGTATGCGATATTTAGAAAGAAAAGATGATAATAAAAAAGTTGAAGAGTTGATTGGTTAGACAAATTATTTATTTAGATTTTTAGGAAAAAACCTGAAAAACCTAAATTTTTTAGTTATTATAAAAAAATATCAAAATTTTTTTGGCTTACCTTTAACACATCCCTAAAAGCATTCTTTTATTATAATGATATTAACAGATGTAAAACAAGGTGATTCAGCAAAAATTGTCTCAATTCATGGTGGATGTCATCACCGCCGTAGACTTTCTTTTAGAGGAATTTCTGAAGGATGTATAGTCCGAATTATATCAAATATTGGTCCTGTAACCGTTGAGGTGGATAGAAATGTTGTCTCAATTGGTCGAGGGATGGCACGTAAAATTAGAGTTAGGAGGTTGTAAATCTATGAAGAAAAAATTATCTAACATGGAATTAGGTGAAAAAGGAACGGTAGAAAAAATACCAGGAAATCTTAGACATTATTTAGCAGGTATGGGTCTTCGTTTGAATAAAACTGTTGAACTATCCTCAAAACAACCAATGAAAGGACCTGTTGTAGTAACTATTGGTAACAGCTCGATTTCTATCAGTCGAAACAATGCAGAAAAAATAATTGTTGAGGTTGATAGCAGATGAAAGTTCTTCTAATGGGTCATCCCAATGTTGGCAAAAGTGTTGTTTTCAATCGTCTCACAGGTGCAAATGTAGCTGAGTCAAACTATCCTGGTACAACTGTTGATTTTGAGAAAGGATACATCAGGGTTAATCATGAAGAAATGGAGCTTATAGATGTACCAGGTACGTTTTCACTTGAACCAAAAGACAAAGCTGAAGAAGTCGCTGTAAAAATCCTTAAAGAAAACGAAGGATCAGTTGTAGTTTGTGTTATTGATTCCACTAAAATTGAGAGAGGTCTTTATCTTGCTCTTGAAATCATAGAAAGAGGTTATCCTGTAGTTATTGCACTTAACATGTGGGATGTAGCCCAAGATAAAAAAATTTCAATTGATGTAAAAGAGTTAGAAAAAATCCTCGGGGTTCCTGTATTGCCAACTATTGCTGTTAGTGGCCGCGGAATAAAAGATATTGTTTCGGAGATAAAAAACGCTAAATCTGTTGATATTAAAAAAATACAAAACTGTGTAAAGGAGGATAACTAAATGAAACTGGATGTAGATGAACGATGGGATCTAATAGATAAGATATCTAAAAAAACAGTTTCATATGGAACCTATAAACATACTCTTAAGGATGCTATCGCGGAGATAACTGTTAAACCAATAACCGGTGTTCCAATTGCTCTTGCAGTTCTTTATGGTTTCTGGTCATTTTTTGGAGCTGTAGCTGGATTTTTCACAGATGGTTTTTTTGTAAAACTATTTGGAGGAACCGAAGGTTTTCAAGGTTGGATTCCATGGCTTGGAAGCCTGTTTCCTGATAAAAGCGGATGGCTGTTTTACATCTTTATAGGGGATCCAAGTGTTTTTGCAGCAGATTATGCTGGTGATATATGTTTTGAAGCCGGAGGAGTATTAACCACTGCCTTATTTGTTGGAATAGGAGTGGTACTTCCTGCGATAATTGCATTTTATGTGTTCCTGATATTCTTGGAAGATAGTGGATATCTACCACGACTTGCAGTACTGATAGATACGTTACTTCATAAAATAGGACTTCATGGTTTTGCAATCGTTCCATTGATCCTCTCTCTTGGATGTAACGTACCTGCAGTCACTGCAACAAGAAACCTTGAGACAAAAAAACAACGATTTATGATGATGACGCTTCTTGCGATTTTTATCCCATGTGGTGCACAGATTGGTGTTATGCTGGAAGTTATCCCTCAGTATGTTGGACTTGTAATGGTATTTTTGTTTGCAGGATTCTTTGTCTTTGGATTCATACTAAACAAAATACTACCAGGAAGATCCCCTGAAATGCTACTTGATGTACCTCCCTATCGGATGCCCACTATTAGAAATGTAACTAGAAAACTTTGGGCAAGAGTCAGAGGGTTTATCATGGTTGCAATACCCTTTATGATCTTTGGAGTACTTCTTGTAAATGTATTATATCTTGTTGGCGTAATTGACTGGCTTGCAAATGGTCTTGAACCTTTGCTAACTGGTTGGTTTGGAGTTCCAAAAGAAACCGTATCGCCACTGATAACTGCGTTTATGAGAAAAGACTTAGCTGTTGCTCAGCTGAGTGCAATAGAGATGACTACATCTCAGCTGATAACATCAGTAGTCCTTGTAAGCCTTTATTTTCCATGTGTTGCAACATTTGCAATGATAGTAAAAGAAGGAATTCAAGATAGACTAAAAGGAGTAATAACGTTTCTACTCGGAAGTCTTTTGATACTATTAGTTGCAGTGTTTGTATGGGGAGCGCTTATACGTTGGATTTTACTAATAATGGGAGTGTAATAAAATGGAAACTAAAACAATATATCAAATTGGAAAATATTACTTTGCAATATTTGGACTAATCGTTCTAGGAATTGGTATAATAGAGTTGATCATAGCTTTAACTGGTGGATGTGTTGAATATGGAGCTGTTATAATCTGTGACCAAGAAGATTTTCTCCTGTGGCGTGGCCTTATCTTGTTCTTTGCAGGAGCTTTTTATCTGTCAAGTTTTAAGAATTTTACAGATATACATCAACAAGCTAAAACAATAATGGCAAGTGTAATGATCTGGCTTATAGGTGGAATAGCGTTCCTTGGAATGATACTTGGTTCAATTCCTGGTCCTGAGGATGGAGCATGGTTCAACACAGCAGAAGGTTTTATAGCATCATACGCTGGTCCATACATACCTTCACTGTTGTTACTGCCATTTTCTCTTGTAGCAATATATTATCTTTATCTAGATAAAAAAAATAAAAACATTGCTGATGAGGGAAAAATAAATGAATAGTGTTACAAGAGAAATATTAAAAAGAATACAGAATAAAAAAAGCCTTGACGTCATCAGCAAAGAAATGAACCTTAGGGAGTCTACTCTAAAAGCAAGGGTGGACTCTCTTATTCATCAAGGTTTTCTTGGAGAAATCACGTATGGCAGTGGATGTAAAATGTGTCCAATGAACTGTAATTCCATTGCCTGCAGCCCTGATATTAAAATGTTTGCTCTTACAGAAAAAGGTAGAGAATTAGTTGAGAAACCTTAGTTTAAACAATTATTTTTTAAAAGTAGGGTTTTTATTATTAAAGTAACACGTTTAATAGATATACGTGGCACGATTTTTAATTTTTTGCTACCAAAATTGTTAAATAACAATCTTGTATTTCCGTGTTACGAAAATAAAAAAAATGTTACGGAGGAAAATGTATTATGTGGCTTGTAACAACCTTGATTGCAGCAATAGCTGTAACCGCATTATGGTATATTAAACCAAAAATCTATAAGCTGGACATTCTCAGTTTAATGCTATGGGGAACCTCAATAATGATATTAGTAGACCATATTCTTGGCTACGAAGGTGGAGCGTTTATAGAACTTGAAACAGAAGGAATGATAACCAGTGGAACACTACTTGGAATTGTTATGCTTATTCCAATATTTGTCTTCTGGGAAATTTTATTATTAACATCAAAACCGAAAAGAAAAAGTGTAGGAGGAAATTAAAAATGGCATGCTTTATAGCACCAATGAGCCTTGCAGTTGTAACAACAGTTTTTAGAAAAAAAATACCTGAAAATCTAAAAATAGGCTGGTTAAATATAATGATCTGGGGTGGAGTGATAATGCTTGCAGTAGAGCACATTGCACATGGAGAAATTGTATTATATCCACCATTTTTGACTGCTATGCAGACACCTGCAGAGATACCAGTTATGTTACAAGAAATGGCTACAATTGGCGGAACGATGACAATAGCTATTATCAGTATCTGGCTTGTTATGGTATATGTCTATAATCAAATACCACATTTACAAAAAATAAACACAAATTAAGATAGTATATTTTTTTATACTATTTTCTTTTTTTCCTTTGAAGAAAGCTTCACATCAAATATTTTTGACATATTTGAAAGATCATAATAACTAATCACTTTAGACTCTTTTTGTTTTACCATGGCTTTTAAAGCAGTTTTATTGTAATCTTCTAAAAAATAAAGAGATCTTCCTTTGTAGTTTGCACGTTTAATCATAGGAAAATGTTTTTGAAGTCCACGAAGACGATTTCTATTTCCATTTGTATACACATATCCTTGTTTTAATATCTTCTTAAACAACTCAAATTGTTCTTTTTTAATGCACGGGCCAACATTTTTAGGTCTTGCAATATCTTTTGTATATTTATAAACAGTTGAATCAGAAACATCATATTCTTTTGCTACTTGATACTTAGATTTACCAGATAAAACTTCTTTTCTAATTTTTTTTATTAGTTTTTCTGGGATTTTTCTCAGCATCAAATACTATGCTTGAGGGAACTTTATAAATCATTCTCAAAGCAGTTTCCTTAGCACAAAAATTTTAATCGAACTTATTTATTGGTTTCTTTTCGTGGTTTATCCCAATAAGGGCTCTTACATTTCGGACATACCCTTGGTTTTTCTTTTGATCGAGTTATCCAATTATGACCACATCTTTCACATTTGCATTTTAAAACTTTGATTTCTTCTATAGTCATTGAATTAGTTTATCTTTATTCACATTATTAAAATTTACCTATACTATCATACTAAACGTAATATTTATATACTTATACTATATACCTATAGTAATATAACATAAGTAAGCCAAAGGGAGGTACCACTCCCTAAGGCATGGAGAATATTGAATGCCACGAAGCAGACAAAATATCTCCAAATCAAAAATTGAAAAGGAGATATATAACACATTCGAACTATTCAACAAACAAAAACAGATAAAGATAGCTGACTTCCTGGAAAAAATCCAAGTACCAAAAAACAAAGACATAGAATACCGGAAAATAAAATACTCGTATAATTCACTATACAAACTTCTTCTTTTTAAAAATCTTAGAGGCATAAATTATCAAAAACAAACCATACAATACCTCAAAAACCATTACGAAGAAGCATTACAACTTGGATTTACAGATATACCTGATAGAAGAACCATAGGACACTTCCAAAACCATATACTAAAAAAAGAAGACAAAAAACTACTGGAATATATAACAAAAACTATAGAACAAATATCTGAAAAATTTGGGATACTCCTTGATTTAAAACTATTCAAACCAGATCCACCAAAAAAGAAAACCAAAAAACGAAATCAAAAAATGATCTTGGATAAGAAATCTAAACAGATCTGTAAAACTTTCAAGAAAC
>CAYLLH010000011.1:0-1751 GCA_964384785.1 uncultured Thermoplasmatales archaeon | reverse complement strand
CTTTGTATTCCTGAGTTGTATGTGAATTTATCTATTTTTGATACAAGCATTGTTAAAAGTGTTTCTTCGGCTATGTTTTCTCTGTGTGTGTCTATTGTGGTTTGTACTGCGTTATCGTTTTGTAACGCGGGTATTAGTACGGCTCCGGAGAGTGATACCATTACTACGAAGAGTACTGCATCGTATAGTACTGATATTGCTTGTTGGTTTTTTAAAAATTTTCTCATTTATGATGCCTCCCATGTGATTATGGTTAGTGTTCCGGGTTTGGTTTCGGCATCATTTAGAAAAACAGCTAAGTTTTTTGTTACTGCTACTCTTTCTCCTATGTTTTTTAGTATTGTATCTGAATCTGTTGGAAAGTTTTCTGTTGTTTTTTCATAGTTTATTTTTATTACGAAATTGATTCCTTTGGATTTGTAGTCTGTTCTTAGTTTTTCGAATTCTGAGTCTGGGCTGGTGATGTCTTTTTCTAGTGCGGGTAGGTCTATTATTCTTCCTTCTTTTATGAAAAAACAGTCGGGGTTTGTGATTTTTGTTGCGATTTGGTTTGCGTTTTGGTATTTTTCTAGGTTTTCACTTCTTTGGTTGTAGGCTGAATAGGTGTTTGCTAGTAGGAGTATGAATATTGCAAAGCCTATCATTATTATTGATAGTGCTGGTAGTGATGTGAATTCTTCTGATACTGCTTGGTTGTTTTTTATTAAACTCCTTTTTGGAGTTTTTTTTATCACCCAAAAATTACCCCCAATTTTTTTTTAGTTTATAATTAATTTTTATTTCTTTAAATTTTTATTTTTATGATTATATTTGGTTTATATAAAAACTATGTATTTTTAGTAACATTGGATTTGTTTTATTTTCATTTTTTTCACATTTTGTGATAATGTGTGACATTGAGTATAGTCTATTGTTAGAATAATAACATAAGATATTTATATACTATTATTTATTTATAATTAAAAAATCGGGAAAATATTAATAAAAATATATGATATGAACCTGATTAATATAAAAAATATATATAAAATTAAGGGGAGGCAAAAAAATTAGATGAAAAAAAATAGTTTTAAAAGAAATGAAAAAGCTCAAGTTCTCGGACTGCCAATGTATCTTATCATCATAATGATTGTAGCAGTAGCAGTTATCGCTGCCGTAATTTTTATGATGCCGCAAGGAAGCCAAATGATGGATGCAAGAATTAAAACTGGTTCAGCTCAAGCTAGTAGCAGTACTGACGCAGATAACAACGCCGTATTCAGTACCTTTACTGTAACTGTTAAAGTCACAACAAAGGGAGAATATAACGAACCAATCAAAGAAGCAACAGTTCGAATATCAGGGTATGGCGGAATTGGCGAAGGAGAAACAAATTCAAATGGTGAAGCTACATTTACAGTATCGGGTTGTGAGCTTCCTTCAGGTATAAACTCTGGAAATCTTAAGATGACTGTAAAAGCTGAAGGTTATGAAGATTTTGAAGATGACACTGCAGTTGAATTAGTTCGTTAAAAAAAATAAAAAAATTTTTTCTTTTATTTAACACTAAAATTCAAAGTGGAAAAACAGGGATTATTCGATCCCTAAAAAAAATAATTAGTTTAAATTTGGGATAGGTTTGGAAGATGATTGCTAAAAAAAATAAGAAAAAGGATGAGAAATCTGAACTGGAAAAGTATGAGGAAAATATTCAATCTATGCGTAGTTGGGTGCGTAAGGTTGAACAGTCTGCTAATAGTCTTAGCGGACGT
>CAYLLH010000010.1:0-29375 GCA_964384785.1 uncultured Thermoplasmatales archaeon | reverse complement strand
AAAACTAAATGAAACCAAACCAGATTTAATACTACTTGATATCATGATGCCCGGTACACCAGTTGGAGAAATAGTTAAAAAAATCAAAGATGTAAAAATCGCTTTCATGAGCATAGTAAGAAAATCAGATATGGAAAACAGAGGATTATGCGCTCAAGATAATGTAGTAGATTTCTTCCAGAAACCATTCAACGTAAGAGACATGGTAAATAAAATCGAAAGAATTTTAGAAGGCGAAAAAACACTCTAAAAAAAATGGAGAGAAAATAGTTTTGTTTGAAGAAAAATACAGCTTAAAAAATCTGTTATTTTCAAAAATAAATAGGAAAATAACAATTCTTTTTTTAACAGTAACACTGTTAATAACTCTAAGCTGTATAGCAACCCTATATTTTATCGCAACTGAAAATATAACAAATGGCTTTTTAATAAATGATATCAACCACCTGGCGTTAATCACAGGTATAATCATTGCTTTTCTTGCAATAGGTTTAGCAATAATAGGAATAATTATCTCAAAAATAATAACAAAACCTTTAAAAAAAATACATGAAGCAACAAAAGAAATCAAAAAAGGAAACTATGAAAACCTTAGCATTGATCTAAAAAACAATGATGAAATAGGAAGACTAGCAAAAGCTATCAATCAAACAACAGACGCCTTGGCTAAAATGGATGAAAGAAAAAAATTAATAGATGATGCCAAAACACGCTTTCTAACGATAACCTCACATGAACTAAGAAGCCCTATGACTCCTATGAAAGCACAACTTCAGATGCTAGAACAAGGATATTTTGGTGATCTAACAGATGAACAAAAAGACAGCCTAAACATGGTTGTTAGAAACGCTGAACGATTAGATAAAATAATATCTGATTTCCTTGAAATTTCAAGAATAGAAGCAGCTAGATTAAAATTTGAGTTCAGAAAAACAGATTTAACAGAAACAGTAGATGAACTTGTGAAATTCATGGAAGGTTTTGCAAGAGAAAAACATGTATCCTTAGAAAAAAACATAGAACCATTACCTGAAATAATGGTTGACCCTGATCGAGTAAGCCAAGTTTTAAGAAACCTTATACATAACGCGATAAAATTTTCAGATGAAGGCGGCAAAATACAGATAAGTGCCGAACATAGAGATGATCATATACTATTCACAGTTAAAGACCATGGAACAGGTATGACACCAGAAGATCAAATAAGAGTATTCGAACCATTCTACCAGATAGATAAAGCATCACATAAAAAATATGGTGGAACAGGTTTAGGTCTTGCAATCTGCAGAGGAATCATAGAATCTCAGAAAGGAAAAATATGGGTTGAAAGTAAACTTGGGAAAGGAAGCACATTTCATTTCACAGTACCACTGGTGCCTGTTAGAAGAATTCAACCAATCAAGATTCTATTTTCCCAAAAAGGTGTTATAGATAAAAAAATCCAGGATGAATTCCAAACTATGCTAGGTCCATTGGGTCTAGGGGAATTTAATGATTTAAAAAATAAAAATGCTTTAAACCGTGATGAAATCTTTGATTTTATTGATACTTTAGAGGAACGTTCAATTTTAAAACCAAATCAAGCAATCACTTTTAAAGATAAAATAAATTGCATATTTGAAGGAGGATCATTTTAAAAAAAAACTTGTTTGGTGGGATAAAAAAAAATATGAAATTAAAAACAATAATTGTTTTAACCTGTCTTGCGGTAGCAGCTATCCCAATAGGAATAATCGCAGGTTTCGAAGGATTATCAATAAAAATACCTTTTATTGCTTTAATCGCTATCGTTACAATTTCTGTATCTCTTATAATGGCATATTTTATCTCTAAACCAATCGAAAAAATAACATCAAAAATTGATAACATATCACGTGGAAAATTAGATGTTTATCTACCTAAAAGCGAAATATATGAAATAAATAATCTTACTAACTCTCTTGATCGAGTGATGGCTAGTTTGAAACTTGCGACATTAAAAATCGGAGTGAACAAAGGAGATATTTTTGAGGATGCCGTAGAAGAAAACATTAATTTTCATAGAAAACATGAAGACTTACTAAAAACCTTAAATGGATGGTTCTTAGAGATAGATAAAAATGGTGTAATCACCTATTGTTCTGATAATGTAAAAGATTTCATAGGTTACACTGATGAAGAGATTAAAGGTAAACTTCTTTTTGATTTTATACCAAAAAATCAAATGCAAACAGTTGAAAACTTTTTTAAAAATCTCTCTAAAAAACCAGATGATGCCAAACAAATAAAAAATAAAATAATTGATAAAAATCAGGATGAAAAATGGGTTACTTTTAAAGTAATCCCCTTTTTTTATGATAATAAACTTAAAGGATTTAGAGGAATCTGTTATGATGTCTCTGCTGAAAAAGAAAACGAGTTTAGAGTAAAAGAACTAAAAAAAGAACTTCAGACTTTTAAAGCAAAAGTTAATGATTTATTAAATGAACGTGACACAAAAAGTTTAAACAGAAAAGCTGAAAGCACTATGAGACCGAATCTGGAGGATAAATGGTCTGAGGATGAATTTGATTCTGTTTTTATATCTGATGAAAACGCAAATATTCTTGACTGTAATCAGAACATGTATGAAAGATTAGGTTATTCTAAAAGTGAGATGCTTTCTTTTAACATGGCTGATTTTGATGCACTAGAAAGTAAAGAAGAATTAAAACAGAAAATTTATGAAGCCAAAAAAAATGGTTCTACATCTTTTAAAACTATTCATAAAAGAAAGGATGGTTCAGCTGTTCTTGTTTATGAAAACCTCCAGTATTTAAAAAATAAAAATCAGATAAAATGTATAGTAAGAGAGAATCAAACTCTTAACAAAAAATAAAAAAAATCTTTTTTTCGTTAAATAACTAGTTTTTTTACCATCAAATATTTATCTATGATGTTATTTTACGGGGTGTGAGTGTCTTATGATACCAGCAGCAAAAAGAACCAAAGGAATTAGTTATGCCATACGAGATGTGGTTTTACCCGCTAAAAAACTAGAAAAAACTGGTGTGAAAGTACTGCATATAAACATAGGTGATCCAAATAAATATGATTTTGATACACCGCAACATATGAAAGACGCGCTTTATCAAGCAGCTCAAGATGGTTTTAATGGTTATGCGCCATCAGAGGGATATCATGAACTACGGGAGGCAATAGTGGACCGGGAAAAAAACCGTAACAATGTAGATTATTCAACAGATGACTTATGTGTCACAACAGGTGTCACTGAATCTCTTCAGATTCTTCTTGATGCAATGCTTGATGCAAATGATGAGCTTCTCATACCGGGTCCAACTTATCCACAATATTCTCTTATCGCTCATATAAATGATGCAATACCTATATCATACCGCTGTTTAGAGGAAGAAAACTGGCAGCCCGATGTAGATTACGTTCGAAAACGTATCTCAAATCGTACAAAAGCAATAGTTCTTATAAATCCAAACAATCCAACTGGTGCGCTTTATTCTAAAAAAGTAATAAAACAAATAATAGATCTTGCTGGAGAATATAATCTCCCTGTTGTATCAGATGAAATCTATGATGATATGATTTTTGAAGGAAAACATCATGCCACAGCAACACTATCTAGAGATGTCCCAGTTATAACTTTTAATGGTTTCTCAAAAGTATATCTTGTCCCAGGTTGGAGGGTTGGATATATCATGTTCCATCATAATGGCGAATTAGACGAAGTACAAGAAGCTTTTATGAGAATAGCACGCTCTCGGCTTTGTGCAAGCTCTGTTGCTCAGAAAGCATGTATAGCAGCTCTTAAAGGACCACAGGATCATATAGCTGAAGTAAACCGTAAACTTAAACAGCGAAGGGATTTTGCTTATAAAAGACTAAATGAAATACCAGGAATATCCACAGCTAAACCTTCAGGAGCATTCTACATATTCCCAAAAATTGAAGCAATGGAACAAAAAATCTGGAAAAACGACAAAGAATTCGTCCTAGATCTTTTAGAACAGAAACATGTACTAGTAGTACACGGATCAGGATTCTGCCCGATATATGGTAAAAACCATTTCAGAGCAGTAATCTTACCAGAACAAAAAACACTAGAGGAAGCATTTGACAAAATAGAAGATTTTATGAAAGAAAAAATAAAACAATAATATTTTTTTTCCAATTTTTTTTGCAAATTTTTAAAAAACCCTAACACATTATGAATAAGTGATGGTAGAAAAAAACAACATGTCGATAAATGAAATGGTAGATGAAATCATTTCTAAACATGAGCAAAAAAACTTAGATAACACTGAGAGTGAATCTAAAAAAGAACCAATGGATGCTCAGATGCCATTTAGATATATAACTGGTGAAGAGATAACTAAAGAATTAAACATAGATGAGGAAGAATTCCATAGCAAAAAACTACCAGATAACCTGGATGCTGCATCACAATTCTGGGAGAAACATTACGTAATGGGAGATTCTAAAAAAATAGAATCAGTATTAAAAAAACATGAAACAAATAGAAAAGATAAGATCGTGTAAAAAAAACTAATTTTTTACTTATTTCTTATAATATCTCCTAAAGCATCAATACTTTCTCTAATATTTTTAAGTTCATTTAGTATTTGCATAGCGATCTCATCATTCATCATTAAACCCTCAAAATTAAAGTTATGAATGTATTAAAAATATTTAAAAAATACTTTTTTTTGAAAAAAAAATTATTTCTTATTTCTTTTTAGAAACAATATTAAACAAGCTTTTTCATACATAAAAAAAATGTTTTCTAAACCAAGAGGAACCAGAGATTTCAACACAGAAGAAATGCAGAAAAGAAAATTTATAGAAAACAAAATAAGAACTGTTTTTGAAAACTATGGCTATCAGGAGATACAAACACCTACTTTTGAAACACTTGAACTTTTCACAGCAAAATCAGGTCAAGGAATAATTGATGAAATCTACTCTTTTGAAGATAAAGGAGGAAGAAAACTTTCATTAAGACCAGAACTCACCGCGCCAGTCATACGATTCTACATAGAAAAAATGCAAATGGAACCAAAACCTTTGAAAGTATACTATATAGGAAACTGTTACAGATACGACCGTCCACAAAAAGGAAGATACCGTGAATTCACTCAAGCAGGTTGTGAATTAATTGGTGTAGACACACCTGAATCATACGCCGAACTTATTGCTATGGCCTACAACATCCTTAAAAAAACAGGTCTTAAAAAAATAAATCTTAACATAGGAAACCTAAATATTTTATCAACAATATTTAAAAAATTCAACCTTGATTCTGAAAAACAAAAATATCTGACTCCTTTAATAGATAAAGAAGAATGGGACGAATTAACAGAAGCATTAAATGATTATCATCTAACAAATGATGAAATACAAGATCTTTTAGAAACCTTACAGGAATCTAGTCTAGAAAAAATAGAAAACATAATAAAATCAGATTCAAAATCAACTGAAGAACTAAAAAATCTTAAGAAAACAATAAAATTTTTAGAAGAAATATACAAAATAAAAAAACCAGAAATCAAAATGAGTATCGTAAGAGGACTTGATTACTACAAAGGAATAGTTTTTGAAATAGAAGCACCTGCTCTTGGAGCAGAAAAACAACTCTGCGGAGGTGGAGCTTATGAACTCATACCACTCTTCCAAGGAAACCCTACTCCAACATCAGGTTTTGCTATTGGTTTTGATAGAACTCTTGTAGCTTTAGAATCAGAAAAACAAGAATTCCCTAAACAAAAAATTGATTATTTTGTGATACCAGTAAATGATGAAACAATAATGAAATCTTTTGAAATCGCAGAAAAACTAAGAAACAATGGATACAAAGTAGATGTTGATCTTAAACGTCGTAATATTGGAAAAGCTATGAAATATGCTGATTCTAAAAATGCTGAAAACACTATACTAATAGGTCCAGATGAACTAAAAGAAAACAAAATCGCTATAAAAAACATGAAAACCGGAAAACAAGAAACAATGAAAATAGATGAAATCGGAAACCTTTAAAAAAACAATCAAAAAAAGAAAACTTATTTAGAACTATGTCAAAAGATATCTTTATAATAGATACCTCTGCTATTCTATCAGGAAGACTTCCTAATTTAAAGGAAGCAATGGTGGCTACCACACCTGAAGTCGCTGATGAGTTAAAACCTGGTGGACAAGATTACAGAAATTTTCAATATTTAAAAGAAAAAGGATTAAAAATTATTAAACCAGAAAAAAAATATGTAAAAGAAATCAAAACAAATAGTGAAAAATTAGGTGAAAAAAATAGAGTTTCAGAACCTGATATTGAACTATTAGCTTTGGGTTTACAGCTAAAAAATGATAAATATAATGTAATTATTTTAACAGATGACTTCTCTATACAAAATATCGCAGAGCATCTCAAAATTAAATATCAAAACATTAATCAAAGAAGAATTAAAGAAAAATTTAAATGGGAAACACGATGTCAAGGCTGCGGTAAAAAATTTAAAAAAGATGTAGATATCTGCCCGGTTTGTGGAACTGAAACAAAAAAAGTTGTTGGAAAAAAAACCAAAATCTAAAAAAATGTTTATCTTATGTGGTGAAAGATGAGTTGTCCTTTAAAAAATTCATTATGTGATTTCAAAAAAAAATTCATGAAATTCTGGAAAACAGAAAATAATACAATAGCATTATTAAGAGATATTTTTGTTGCTTTTTTTCTTGTATTGATTCTTTTAACGTCTCTATGGGCTTACACCGGTCAATGGTTTGGTGCACCAATGGTTGCAATTGAATCTGGTAGTATGATGCATCCTGGTGAAGAAGGATTTGGAAGATATGGTTATATTGACGCCGGAGACATGGTGCTTCTTGTTAAAACAGAAAAAAGAAGTGATATAGTAACACAAGCTTATTCTTCTAACAAAGGTGATCTAGATAATTTTTATTACGGTGATTATGGGGATGTAATAGTTTATCATCCATATGGATTAGACAACCGTGATCAGATAATTCATAGAGCTATGTGCTGGGTTGATGTAAGAACTGTTGATGGTCAGAAAAAATACTGGGTAGAAGAATATGATATAGAAGATGCAAGCTCTATAACAATTCAATCATTAGGGATTAATAATTATAAACCAGATCATGATGGATTTATAACCAAGGGTGATAACAATCATGTAGCAGATCAATCCATACAGGATGGAAGATATGCAATATGTTCAGAACCTGTTCAAGTAGATTGGGTTTCAGGTAAAGCACGAGGAGAAATACCCTGGATAGGAACACTAAACTTGTTTTTTAATGATATAACCAGTGGAGGTAACACCGTGGGAAATGTTCCTTCTGATTCTATAACATGTTTAGTTATTCTAATCGGTGTTTTAATTTCTATCCCTGTGGGTTTAGATTTATATGATTACTTTAAAAAGAAGGATCATAAAACAATGGAAAAAAAACGTAGACTATACGAAGGTAAAACACTTTCAGATGAAGAAGAAAAGAAACCACCATACTTCTAAATTATTTATTTTTTTTTATACCATTCAGGGTAATAACTGTACTCTACTGGATCCTCGGCATCTGCTTTTTTGAATCCTTTCAATCTAAGAAGACAAGAATCACAACGTCCACATGCTTTTTTTTCGCCTTTGTAACAAGACCATGTATGTTCAAAAGGAACCTGAAGTTTTAAACCTTTTTTTATAATCTGATCTTTACTTAAACGTAGCAAAGGAGTTCTAATCTGAATAGAACCACCTTCTACACCTTTTTTTGTAGCAACATCCGCCATTTTTTGAAATGCTTTGAAAAACCTGGGTCGACAATCCGGATAACCAGAATAATCAGAAGATGTGGCACCAATAAAAACTGCATCAGCATCTAAAGATTCAGCATAAGCAAGAGCTATTGATAAAAAAATCGTGTTACGAGCTGGAACATACGTGGAAGGAATTTCTTCACCAATTCTATCTAGTTTATGATCCTGTTCAACTTCTATTTTTTCATCTAAAAGAGATGAACCACCAAAAACATCAAGATCTAAATTAAAAACAATATGATCAACACAACCCAGATTCTCAGCGATTTTCTCAGCAGATATTAGTTCCTTACTATGTTTCTGACCATAACAAAAAGTAAGAGCATAAATCTCAAAACCCTTACTTTTAGCAGTAAAGGCTGTTACACAGGAATCAAGCCCGCCAGATATTAAACAAACCGCTTTTTTCATAAAAATTTTTTAATCCTTTTTTTTATAATTCTTTTATAATCCTTGCACCTTGACCGAAACCTTCATCAACACCAATCTCAAGTTTTTTAACATTACCTGGTAAAATATTACTATCAATAACTCGTTTTAGAATATATCTTGAAAGATTCTCAGCAGAACTAGATTCTAAAGATAGAATGCAACAATCAGAAACCGGTAAAACATATTTTTTATCAAGCATATTAATCTCAACGCTTTCCTCATCCTCTCTAAGATCAACCTGGCTACTATCCTTAGGAATCAAAATTTTATGATCAAGTTCTTCAACGATTTCTTTAAGTTTAGCTTTTAAAACAGAAAAATCAACAATTATACCCTTTTCATCAGGTTCACCATAAACTTTCGCATGAACCGCATAAGTATGACCATGTAATCTTCCACATTTTTTATATTCTGGTATAAGATGAGCTGAAGAAAACCTTATTTTTGTTTTCCAACCATCAACATAAATATAACCATCAAACATTTTTAACAAAACCCTACCCATTTTTTAGTTTTTTTTTCTATAATCCTCAATTGCTTTTTTTAAAGCATCAGTAGCAAGATTAGAACAATGCATCTTATAATCTGGAAGACCACCAAGTTCTTCAGCTACATCATTACGAGTAATCTTAAGCGCTTCTTCAATGGTTTTACCTTTAACAAGCTCAGTTGTCATACTGGTACTAGCAATAGCTGCTGCGCATCCATATGTTTTAAACTTGATATCTTCAATTCGTTCATCTTTAATTTTTAGGTATATCGTCATAACATCTCCGCAAGTAGGATTACCAACTGTGCCAACACCATTAGCATTCTTTATCTCTCCAACATTACGAGGATTTTTGAAATGTTCTTTTACTTTTTCTGTGTACATATCAGTCATAATTTTTTTTAGTCTCCTCTTCCTACTTTCATCATACGTTCTAAAGGTTGTTTTGCTTCCTTCATGATTTTATCTGGAAGTATTACTTCTGGTTCAAGATTCTGAAGAGCTTTTAAAACTTTTTCTAAATTGATTTTTTTCATATTCTGACAAACCGCTATATCTATTGGATAAAATTCTTTGTCAGGGTTTTCTTTTTTAAGACGATAGCAAAGTCCTTTTTCGGTACCAATTATAAATTCTTTTTTATCTGAATCTTTCGCATGATTAACCATGCCATTAGTAGAATAAGCATAATCTGCAAGTTCTACTATCGCAGGTTTGCATTCAGGATGAACCAGAACTTCTGCATGAGGATAACGAGATTTCAACTTTTCAATATGATTCTTTGTTATGTTATCATGGGTGGCACAAAATCCATCCCAAAGAATCGTCTCTTTATTTTCAACTTGTTTTTTTATATAACTTCCAAGGTTTTTATCAGGTACAAAAATAATTTGTTTAGCATCCAGACTTTTCACTACTTGAACACCATTTGAAGAAGTGCAGCAAATATCTGCTTCAGCTTTAACATCTGCTGTAGTATTGATGTATGCCACTACTTCTGCATCAGGATATTCTTGTTTTTTCTCTCTAAGACTTTCTGGTGTGACCATAGCAGCCATAGGGCAACAAGCATCATCATCGGGTATAATCACTTTTTTATCAGGGTTAAGAATCTTTGCTGCTTCTGCCATAAAATCTACACCACAAAAAACAATAACATCAGCCTCAGTTTTTGTTGCTTTTTTAGCAAGATCCAAGGAGTCACCTACAAGATCTGCAACATCTTGAATATCTGGAATTTGATAATTATGAGCAAGAATAACAGCATTATGCTGTTCTCTGAGTTTATTAATCTCATCGATTACTTCTTTTTTCTCCATAAAATTTTTCTCCCTGACAGAAATAAATGTAATCTTCTGGCTGCACCGTAATAACGCTATTTAAAATAAAGGTTACCCTTAATATTTAAAAAACAACAAAACTATTATATCCACCTTATATAATATAGATTATAGGCTTAGGATTTGAGGATGGAGTATTCATGGATGTAATACCATTAGCTTTAGGTTTTTCTATAGGCGTAGTTGTAGTAGCAATAGCAATAGAGATGGGACTAAAAAAAACATCAAGAGCACCCCCTGCATCAAAACATACTGATGAATGGAGTCTTAAAGAAATAGCAAACCCACGTATCATGGCAGAATACATGATGGATGGGGAAATACCTGAAGGAGTTCCTGTTTTAGTTAATCAGTATAAAGATAAAAACTATCTAAAGGGAACAAATGCAAAAATCAATGGTGCGATTAAAGGTAACTATATCATTGGAGATGACCGAGTTTTGATACTATCAGGTCCATATAAAAAAGATGAAGTTGGAGTATGGACTGTAGAAAAAGAAATCGTAGAAAAACTAAACAATGATTTTAACAAAATGTGGAACACTTCTTCAACACTAAAATTTGAAGAAAAATAATTTTTTTTTTAATTTTTTTTCCAGATAGATTATTAAACCTTCTTTTAATTCACAAAAAACAATGTTGCAGCTAATCGGAGTATTAATAGCGTTTTTCCTAGTAATTTTATTAATCCGCTTCAAAATAAACTTTGGTTTTGCTCTACTCATAGGTTCATTAATATTAGCAATTTTTTCTATAAATGTAATTAATATTACAACACTCCCTCAAGAAATAATACAAGACCAAAAATTCTTAATCGACACATTAGAACTCACTATATTAATGACTCTTATCTACATGCTTGCAAAAATGATGCAAAAAACAGGAGCTATATCAAAATTAATAGACAGCCTCCGAACGATATTCACAAAAGGAGGAACCATAGGAGTAATACCAGCAATATATGGTCTTATGCCAGTGCCGGGTGGAGCATTATTTTCAGCACCTGTAGTTCAGGAAGAAGGTCATGAATACAACATGCATGTAGATAAAAAAAATTTTTTCAACATATGGTTCAGGCACATCTGGTTTCCAGTGTATCCAATAAGTATCACAATTTTAACTATGGCTAAACTAGCTGAAATCGAAGTAACAGATTTGATCAAAGGAAATTTTTTATCCTATATATTCATGGTAATTTTAGGTTTCATCATCCTTTCCCTTACAGTTAAAAAAAATACAAAAAATAAAACCCTTAAAAAAATTGATTTAGACTGTATAAAAAAAGAATGCCATGGCTTACTTTTTCTTTTACCACCGATAATCCCAGTATTTTTCGCAGTTTTTCATTACATCTTTAATATATCATTAGAAATAAGTTTCATCCTTGGTGTTTCTACAAGTATAGTAGTTCTTTTATATTTAGTAAAAACCCCTAAAAATGAATATAAAAATCTTTTAAAAAAATCAATTACCTGGAAATTTGCATTGGTAATAATTGGAATAATGGTTTTTCGTAAAATCTTTGAATACACACAATCCAACCAAGCAATATTTTCTACACTTGAAAGTTTTAATATACCTATACTTTTAATGATAATAATTCTACCATTACTTCTGGGTATAATAACAGGTTATCTATTGATAGGTATAACTTTAACTTATCCGCTTTTAGCACCTTTTTATCCAGCAACCGATCTAACAATCATAGGTTTTGCAAGCCTAATATTTATGAGTGCCTTTGTAGGATATCTTATCTCACCAATTCATCTCTGTAACATTCTAAGTAGTGAATATCTAAAAACAGATACTACAAAAATGTACCCTGTTTTTATACCTGCTGCTTTAAGCCTTCTTGTGTTTCATATAATAATTGTTTTAACATTTTTCTAAAAAATGAATTATCTATTTTTTTTTTCACTAAAACTTTTTATAATGATCAACATTTTCACCAAAACCAGTTATGAATCAAAAAAAGTTTTTACAGGAATTAAAAAAACCAGAAACTTACAAAGAAAAACCAGAGAATGTTAAAATCATACAGACTCATATTTCATATGTAGCCTTAACAGGTGATTATGCTTATAAAATAAAAAAACCAGTAGATTTTGGTTTTCTAGATTTTTCAAGTCTTGAAAAAAGAAAACATTTCTGTGAACAAGAACTAAAACTCAATAAACGACTCTGCCCAGAGATATATAAAAAAACAGTTCCGATTACAAAAAAAGATGACCAAATAAGAATTGATGGAGATGGAGAAATCATTGATTATGCTGTAAAAATGAAAGAATTCTCACAAGAAAAAATAATTTCATCTCTTCTTCATAAAGGTAAATTAGATGAGGAAACAATAAAAAAAATAGTTGACAACTTAGTTGAGTTTTACAGTTCAGAAGAAACCAATGATGAAATAAAAAAATACGGTAAAATAGAAACTATAAAGCAGAACACTGATGAAAACTTTGAACAAACAGAAAACAAAATAAATCAAACAATCTCAGAGAACACATTTAATTTTATAAAAAAAACTACTAATCGTTTTTTAGAAGAAAAAGAAAATGTTTTCAATAAAAGAATCAAAAAGGGTAGTATTCTTGATTGTCATGGAGATTTGCACACTGGAAACATAGTTCTAACAGAAAACAGAATATGTATCTTCGACTGTATAGAGTTCAATAAAAGATTTCGTTTTAGTGATGTAGCCAGTGATATAGGATTTCTAGCTATGGATTTAGACTTTCAGGGTTTCCCATATCTTTCAAGTTATTTAATAGAACGTTATGTAGAAAAAAGCAAAGATGAAAACATTTATGATGTTTTAAACTTCTACAAGTGTTATCGTGCATATGTCCGTGGGAAAGTAACTGGTTTTCAACTAGATGATCCAAATGTTGAAGAAGAAACAAAAAAAGAATTAAAAAAAACTGCTAACAAATATTTCAGATTAGCAAATTATTATGCACATCTTATGAAAAATCAAATCAAAACAAAAAAAACAACTCTTTTCATAACTTCAGGACTCACAGGTACAGGTAAAACTACTTTTTCAAGAAAAATAAGTGTTGATTATAAAGCAAAAAGACTTAACACCGATGAAATAAGAAAAGAAATTTTTGATATAGGAAAATATGAACATCACTATGAAGAGTACAATAAAGGACTCTATTCACCTGAAAACATGGAAAAAGTTTATGATAAAATATTTGAAAAAACCAAGAATTTTTTATCAGATGGAAAAAATGTTGTAATAGATGCAACTTTCCGAAAGCAAAATCTTAGAGATAAAGCAAAAGAAACAGCAGATGAAGTTGGTTCAAATTTTGTTATTTTAAACACTGTGATGCCTGAAGATCTGGTTAGAAAATACCTTGATGAACGCATGGAGAAAAAAACAGTCTCCGATGGACGATGGGAAATCTATCAGAAACAAAAAAATAGTTTCGAACCCTACAAACATGAATCTGTTGTAGAAGTAGATGTGTCCGACCAGGATTTTGAATATCAACTAAAAAAATTATCTAAAATATTTGACAAAATAAAATAAAAAAAGGATGGATTATCTTTGGATTTAATCGGATATAGAATAGATTTAGATAACGTTATTAAATCAATAAATAAAAATGATTACAAAACAGTGGTTTTACAGATTCCAGAGGGTTTAAAAACTCAGGTAAAAAAAATCGTAGATTACTTTGAGGAGAGAACAAACTCTCAAATATTAATTCATGGACAATCCTGTTTTGGAGCCTGCGATCTAATAAAACCAGATGATTACTCTGATATTGATATTGATGCTGTTGTTCAAATCGGTCATACATCGATTCCTGATTTTGAAAAACAAAATATTCCTTATTTTTTTGTTAACGCTGAATCAAAAACTGATGCAACTGAATCCTTAAAAAAAACATTAAAATACCTTGAAGGTAAAACAGTTGGTTTGTGTACTACTGCTCAACATTTACATGAAATTGATAAAATTAAAAATTTTTTCGAAGAAAACAATATTAATATAGTTATAGAAAAAGGAGACAGCCGGATTAAATCACCAGGTCAGATACTTGGTTGTAATTTTTCTTCAGCAAAAAAAATAGGGGAAAAAATAGATGTATATCTCTATATTGGAAGCGGTGTTTTCCATCCCTTGGGTTTAATACTTTCAACAGATAAACCAATTATTTCTTTTGATCCGTATAGTAAACTAGTGAAAACTGAGGAACTTGAAAATATTAAAGATACAGTTCTTCGTCAGCGTTATGGGGCAATTGCTAACTGTAAAAACGCGAAAACTTTTGCAGTAGTTGTATGTAACAAAACTGGCCAACAAAGATATAGTCTTGCAAAAAAACTAAAAGAAAAAATTGAAAAATCCGGAAAAAAAGCCTATATTGTAGTGTTAGATTTTTTTTCACCATTTAATCTTGAAAGTTTCAGAGGTTTTGATTGTTTTGTTTCAACAGCTTGTCCTCGTATAGCTATAGATGATTACCGACAGTTTAAAAAACCAGTTATTACACCAGTTGAACTTGATGTAGTTCTTGGTCTTAAAAAATGGGATGAATATGTTTTTGATGAAATAAAAGGAAAGAAAAAATAATATATTTTTTTTAGACGAGTGTTATGTTTTCTTCTGTATCTATGTATCCTTCTTTGTAAAGACTCCAGCCTGTTAATGGTACTATCGGTTGAACATAGACTCTTATGTTTCTATCACTGGGTTGTGTTGCGTTTTTTTGATCTGTTTTAATAAAAACACCCCAGTTTGATTTTATTGGATCAACTGGTGAAGCCTGTGACATGTTTTCCATTAGGTGAATTGTTAGTTTTTTACTATAGTTCCAACCAGGAAGTGTCATTGTTATGTTTTCTTTAACTCCCTTTTCGGTTATGTTTATGAATGGATCACATACAACTGTGGTTTCTATTTGAAAATATGGTAGATAAAAATGATTCCAGTCGTTTTGATCATTGTATCCATTTGTTCCATCAGAAAAATCTACGAGATTTTTATTATAAATATAGTAGTAGTTCATCACACTTTTGTAGTTACCCCATTCTTCAAGATATTCGTTTCTTTGTTGTGTTGGTAGGAATTTGTTTTTAAAGGAGTAATTATCGCATCCTTCTATAGTGTTAGGCCCTATTCCAAGTGTGTGACCTAGTTCATGTAATACTGCTGAGGCTAACATTGTTCTTTGTGTCCTTGGAAAAAATGCTTTTTGATTTAAAAAAGTAGTTCTTATGCTGTTACCTAATATTATCGTGTCAAAGTTGTTGAATTCTGAGTTTCCGGCATATCCTGCATTATTACAAATAAGTAAGTATCTAAATATTCCTTTTCGTTCATCTGGGAAGTAATGTTTGTAGTATTGTAAGAATTCTCCTGAGTTCCAATTTGTTCTGTCATCAAATGGAACCATGCTTCCTCCGCCATTAGTTGGTGTATCTGGCCATCCGTCATCAATGTAAACATTGATTCCGTGTTCAGCGAATCTTTCAATTATTATTTGTTGTGTTTCTTTGAATAGTTTATGTTCCCAGAAGAAAAATCGTGATTTCATTCCATCCGCCTCGATGTATATATCTTGTTGATATGGGTTTGAAAAATGTTTTCTCATCATGTATTCTTCTATGTTTTCAAGTCCATCAACATCTGGATCAAGGTTTTGGTGATCATCCCAAGTAAAAGGATCATAACCCCATTTGTATTCCCAGGATGTTGGTATTCCATCATTATCGGGATCAAGTTTTGAGTCATCAACCATTGGATCGGTTCCTAGTATGTTTACTTCGGCCCAGTATGGTATTTTATCGTGGTCGTAATCTGTTTGGTAGATATCAAACCAGATTTCATATTTTTCACCAAGGAAATGTCCGTATCCATCTTTGTCTTTAAAATAATCTGATCCATTCCATTTTCCTGTTAAAAAACTGTAGTTGATTTCTATTGTTTCTACTGTTTTATAGTTGTTTTTAAAAATGTTTTTTTCTTTTACGTTTATTGTAAAATTTATTTTAGGTAGTTCTTCTTCTACATCTTTTAGGATTCTGAAGTCTTTGTTTATTGTATCCCATGTTTTGAAAACGGTGTTTGGTTTTTTTTCTGGATATGTTTCTTTTCCGAAATCAATTTCTAAATAAAAGGTTGGTTTTATCCTCCATTGGAAACCTGGTTTCAAAATTTTGTTTAAAAGATCTCTGTTTCTGATTCTGTTTATTTCTATTATTAGGCCTTGGTTGGTTAAGGGGCTTATTTCATCTTTTTTTTCTTTGTTGTTTGCTTGGACTAAAGAAATTGATGGTAATATCAGGGTTAGTGATAATAGAATTATAGTAATTTTTTTGTTTTTCAATTTTCTTTTTCACCTGTGTTTTGTTTTTTTATATGGTGTGTTCTTACTATATAAATTTTATTTATTATTTATTATATTTTTATTTTTTAGTTAAAATTTTGTTTTTGACATATTTTTCAAATAGTAATTATATCACGATAAGTTTTTATATAATCGCTCACAGAGTATAACGATAATTGGTGTAAGGGATGAAAAAGAAAACAAAACTCTCAACTATGATTGTAATACTCTTTTTATTATGTACTATAATAACGACTTTTAAAGCATCCGCAGCGGATTCTGGTCAAGCTTATATCCAAGGTGAAATTAGAGACAATGAAACAGGAAATCCTATCCCAAATGCTTCTATCGAAATATATGATATAGATTCAGGATCGATTTTACTTAATTCTACAGAAACAAACTCAGATGGAACATATCAATTAGAAATAAATCAAGTAAATATAAACATTGGAATATTGGCAAGAGCTGATTACTATTATATTAATACAACAACTGATTATATCTACAACACTCAAATATTGGATATTAATTTAAATCTAAATCCCGGAGCTCCTGAAAGAAATTCAACGTTAAAAGGTTACATTACAAACTCTGAAACAAATCAACCTATCGATAACGCAGTAATTCTAATAATGGACAATTTAGGAAATTATGACATAACTAACTCAGATGAGACTGGTTATTATTCATTTAATATATCCTCTTGTTCATTTAACATGCAATGTAATAAAGAAGGATTTCTCGATGAATATTATTCAAATGAAACGGAAGACAACTCCGTCCTATGGGCAAATATATCTATGATACCAACACCTAAGTTTAACTTAACTGTCTGCGGATATGTAACTGATGCAGTTACAAAAGAGCCCATAGAAGATACAAATGTATATCTTGAATGGTCTGATACAAATGGAAATGAAACATATAATAATTCTTACACCGATTCTCAAGGTTTTTACTCAATAAAAACAGCTGAAGGATTTATTGAGTTAGAATTTTATAATTACCAATATGAACACGAATATATAACCCTTAATTTAACAAATGATCAAAAAATAAACTGGGTCAATATCTCTTTAGAAAAAAGCACTACTGAATATCCTCCATATGCTGATGCAGGAGGACCATACAATGGTTTTGTTAATCAAAGTCTCCAACTTAATGGATCCAGCAGCTTTGATACCGATGGAAATATCACAGAGTACTTATGGAATTTTGGTGATGGAAACACCTCCTCTGAAAAATCACCGACACATGTTTATAGCTCAGTAGGAACATACTATGCATTTTTATATGTAACAGACAACAATGGAAACACTGATTATGATTATACCCAAGTAAATATTGAGTTAGATGAAGAACCCCCTACAAAAATAACAGGTTTAACTGTTACCAATGCTTATGACAAAAAAATTAATCTTAGCTGGGATGAAGCAACAGATAATGATAGAATTGATCACTATTCAATATACATGGATAAAGAATTTCTTACAAATGTTTCAACTAATTTTTATCAAGCCTTAGTTCCAGAAAATTATCAGACTTATACTTTTAAGGTAGAAGCAGTTGATCCTTCTGGAAATATAGGATCTAAATCCGATATGGTTAGTGGAATGTCAGAACCAAGTAATCTTCCACCAACCGCTGTAATTATTGCACCAGATGAATGTTTTGTTGGTGAAGAAATAGTTTTAGATGGAACCTCCAGTTCTGATGATCATGGAATTGATGAATTTATATGGGATTTTGGAGATGGCGAACAAAGTAATTTAGCAAATCCAAATCATTCATATTCCAAAAGAAACAATGGCGAGTATACTGTAACCTTAACTGTTGTTGATACTCATGGAGTTAACAATACCACTACAACTATTATAAAAATACCAAACCGTAAACCAGAAAATCCTTCAATTGAATCAAATATCGTTTCTGTGAAATTAAATGAAAAACATGGTTTTACATTTTCCTCAATTGATCCAGATAATGATAAATTAGATATAAATATTGACTGGGGTGATGAGAAAGATGATGTTATCAATAATGTTACAAGTGGCAAAGAGGTTTTATTTGCTCATAAATGGTCAGAACCTGGTAAATTTATAATATCTGCCAAATCCTTTGATGGTGTTAATTATTCAAATGTTAGCACATTTAATTTTTATGTCGATTCTGTGCCTATAACAAAAGAAATATCTGGTTATCTTGTTGATAATGATAACGATGGCGTGTATGATTTATTTCATAATGATTTATCTGGTAAGGAATCTAATGTTAATATGATAGGCGATGATTGTTATTTAATCAATAATAATGATGATGACAAATGGGATTATATTTATGATGTAGCTAATGATGAAATCGAAGAGTATGTACGTGAGAGTAAGAAAAGCATTAAACAAGGTTTGCCTTTTACTTTTTTAATTCTTATAGTTGTAATTGTTGTTGTTTCTGTAATTGTTTTTCTCTGGTATTTCTTTAAAAATAGAAAGGATAAAAACTCTGATAAAAAAGTTGAGAAGAAAGTTGAGAGTAAACCTTTTTCCTACAGTACAAAAAACATTGATCATCAAAATGTTGGAAGTAATCCTTTACAGAAAGAAACACCTAAACAGTCTGTAAGATATCGAGTTGAAAGAATTCCTAATGATAATAATTCTTTTGATTCATTTGATGGTATGATTTATTAAATAATCACATCTTTGTTATTATTATAACTTTTTTATAAGGAGAGCGTTATTATAGTTACATAAGTTATTTATATGCTATAATACAAATTATTATATAGCCGCTCAATAAAAATTGGCTGAGAGGTGATATAGATGAATAAACTTCCAAACCATCTCTTTTTTCTTGAATTAGAGAGCCGATGGCGTTTTTTTAACTTCTCAGCCAGAGCGGCTCATGCCCCATATATACAAAAAAATTAATGTAATTAACTTAGATACAAAAAAAATGGTGATATAGATGAACAAAAAAATACTAATCTTTACAATATTCTCAATTTTTTTATTTTTAACAATGCCTGCATACAGTGCATTGAATGGATATTATCAAAAACTAGAACAAAAAAACAAAATAATAGAAACAAATCTTGAAAAAGAACAAACCATATCAGAACCACCCGAACAATCTGGAATAATACTAAAAATTTCAAAACTAATATGGAATCTAATCAAATGGGGTTTAACCAGTGATGGACTGCTAGCTGTAATATTTAGATGCAATGTATTAACACCAAATTTTTTAAAAATAATAGGAGGCATTTTTAAACTAGCAATAAGAATAATTCTAGGACCTATAACAGGTGGATTATTCGATCTAATAATAGGTTTAATAACCGGGAAATATCAATGGTTTAACTGGTAAAAAAAATAGAAAAATTTTAGTGGGCCCGATGAGATTTGAACTCATGGCCTCCCGGTTATCAGCCGAGCGCTCTAACCAGCCTAAGCTACGGGCCCTCAACTCTTTTCAAAGCTTTTTTGGCGTAGGGTAATAAGCTTTTCATATAAAAAATTATAACAAGAAAAAAAAAGAAATAAAAAAAATTTGTAAAATTTTTTTATTTATGCCTTCGTTCAATCATTCCCATTAAAAGAATACATGCTAACAAAACTCTTCTATCAAAATTATCAGGTACCATGTAACAGTTCATAGTCCAGATGTCACCAACTATTTTAAAATCTTGACTAACATCAGCTATCGGTTGATCATTCATAGTTATATGCATTTTTTCAGGTACAAGGCCTCCGCCAGGCATATATTTTCTTGCAAGTGCATGACCAGTTGATTTTTCCTCTATTTTTCCAACCATCTGACCTGATGTATTATAAATTTCCCAGGAGTCTTTAAGAAAAGCTGAAAGTATATTTCTTTTAACAAAACCAATTTTTTCATTAGAAGATGAGTCAATAACTCCAAAGTTTCCCCATGCATCTGTTATTTGTTCTTGTTTAATACGAAAAAGTTCTTCGTTCATGGTTTCATTTGTGTAAATACGGATGTCTTCTTTTAGTTTGAAAAGTTTTTGTTTACAAAAACCAATAACTGCACCGTTTTGATCCTCTAGCCAGTATTTGTTTCCAACGGTTACTACTTTTTTTCTTATTCGATAAAAGTTTTGATACCAAAGTTCTGGTTTCCAAGCTGCTTGCTGGTTTGGTTGACCTGTTGGAGGATTTGGGGGTTGCGGATTAGGAGGTGTTGGTTGATTTGGATTAGGATTTGGTGGTTGTGGTTGAACGGTTTGAGGGTTCTGCTGAGGTGCAAAAATAGGTTTCATGTTGGTTTCACCAACATCTTCACCGCATCTTGAACAAAATCTTGCACCAGGTATTAAACGAGTGCCACATTTAGGGCAATATCCTTCCATCATGTTTTTTTTTCTCCATTAAAATAATGAAAATATAAAATATTTAAATAGTATATCTAATTTCCCATAAAAAACAAAAAATAAACTGTTTTATCGATATCTTAATACATGATTATTTATTTTCAGGTTTTGAAAACATGGAAACAGATCAAATAATTGATGAACTTTCGCATAACGAAAAAAAAGTATTGCTTACTTTAAAAAAACTTGATGGGGATGCATCACCAGAAGAAATTCTTGAAAATGGTGATTTTGATCAACAAGTTGAAGTTATGAATGCTTCTTCTTGGCTTCAATCTAAAAAACTTGTTAAAGTTGAAGAAAAAATAAAAAAAAGTTTTAGATTAGGCTCTGAGGGTGAAAATTTTTATAAAGAGGGTTTACCTGAGAAAAAAATCCTTCGTATTCTTTCTGGGGAAGATGGCGATCTTACTATTGATGAACTAACTGATAGGGTTGGTAAGAAAACTGTTTCTATTGCTATAGGCTGGTTAAAACGTAAAAACTGGGCTGATATAAGAAAAGAAAACGGTGAAACTGTTCTTTCTATTACTGATACCGGTCTACAGGTTTTAGATAAAAAAACTGATGATGAAGAAATTATTGAGTTCTTAAAAGAAAACCCTGGTTCAGAAATTGATACAAAAAAAGCTCGTAATCTTTTATCTAGAAAAGATGTAATCGTTGAAAAAGAAAAAATAAGCAGCAAAATTATTCTTCTAGAAAAAGGAAAAGAGGTTCTAAAAAAAGGTTTTGAAATTCAGGATGAAATCTCTCAGATCACTTCAGATGTTATAAAAAATGAAACATGGCGTGATAAAATCATTCGTCCTTATGATATACAGGCTTTCGCGCCAGAGAAACACGGTGGAAAATTTCATCCACTTACATCTTTGATTTCTGAGATACGTAAAATATTTCTAGAGATGGGTTTTGAGGAGATATCGGGTAACTATGTTGAATCTTGTTTTTGGAATATGGATGTACTGTTTATTCCACAGGATCATCCTGCTCGTGAGATGCAGGATACTCTTTACTGTAAAACTCCTAAAAGTTTTGATATAGATGATGAAAAACTAGTGGATGAAATAAAAAAAGTCCATGAAAATGGTGGAAAAACTGGGTCCTCTGGTTGGGGTTATGATTTTTCTAAAAAAGAAGGAAAAAGAACACTGCTTCGTACTCATACCACAGTTAACACTATTCGATATTTGTATAACCATCCAGAGCCGCCATGTAAAGTTTTTTCATTGGGTCGGGTTTTCCGTAAAGAAAAAATTGATTCTACACATCTACCAGAATTTTATCAAATCGAAGGAATTGTTTATGAAGAAAATGCTAACTTCAAACAACTTGTTGGGATTCTAAAAGAATTCTACAAAAGAATGGGTTTTGAAAAAATCCGATGCCGCCCTGGTTATTTTCCATACACAGAACCCTCTATGGAAGTAGAAGTATTTTGGAATAATGAATGGATGGAACTGGGTGGTAGTGGAATATTCCGCCCAGAGGTTACAGAACCCATTGGAATCAAACATCCGGTGCTTGCATGGGGTCTTGGCTTGGAACGTCTTGCGATGCTTAGATATAACTTAAAAGATATGAGAGAACTGTATATCAGTGATCTTGACTGGGTGAGAAACACCTCATTAATCTAATTTTTTTAAAAAATTTTATTTAGAGTGTTTATCTTAAGGTTTTTTGGAGATTTGATTATTTAAAAATGGCTGATAATGATTCAAGAAACAGGTATATTATTCGTGGTTTCATAGATGGAGTCCTATCTAGTCTTGGTGTTGTAATCGGTGCTAGTGCTGCTATTGGATTTGGTGATAATGATACTGCAGCATTGATTATTATTGCTGCTGGTATTGGTGGCGGTATTGCTAATGGTCTTTCTAATATATTGGGTGCTTTTGTTGGAGAGAAACTAGTGAAAGAAAAAAATCTTCGTAAGATAGAAAATGCTATGCTTAAAAAAGAAGGTTTACGTGGAACAGAACTTGACAGACGTATGGAGAAAGAAGTCCGTATTTGTGGTGTTTATGATGGTTTATCAACTATTTTTGGTAGTTTAATTCCTGTTGCTCCTTTTCTTTTAGGTCTTATTATTAGTTGTGATAGTACATTTTTGTTGTATGTTTCTGCAGCTATTTCATTGATTCTGTTTTTTATACTTGGTTTGTATGTTGGAAAGATTTCCAGGGAAAACATTATTCTTTCAGGTTTGAAACTTGTTGCTTTTGGAATGGTTACTCTGATTGTTACTTTTCTTGTAAAAATATTTTTTAGCGGATTATAATTTAGCGAAAAATTTTTATTTTTTTTTTAATATTCCGTTTTTATTGGGGGTCTGGAGGTAATATCCATCTTGATGGTTTGTTCTTTTTCAGGGCCAAATCGAAACGATTTGTTTCTGGGGGATAGACTAAAAAGATTCAGTAATTCTTCCCAGACCCTTTTTTTATGGTATGATTAATTTAACTATATCCATTTTTTTATTAGTTTTAAAAAGACGATACATTTCTTTTATTCTTTCTGATTTTCCCTGGAGAACAAATATTTCAAGGCATTTTATTTTTTCTAGATGGCTGTGTATTTGTGTTTTTGTTATGTCTTTGAAATCATGTTTTATTCCTGAAACAGCATCTTCTGCTTCATGTTTATGAATTAAAATCAGTATTGAGTTTATGTCTCCTGTAAGTTTATCTGTTTCTTTTGACTCTGATATAAGATTTCTTATCCCTGCTCTTATTACTTCTGATCGTCCTGAATATCCTTGTTCTTTTTGGATTTTTTGTATTTCCTTAAGTATTACATCATTTAGTGAGACGCTGATAATGGTCATGATTAGATAAAATTAATAACATGTTTATATACTTGTCCATAAAAGTTAATAACAAATTATAAATATGTTAATAATATCACGTTTTTTTAAATGGGTGAAATTTTCAATAGAGTTCTACATGAACTAAAACTCCATGCTCCTTTCACATTCATAGGTGCACTAATGGGAATAGTTTTTATGGTTTTTATTGTGGAAGGAAACTATTTAGATGCTGTAAATACTTATTCAAAAGACGTCTTTTTCATACTGCATCCAACCCATGTGTTTTTTAGTGCAATAGTTACAACTACTTTATGGGTGAAATATCAAAATAAAAATATTCTCTGGGCTATAATAATAGGATATACCGGTGCTATAGGAATTGCTACATTAAGCGATTCAATAATACCATACCTTGGAGAACAACTATTAAATCTACCTCATTCAGAACCTCATATTGGTTTTATAGATAAACCACTTATTACAAATATACCTGCTTTTGTTGGAATAATGGTAGGTTATTGGAATGGTACAACCAAAATACCTCATGCCGGACATGTCCTCATAAGTACATGGGCTTCACTTTTCCATATAATCATGGCAGTAGGGGCATCTTTAACATTTTTACAACTTATGGTTATCGTTGTGTTTTTGTTTTTAGCTGTATGGCTGCCATGTTGTACTAGCGATATCGTATACCCACTTGTTTTTACAAAACAAAAAAATTAACAAAAAAAATTCTTGTTTTCATAAATGTTTTAAAACAAGCTACTATTAATAATAAATTTGAAAATCTGGAGGAGAAAATGATAAAAATAACTGGTAAAAATTTTATTGGTTCAAAAAAAACTTCCGAAGGAAAAAACAACTATCATAGTTTTAATCCTAAAACTCAGGAAAAATCAAAGATTAGTTTTACAGATGCAACAAAAAATGAAATAGATCTTTCTATAAAAAAAGCAGAGGAATGTTTCCAAGAAACCCGTGAAAACCCACCAAAAAAAATAGCTCTTTATCTTAGAATATTATCAGAAGAAATTATGAAAATAGGTGATCAACTCTTAGATGTTGCTCGTTGGGAAACCGGTCTTTCCCTAACTCGTCTTAAAAATGAAAGAAGTAGGACTTGTACTCAGTTAGAAAAATTTGCTGATTACATTGAAACAGGGCATCATTTAGATATTTCAAAAGAAACAAATGTTGATATAAAATCTATAAAAATACCTCTTGGCCCTGTTGTAGTTTTTCCAGCTAGTAATTTTCCTTTTGCTTTTGGAGTATGTGGTGGCGATACTGCATCTGCTTGGGCTGCAGGTTGCCCGGTTGTAGTTAAACCCAACCCAGTTTATCCTATGACTTCTGAGTTGTTTGCTGAAGCAGTTATAAAAACGATTAAAAAAACTGGTTTTCCTGAAGGTTTCTTTTCAATGCTTCATGGAAAAGATACCAGTGTTTCAAAAAATTTAGTACTTCATCCCAAAGTTGAAGCTGTAGGTTTTACAGGTTCACTTAGAGCAGGCCGAAGTATTTTTGATCTTGCCGCATCACGTGTTAAACCCATACCAGTTTATGCTGAAATGGGGAGTATTAACCCAGTTTTTATCGTAAACTCCTCGGGGGATACAGCAGATGAATTAGCTAATTCTATTACTCTGGGAATGGGTCAATTTTGTACTAAACCTGGTGTAATTTTTTTAACAGATAAAAATGAAAATATCATAGAAAAAGTTGTTAAAAAACTAAAATCTAAAAATTCTGATGTTTTACTAGATGAAAACCTAAAAAAGGGTCTTAAAAAAATAGTAGAACGAACAAAAAAAACTGAAAATGTAGAACTGTTAACAGGTGGACAAGAAATCAAAGATAAAATTAGTTTCAAAAACACTGTTTTTGTAACAGATCTAAAAACATATCAAGAAAACAGTAATCTTCATCGTGAACATTTTGGACCTGTGGCTTTATTTGTGAAATGTGATAGATTTGAAGATTTTTTTGATGTAACTAATGATTTAGATGGTCAGCTTACTTGTACAATATTTATGGAAAAAAAAGATGTAGAAAAAGTAAAACCATTGTTTCAGAAACTAAGTTCTAAGGTTGGAAGAATTATTATTAATGGTGTTCCAACAGGTGTAGAGGTTTGCAGGTCTATGGTTCATGGTGGACCCTATCCAGCTACCACCGATGTACGTTCGACATCTGTAGGTATGAAAGCTGTGGATAGATTTCTAAGACCAGTATGTTTTCAGAATTCTTTTAAAGAGTTGCTTCCTGATTTGATAAAATAAAAAAGTTTAATCAATTGATCTCCTATTTTCTTTTATTGTGTTTAAAGTAAAAGCTAAGATTTGGTTGGAACAAGATTCTAAATGTGTCCTCGGATATGGTAGAGCTGAATTACTTCATAGAATAAAAGATACGAAGTCTATTTCTGAAGCAGCTAAATCTATGGATATGTCTTATAGTCATGCCTGGTCAGAGATTAAAGAAATTTCAGAGGCTGTAGGTGGTTCTGTTGTTGAAACCTGTCGCGGTGGAAAACATGGTGGTTCTTCACATCTAACAGATTTAGGGATTGAAGTTTTAAAAAGATTTGAATGTGAAGAAAAAAATATTGAAAAATATTTAGAAAAAAGAAAATCCAAATAATAACCATGTTGAAAGAATACATGGAAGTATTCGTCAGCGTGAAAAAACAATGCGTGGTCTTAAAATTGAAAATACTCCTATTGTTGAAGGTCATCGGCTTTATTATAATTTCATTAAACCACATGAAAGTCTAAATGGCAGAACACCAAGTGAAGTTGCTGGAATAACAATTGAAGGAGATAATAAGTGGTTTACACTTATGAAAAATGCAATTCAATATAACAATGAAAAAAGAAAAAATTAGATTATTTCTCTTTTAATTTCTCAATTTCTTCTTCTAATTCTTTCATTCTCTTTTTTAATTGTTCATTTTCCCTTCTAAGAAAAGGTGCATCACTTTCAGCATTATCTCTTTGGTTTTTCAACCAGAAAGGATATTGTCCATAAGACATTTTTTTATTCCCCCACTTAATTTTTTTCTATTATTTCAATTTCCTTTTTAGTTAATCCGTAGACTTCATAGATTATCTTATCAATTTCCATTTCAATATTTTTCGAATTATTTGGATCTCTAAGAATTTTATCAGCTTTTTCTGCTAATTCTTGTTGATATTTATTTAAATTATTGTTTATTGGGATTTTTTCAATAAATGGCCTTCTAAAATCATGGTAACCGCCTCTTAGAGTCGGGCAAACATGACTCAAATAAAAGAAAACTAATTTTGAATTTAATAATGCCAGTAATGATTTTGATCCAGTTGAAATAAAGAAGTTATTGTCTGATAGATATATTTCTCCTGACTTGTCAATACAAAAATTACATTGATTATTTATTCTTGGATAAATGATTTTTGGTTCAGATAGATATTTTGAATTTTTACTTCCATATCTGCTAAGACACCACCAATTAAACCTTCCTTCTTTAACCTCTGGTCTTTTTTCTAATTCTTCTTTGTTTGATAAAAGATATTGTTTTATTGATGATGAATAGTTCAAGTCATAATCCCAAGGAATGAATAACAGAAATCGATCTTGAAAATCAATATTGTATCTTTTAACTTCTTTACCCGTAACAATTTTTTTAATTACACTTTTTGCTTTTGGATCTGTAATAAGTATGTCTTTAGTTTTTTTATCAATAATAAAAACATCATTTCTTCCTGAAGATATACCCCTAAAGATTTTATTGGATACATAACTTTTCAAGGAAATACTATTATTTTGAATTTTTTCCAATAATTTTGATTCGTTGACATCTGCAAAAATCCAACTATCCTCGGTTAAAATTTTTTGGGGAACTTTTATTTCAGTTTCTTTAAATGTACTAATAAGATCCGACTCATTCTTTTTGTTAAATTTGGAATAAATAAAAACATTTGATTTTGGTATGTCATTGTTATCAACAATAAAAATTAAAGGATAATTTGTCGCATCTTCAAATACTTGATAATCATCAAAATTATAGATTAGGTTTATTTTACTATTTTGTCGTAAATAATTTCTTATTTGCTTTCCATATGATGTTTTTAAAAATTTATTTGGCGTAATATAAGATAAATATCCTCTTTTTGATAGTGATTTAAGAGAATGTTCAATAAAATAAACGTAAAGATCAGCAATACTATTATAAGAGTCATAATTTAATCTTAATAGAGGTTTTAATTCTTTAAACAATTCTTGTCTAACATAAGGTGGATTACCAATTATTACATCAAAACCCCTATTGACTTTTTCCTTTTCTAAATCAAAAATTTCATAAAACTCAAAACCCCAATGAAAAGGTTTCAAATCTAAAAACTCTTTTCTTGTTATTTTTATTTTCTTAGCTGAAAAATCATAATAAAGTTCTTTGTCCAACTTTTGTTTTATTTTTCTTCTTATTTCATCGATTTCTTTTCTGATTTGTCTTGCATCATCACCAGTTGCCTTAACATACTTACTTTTTAAATTTCTAAAATTTATTAACATTATTTTAATTGTATCATCGTTTGCATAAAAATCATCGAGAGAAACCTTAGTTTTTCCAAATTGTTCAATATCAATATATCCAATTAAACTATTTCCAACTCTAAGATTATATTCAATATTTGGTAAAGGTTCTATATTTTCTGGTTTATAAGATTCGACAAGCCAAAGCCATAGGCGGAGCAATGCTATCTCTACAGCACGAGAGTTGATATCAACACCATACAATGATTTCAAAACAAGTTTTTTTAATGCGACATCACTGTTTCTTAATCCAAGGCAATTATTAATTTTTTTATTTAAGTAAAATAGAACATTTGCCGCTGCAAGAAGGAAAGCTCCAGAGCCACATGCGTTATCGCAAATTGATAATTCAAGAATTATTTTATTCCATATCTCATTTAAAGTTGTCTCTTTAAGTATAAATAATTCATCAATTTCTTTAATTGTTTCTGATTTTTTATAGCCTCTATTTTTAATTAAAAAATCATTCACTTTTTCAATAATATTTGGATAAATAGTATTTTCAGCAATAAATCTTGTAATTTCTTTTGGAGTATAATAAGCACCAGTTCCTTTTCTATCAGTTGCATTCATAGCACGTTCAAAGATATATCCAAGAATTTCAGGATCAATGAAATCTCCATTACTATCTAATGATTCCCGATGAACAAATTTAAACTTGTTTAAAAATTCAATAACTTTATGTAAAATACGGGCTCTAATTCTATAACTTGAATTCCTTTTTTCAACAGCTAGTTTATCAAATAAAGATCCATTGAGATACGGTATATGCTTAAAATGAGGGTCAACAGAACCACGCTCTTTTTCTTTAGTGCTCATTACTTCAAAAAAAAGTTGATTCAACTTTAAATTCAAATCGTGCTCTTCTAAATCATATAGATAATCTAACACATGCTCTTTTATTATTCCTTTAGCCTCTAAAAATTTAATAAAAATGAGACGATCAATTATGACCTGAGCTATTTCCTCTCTATCTTCTTCATCTTCAACATGTAAAATGGAATTAACAAGACAGTCTTTTTTTGAAATCTTTTTAACTCCGTGAAGAAGATCGTTGTATTGCTGATAGAATTTTTTACTAATATCCTCCATTTTCTTCTGAAGGATTTGTTCTTCACCCTTGATTCGTTTTTTAATTTCATTAAAATCTTTACGAATATCATATTCTTC
>CAYLLH010000009.1:0-13516 GCA_964384785.1 uncultured Thermoplasmatales archaeon | reverse complement strand
TATTTTTTAATTCTTTTAATGTTTTATCTTTTAATTCATTTCTTTTAAAACCATGATAACAACATAATTGAAAAATATAATCAGATTTATTCATATTTTACAGATCTCCATATTTTAACAAATAATTAATAGCTGTTATTCTATCATGTAATTTTTGTATTTCAGCATACGAATAATCAATTTTATCATATAACGCTTCTTTTTCATCAATTAATTCTTTTTCTATATTCATATTCTTTTTTTCTCCTTTTCAATTACCCTATAAGCCTATTAATTCTTATAGGTTTATAATAAAAAGAAAAAATGATTAATAGAGATTAGATTAATGATTTTAAATGATTTTTACGATTCTTTTACTTTATTTATACTTTTTTTACTTAACATCTTATATTTAACTATTTTTTCTATATCTAAAACCATAACAAAAAATTGATTTAATTCTTTGCTATATTTTATGTTTATTGGCAATAAATAACCAATATAAGCTTTTATTTTCTCTTTTATTTCTATATTCATATTCTTTTTTTTCTCCTTTTCCTTTTATGTATGGTGGGATAAATATTCTAGTTCCTGCTTTTTCTCCCCAATATTCTTTGTCCTTTAATGTCCGCCAATGCCTCCTAATCAACTCTTTTGTTGTCTGTTACCAGACAAGCCACCTACTTTAGTGGGTGGTAGTTGACATCCGAAATAGTCTTGTATCTCTGGGTGACTGGTTACGATTACGGCATGACCTGAACCCCATTTTCTCCAAAAATTTATTTCGACTGTTTCTGTTGTTTTGCTGTATTCTGTTGACCAATCGTTGTGATTTTTTTCAAAAAAATTCATTACTTCTTCTTTTGTTTTATTGTTGATTACATAGAGTTTTAGATTTAAATCATTTCCAATTTTATTGATTTGTTTTTCAGACATGTTAAGTTTTTCTGCAAGAAAACTTTTATCCAGTATTATTTGTTTTGAATTTGGATATTTTTCTATTTCAGAGAGTCCAAGACAACCTGAAAGAAATACCACTGATAGAATTATTATAAAAAATACCAATATGTCTATTATTTTATTATGCATCAAATAGTTATAATGAATTATGTTGTTAAAAGTTTTTTGAAAAAAAAAAGAGAAAAAGGGAGTAATCCCTTTAGTTTGTTGTTGGAACTATTGTTGTGCTTATATCATAGATTCCAGGCATTATTGCTACATCAAAATTATACATGATGAATAAGCATGCTTGTTCGCCTGGTTGTAGTGTGTATGTTGTATCGCTGATTGGTGTTTCATAATCAAAGTATGGGTGTAGATATGCAGGGATTGGGTTTACGCTACAGTCAAAGAAGGCCATTAGGTCTGTTTCAAATAGTATTTTTTCTGGGACCCAACTTGTGAGTTCTTCATCTGTTCCGTGATATATGTCTGCTGGTACTAACCATATTTTTGCACCTTTTCCATGGTCATATCCGTCTTCAGAAACATAATCTGCATCTGGTCCGATATTCCAATCATCTTCCATAGGCAGGCATTTGTTTCCAAAATTCATGTTACCTGATTCTGAAAAATTACCATCTGCATCTGATGTGAATTCTGTTATTTTCATTGCAGGTGCTCCACCCCAGTTTGTGTAACGTCCTGGTTGGTCTGCATAGTATATGAGTACATAATCTGTGTCTGCTTCGAATGTTCCTTCAAGTTCCCAGTTAAAAGTTGGGCAACATGGGTTGTATGTGAATTCAGCATAGTAGTCGTCTTCTATTGCACTCCACTCAGAATCTTTGTTTTCTAATGTTATGGTTTTCCAACCATCCATAATATAGTAATTTACATCTACTCCTTCGGTTCCTTTGCCATGTCCATTTATGTATGTTTCAATTTCTATTTCTGCATCTTCACATGCATTGTTGGTTATTTTGTGTTTGTAGACTTGTGTACAGCCTGCATCGATTTCGAATTCGTGTGTTATGGGTTCATCCCAGTTTTGTCCATCTACAGTTACAGATTGTTTAACATCTGCTGTTGCGTTTACTTGTCCATAGTGGGATAGGAGTCCAGCACTTGCTATCAGGGTACATGCTATTAGTACAGCAAAGATTCCTATTGCTGTCTTTTTGCTGACTACTCCCTTTCTGCCTTTTTTTGGGTTTTCTTTTTCATTTTTCATTTTTTCTTTTCCTCCTTTCCATTAAGAAAAGGAACATGAATAGTATTAAAACAAAAATAATAGCTCCAGTTGTCCATAGTATAAATCTATTTATTACTTGTTTCTGTATTTTTTTGTTCTTTATGGTTTCATTTGTTGATTTATTCTCAGAATCTGTATTTTCGGGTGTTGGGTTTTCAAAATTGTTTTTGTTGTTTTCATCTTCTGATTCGTTGATTTCAGTTGAGTTTTTTTCTATAATGTCTCCTGTTTCATCTTTTGTTTCTTCATTTGGAACATAATTCTGTTTTTTTGAATTTCTTTGGTTGTTATTATTGTCGTCTTTATTTTTTTGTATAGTTTCTGTTACGGTAACAGTTGTTTTTATAATGTATTGTTCGGGTGTTAGAGCTACAGAGGTATTTATAAACATGGTTATTTTGTTTTGACCAGGTTGAAGAAAAATTGGTTTGTCAGAAAAAGATATATTGATTCCTTCCCCATCTGGTAGTATCTTTGTTTGTATTGTTGCTTTAACTATTTGGTCTCCCTGCCAATTGATTATTAGTTCTTTCTGTAGTTTATCCCCAGCTGTTAAAGAAAGTGTGTATTCATCTGGCGTTATCTTAATTTTATCTGCTGTAGCTTTTTTACTAAAAGAGAAAAGTGCTATAAGTAAGATAATTGTAACAAATAGTATAATAAATCCACTATATTGTTTTTTTCTCACCAGTTATGCCCTCTCCGTTGATAATTAGTATAGACGATTAGTATATAAATCTTCGCAAAAAATTAAATCATTTTTTTCTTCTTCTGAAGATGACTACAGCCAAACCAACTGCTATTATCAAAAATATTAGTTCAAAACCAGGTGTTTCTGCTTGAGGTGTATATTCATGTTTTATCTCTGGTTCAGGTTCTACTTCATAAATTACAATTGTTCTAGCTTCTTCTGAAGTAATTTCACCATTATCATTAATACCATAAGCATTAGCAAATAATGCTGATGATTCATACTGTGTAGCATTAATTACAAAACTAAATTTTGCTTGATACTCACAAGTCAAGGGATATTCTGCTATGTATTCTGCATCAACATATCTTGGAAAACCATCCAATACATGTTCATTATTAATTTTAATAGTTATAAAAAACTTAGTTACATCGCACCTATAACAAATATTGGGTGCAGTTAATGTTACTGTAATACGGTCACCAGGCTCATATTCTTCTTTATCAAAAGATATTATAGTTTCTTGAGGACACTCTTCTAGTTCTTCTGTTGGGATGTATGTTCCTTCGTCAACATTTGCTAAAAAATTTTCTGTTTCAACAGGTTCAGAACTACTACCTGTATATATTAAAACAGTTCCTATTATAAACAGAACAGCCAGAGCCAAAAAAAGTTTTGAGTCTTCCATAAAAATTACACCTCTACATGTAGACAGTTTTGTCTTTATCCATCACACATTTCAAACCTTTTTCCCCTGTCCCTTTAGATTTACAGAGAGTCATGTCTTTGTCTGAAATTTTGGTTTTGTTACCATTATCGTAGGTGCACATCCAAACATTTCCTTTTTTATTACATGACACAGTTTTTTCAGTGGATGGTAGAAAAAAACCTCCGCCTACTTTTCCTTTGAATTTAACCATTATATCTATTAATTAAAAATATGTTATATGTAGTTTATTAGGGATAATGGGGAAAAAGGGAAAAAATAATTATTTAAAAAAATAGAGGGCAGATTGAAGCCTGCCTTAATTATGTTTTTTTTATTATAGGGGTTTATTTTTTTTTTTAGTATGCCTCTGAGAATTCCCAACCAGGATAATCGAAGTGTTCTGGTCTTATCTCAGATATTGTGTCTTTGTGAGTCAATGCAAGAAGCATTACTACAAATACACCTAATGCAACTATGCCAATAGCTGTTACCATTGCTTTGCCGATAAGTATTAAAACTATATCAGCAACAACAGCTAGTGCAACCAGACCGAATGATGCATACCATGCAAGTTCGTTTTTGTTCCAAAGCATGTATGCTACTATTGCAAAGAGAGCGCCAATAACTATTGCACTCATAGCACCCCATGCATTAAAAATCGGTTGCAGAGATTGCGGTAGCACATATTCAGTCGCTGGACTGCCTTCTGCTTCTACATCCTCGCCTTCAGCGAGTTCTACATCCTCAGTATCTTGTGGCAATACTTGCATTGCACCCTCTTGACCTAATGTTGCTCCTCCATAAATAGAAAGAACAGCTATTATAGCCAGAAAAGCACATGCTAAAGTTATACCCCATGGTCTATTTTCCATAAGCGTCACCAATTTAGAGTTAACATTCTGAAATATTATAAATCTTATTGGGGTTACAAGGGATAAAAGGGAAAAAGGGAGATTTATTGTTGTTTTTCTTTTTGTTGTTTTCTTTTACGGCGGGCTTCTACTAATTCTTGGAAGTCTTTAATGTTTTTGATTTTTTCATTCATATACTTTGAATCCACAACACCATTCTCAAGGTCTTCCTGCATATGTTTTGCTTCATCTAAAACAAAATCATAATCAAGCCCTTCACATACCAGTATCGCTTCAGCATTAGAATCAGCTTCATTCAAACAAGCTGATATGCCTTGGTCATGTGCAATTTTTTTAAGTTTATTTATCCTATCCTTTGAAATTCTACCCATATTGTTTTGCCTCAAATTCTCTAAGTCTTTCTTTTTGTTTTTCCCACCATTCTAATGGTGTTAAATCTGAATCATAAACTCCTTTAGTTTTATAGAATTCATATTTTCTCAGCCCATTATCTGTTATAGTATAGAAATAATCTGGTTTTACTCCCTTTCTACTCCTACCAATTCCCAGATAATCTGCAGGATTCATATCAGGATAATCCTTGAAACTATATTTAATAATACAGCCCTCCTGTACAAGATTTGGTAGATGTTCATCAAGCACATGACGAGGAATATTATAAGAATGTCTGAATACAGAAACAGTTACAGGTCCATCAGTATTTGCTATTATTTCCAATACTTTTGCTTTCCACATACTAATCAAATTTTTCACCCCATCTATATATCTCAATTATTGTTTTAGGTCCCTCATCTCCAGCATGATAAAGTTTTGATGCTTCAATATGAGCTATCTGCCCATCATCTACAAATGCTACACCATTAAGACCATCCTCAATACTTTTAATTAAATTATCTAAATCAGGTCTGCAGTCACAAGGCACACGTGGCATAGGTTTTGTTTTCCAAATTATTTTTTTTGGCCTATGAACAAGAAATGTTATTTTGATAGATATAGGACATTTCAATGGTTGCTTGTAGATTTTCTCTGCTCGTTGTCTGACAAGATATTCAAAGTTTTTACTTTTTTTAGGAGTATACATCCGTATTTTACCTGTCTTTGTAGATGTAGCTCTAGGTCGTGGTTTAGCAACAGGTGAACCAGATATAACGATACGTTTCAACGTTTATCGCCTAATGATTCACGAATATGTTTCTCTGAACTAGGATGCAGATTATATCTATCCACAGCTTCATCCAAACATTCTTCAGCTGTTCGACCATCTTTTATCATACATTGTTTTACATCATTTTTTATACGTGCCCTAAGACGTGCCATATCATCCATAAATATTCACCTATTCTTCTTCATCTTTTATTACTTCTGCATTTAGAACAGCAACATGTTCATCAGAAAGATTATGTTTCCATTTAATTTCCTGGAGGCAATCCTCTTTACTTTTTCCCTCAACAACTATGCATTGTTCCAATTCATCAACCAATTTTTCTTTATTTTCCATCATATAGGAACCTCTCTTTTTGGTTTGAAAAACCTACCAAATATGTTTTTTATATTATCTGGTAATTTATCTTTATAAACATACATTAGTAAGGCTACAACTATTATTATTAAAAAAATGACTCCAATCCAATTTATAGAGTCATCATTTTCTGATGGTTTTGACTTATAGGAAGATATACCAACAGAAACACTATGAGACTCTGTTTCATATCCTTTTTTATCAGGTAGTGTAAAAAGAATGTTACCTGATTTTAAGGGAGACCAAAAACCTATTCCGCCTGAGAGTGGTATTTTTCTTTGACCAGCATAGACAAAAGAGAAATCTTTCAGCAAGTCATCATTTTGGTCTAATATTTTTATCATGTATCGTTCATCATGTTCAGCAGTTGAAACAGGTATGTTGTTTAAATCAGAAACAGAGATACTTGCTATTTTTGATACCGTAAAAGAAGATGTTCCTTGTTGGTCTCCAGATTCCGATTTGACTATAACATCATATTTTCCTTCGGATTGAGGATAAAAAGTATAAGTTCCACTGTTTAATTCACCGTCTTCAATGATTTCCCCTTCTTTTTCTATCAAAACATCTCCGTTTAATATCTCTGCACTTATAGTTACTTTTTCATCAATTGAGTATTTGTCGTCATCTAAATCAACACTTATTTCTTCTGCTTCAATAGTTATTTCTTCTACAGCCTGAGTATCTAAGTATTCAGATTGTATCATCCATGTTCCGCTTTTATCTGCAACAAAATGTGCTTTACCCTCCCCATCAGTATAAATTATTTTTGCGTTACCATCAGGGTTAGTTATTTCCAATTTTGCTCCTTCGATATAAGTAGACCCATAAGAAACTGTGACTTCTATTTCATCATTGATGTTTGCTTTTGAATCAGCTGATATTTCAAGGTTGCCTGTTAAACCACAATCTACTGTGAACTCTTCTTCATAATTTGTTCCATCCATTGGGCCATATATCCAAACTGATGCTTCACCGTATTGACTGTCTTTTAATTTAACTGTTCCAAAACCATTTGAGATAGTAACAGGTATTAAATCGTTACCGACATAGAGATAACCATTGGTGTTTATCCGGTTTCCAAGAATAATAGCTAATGTTTCACCAGAAGAAGGATTGTTTGGAAAAACAGATAATTCTTTAGAAAAGTCATTTTCATCTTCTTCAGACTCGGTTGTAAACTTATAAACAAAACTTTGTGACCCTAGACTGAAATACCACCAATAATCTGTTTCATAGGAAAGTTTAGATAATTCAAGTTCAAAAACATTTGAAGTGGAATTACAATGACCATTTTTGCTTTTATTACCCATTGCTATCTCCCAGTTGAAATCAGAAGAGGCATTATCTATTGAAACAGATAATGTCGGATTAATTGATACATCTTTTGCTCCATCATTTGGGCTTACATGTGTTATTTCTAAAGCTGTAGAAAAAGTTGCTGTAGAAAAAACAAAACACAATAGAATTGCCAATATAATTGTTTTACGCATGTTCTCTCCTCACCACCAAATTTTATTGGTTTAGTCTATATTTCTTCTGCCTGCTGATTTAAAATTTATTGCTTTAAGATGTGCTTCTAATGGCCGTTCATTATCTCGTTCTAATCTAACAATACATCGACCATCATCAGTAAATTTTCCTTCTAATCTTTTACAGACATCAGCATCCATTCTTTTGATTTCCATGACTTCTTCAGTTATGGTGTCTCTTTTATCTTTACCAAATGCCATAATAATTCTCTCCTTATCACCGAGTAAATGTATGTTTCAAGATATTTATATAGTTTCCCCTTTTCCCAATAATCCCTACAATAATTAATTAGTTTTTAGAAAAAAAAATCGAATGATGACATCCGACAACATAAAATGGGGACAATGACGTCCCACTAATTATCTGAACGTCATCAATTTTAAAGATTTTGCATACATTTACTAACTGCTACTTTGCCCTTGCTTGCATTTTTTCTAATGCAATCTTGGGCAGCTTGAACTTTTGGATGAGCTTGGAGTTTCTTCATATGTTCCGAGTTTTTTCCATAGCCCGCAGTTGTAACGTATGGCTTTATTTTCTTCCCCGTTGTACGGAGTGCTATTCTTACTGCCATTATTTTTTCACCATATAATGTCTATGTGGTTATTCATAACCACTTGGTTTAAAGTTATATTTTTACTTGTTTATAAGTATTTTTAGGGATTAATGGGTTATCAGGGAAATCCCCTATATTTCTAATTCTTTCTTAGATGTCAACATGATATATAGAGATAATATAGATAACAATATTAGACCTGCTGAAAATGAGATGAAAGCATATGATATGCCATAGGCTTGTGGCATTACAACGCCTGTTGCTTTTTGTTGTATTGGTATTATTGCTTCGCTGAATAGGTTAAAAAACAATAAGAATAATGACATTGACAGGCTTATAAAAGAAAAAGTTTCATGTTTTAATTTATTGGCTATTTTTCCCATAAATAATATTCACCTATCTTTGGATATATTAATTTGCATTTAATTATTTCTGGGGAAAAAGGGGATTTATGGGGCTATGGACAGGTCAGATGTTTCTATGTGAGGAGAGGCAAAAAAAGATTTTTACCCGAACAGTCTAACCTTGTGTCCGCCCTTTTCAGCAGATTTCAGCTAATTTAACAAGATTAGTCATGCTTTCTACTTTTTGTTGTAGTTCTTTTTTATTTACATCAGAATGTAGTTTAGAATATGCGGATATATTGAAATTTCCTTTCAAAGGACATCCTCTGTGTACAGGTTTAACTAAACATCCACCTTTACACACATCAGAATTTGGGCAAAAAAGACAGTCTTTAGGTATCTTTTTATAGGTTTTAATAAAAGATTTGCGATTTGTATTTATCACTGGGAGAGGGTCACCTATTTCACCTAAATCAAAATTCCACATTAGATGACATGGCGTTATTTTTTTATCATAAGTAAAATTAAGTCGTTCATTACCAGCATTACATCTACCATTTTTTCCTAGATACTGCATGAAATTAGGCATAGCTACAAGACTTTGATTCGGGACACTTGTTACTTTATCAAAAAGTTTTATCTGGTGTCCTATATCCAATGGAGGGGTTTCAATTCTTGGGAACAACGCCAAAGGTATGTTTGTTTTTAATGAAAGATTATCTAGCAACCATAGTACGTCGTTGAAGTTATCCCATGAGTAACTGACTCTATAATATACTGTTAAATCATTTTCTTTGGCTACTTTACCTGCTTGTACTGCTCGCACATATGAACCCTCCCCACGGATATAATCATTGTATTCTTGTTTTCCATCTAGACTAATCTGTAATTTTACATCATGTTCTTTTAGAATGTCTATATTTTTTGGAACAAAATATCCATTTGTGCTAAGTGTTATAGTGCTATCTGCAAATATTTTTAAAGCATCTTCTAAGTAATCATAAAGTAAAGGTTCTCCGCCAAGTAACACAACTTTTTCAGGGTGGAATGTATCCCGTATCCATTTTAAATCTTTTACAGAGAGGACTTTTGCTAAGTCATCTTTACTTGGTTTTGCATAACAGCCTTTGCAACTTAAGTTGCATCTCTGAGTTACATGAACAGAGATTTCTCTAACAATATCGTCTCTTATTTTTTCGAATCTCTCCCCCATTTGAAAAACCACCACAAGTGATGAATATAAGATATGGTATTTATTGTTTTTTACAAAACATTTATAAGTTTGCCCGTGTTTCCCACTATTGGGTGAAGGAGAGATATTATGCCAGATGAAACAGAGAAGGAAATAAATTTTAAAGATAAAAAAATGATTATGGATATAGTCACAGTTGCTTCTAAAAACAGGATGACTATACCATCTTCAGTGCGTAAGGCTATGGATTTAGAAAGAGGAGATGCCATAGTTTTTTTGAATTATCAGACCCATATTGGAATGGTCAAAGTAAAAGAAGAGTTTTTATTCGACAATATTAAAAGCAATAGTATTAAAACTTAATCCAATATTAAAAATGGTGGTGAGGTATACGAGTAAACGTTCAGCTGTATTAAATGCGGAAAAAAGTTTAATTAATCTTAGAGATGAGGATTGTAAACTTTTTGTTAGAGTTGATGGTTTCAAATTAGTTGGTATTGTATCTAAGATTAAAAAAGAATATGATAGTCAGATGGGGAAAGACCGTAGATGGGCTATAGGTATAACACTAGACGGTGATACATTTGAAGAACCATTAGACAGAAAAAATAGAAGGAAGGGTGGTCTTGAATCAGTTGTTCAAAGAGAAACTCCTTTTATGATTATAACTGCACGAAATACAGAAGATGCAACTGATGATGATGAAAATTTTACATGGTTGCCTCATAAATTTAGCATGAACAGAATGAAAGCAATTGAGGATGAAATGAATGCTCAGATGCGTATAATTAATCATTTAACAGAGGATTATGAAGCTCAACAGAAACGTATGAAAAAAATTAATTTTTCTTTAGAACTTGCACAGGATGAAAATAAAAACTATGAAGAAACTGTTTTTGATATATCTCAACGGAACAGTAGATTGGAACGTGAGAATCAGGAACTTTATACATTATTGCAACGGCTTAGAGGACATGGTTTAGAGGTTGAAGGTGAGTTGGCTGTTGAATTGAAACGTGCAATGGATAAAGGAAGAGAGAAAGCAATGACACCACATGAGGTTAGAATGAATAAACTACATGAGGATGAAGAAGAAAAACAGATGGTGTTAAGGACTCTCCCGAAAGAAAATAAAATTGATACAGATGCTATTAAAGACATTATTCAATCCGAGTTTCAAAAATATAAGATAAGTGAATCGCAAACTGCCCCGCCTAAAAAATCTGGTGGAGGAGAGAAATAGGTTGAAAGAAGATATCAACACTGTAAGTAAATATGAGATTAGGGTTTGTTTACATGAACTTTATGATTTAGTAGGTATTGAGCGTTTTGATAAAGCCCTAAAAGAATGGAAAGAACTAAAGAAAAACATCATTAGATATTATGGTGTTCGTGGCACTGGCCATAGTGAGTTTATAGAGATATTTTATGATGGGGATTATATTTTAACACGTGTTCCTGTTGATGAAAATAAAAACCGTCTTTTTGAGTTATTTAGACGTATTGGAGCTATGGTGAAAGAAGGGGGTTTTAAATTTCAAGAGGACAGTAGTAAAGGTGCTCTTTTTGCTAGACTAAATGAGATTTATTCTGATATAGTTGAAGCATATCGCATCATTATGATTACTATGCCTAATACAGATAAAGGTCGTGCTACTTGTGTAAGTCTTGCTAATTTGATTGGTGATGAACTAACTGAATTGAGAAACATGGAACGCAAGTTTCAGAGGTTGGGAGACCAAACTGTTTATAAACTCTATAATCAGGTAAGGCAGAATGTTGGCAGATGTGAAGCTATACTTCCTCGGATATTAGATAGTTGGAGAAGTGCAAATGTTAAAAACAAGTTTCAGAGTGATTTTGCTGAATTGTTTTCATCTATTGAAGATTTGATGTCCCCTGTTAAAGAAAAGGATTTGAAAGATTATGAAGATAAGATTTTACAGATGTTGAAAGAGGGGGCTACTTTTGACGAGATAGCTAAAGAGTTGGCTGTTGATGTCAATACTTTGGCAGTGCATATAAAAGAAAACATGGACATAGGTGAATTAGTTTGAAACAAAAGTTGTATTTTTTTATGGAACAGAATTGTCCGATATGCAGGACATTTAGACATGGTATATTGGAAAGGTTGGAAGTAAGTGAAAGATTGATAAGAGTTATTAGAATTGATGTTGATTCAGCTAGAGGGACAAAACTGTGGCGTAGATGGAAACGTTTCTGTAGTTTGTTTGGTAGAGAGGCTACCCCGGTTATGATGTTGGGACCCTATATTTTTATTCCTTGGAAAAAAAGAGAGAAACCAGAGAATATTTCTGATGCAGTTCTTTCTACGGTTGACCGTTTCGAATATGATTTAAAAACAAGAATAAAAGAACTTAAGAGTTATACTGATGTTAATTATAGAAGTTCTTATGAGATGGAATCTTTGATGAGTTTTAACCCTGATTTGGAGGTGTATGATGAGGGAGTTTATATTAGAGCCTAGACCTGGGTATGATACAGAAGATGCTATTGAGAATACAGATTTAGAGAATTCTGAAATCGTTGTATATGAATATGGAGTTTATCAATATTCGTATCCTGTTACACCTGATACTATGCGTATTTTTAAACCGAAACCTACTCCACAATATAGGCGTGAACAGAAACTTGTTATGAGAGAAGGGGAAAAATCATTGAAGAAACCAATCCCTGCAGATAAACTAACTACTGATGTTAATCCTTTCTTTCAGATTATACATAAAATTGTTAAACCGAGAGAACGTGCTTCTTTAGAGGAAATTCAGCGTTCTTTGATACATGACTATCGTGTTTTTACTGAATCCCCTGATGATTTATACATTATACAACAGATAGTTAAAAGAATGCACGAAGATGGGATTCTTTTGATAGACAGAGGCAGTTATAGGGTTGGCATATCATTAGGTGTTGGTCAGCGTTTACTGGATTTTGAATATGGTTATGACCCTTTTGAGATACAGATAGTTGGTCTTGTTAAAGGAAAAGGGCTTGTGAGCAATAAAGAAATACATGATATGATTTTAAAAGGACTGCGTTGGACGGAAAGAGGTGAACTTGTTCAGGATTATATTAGACGACTTCTAGAAAGAGAAAATATTGAACAAGTTGGAGATTATTATCGTTTTATTAAACCTTTGAAAAGGATAACTGGTGAGAAAGACAAAAAAAGAGTTGAATAAATTTGCTACTTAAGTAGCAGATTATTTTATTTTTCTTTTACTTTTTACCTGACGCACATAAGCCTCAGAAGTATTAAGAGCATTAGCAATAAATTCAGGAGATTCTTTCTTCTTGAGAAGTCTAGCTATTTTATCTGCTTTAGAGAGATTTAGTCGTTTTTCTACAGGAATCAGATTTCCTTTTTCATCATACAGTGTCTCTCTTTCAGCAGAGGTTTTTCTTGTTTCCTCCCATAGATGTGCTAATTCCTTTTTTTCTTTAGAGTCGAAACGTTTTTTTTCGATAGGTGTATGTTCTTCTATACAGTCATAGAAATCGTCAATATCATCGTTAGGCATACATACTTTTAATATCTTACCAATCTGTGAAAATTTTGCAATATTTGTAATAAGATTTTTAGAGGAGGGTTTAATAATACGGGTTTTGCAATTAGAGTCTTGTAAATCATTTAGAGCACCTTGACAGCCTTTTGTATAACATAAAAGGTTTTCAGGGTCTTTGGAACTACCTGGTTTTATCTGGTAACATTCACATCTGGGAAAAACATCAACTTTAGGGTCGTCTTTGTATTTTTCATATTTTTCACTTAATTTTCTATCAGTAATAGTTGCCATTTATATCATCGTGAACCTCCCATCAATGAATTGACGGGCATCCGTTTACAGGCTCGTACGGGTCTCCCCCATGGTCATCCCTGCTTTTAGTCGTTCATCTTGACATCGG
>CAYLLH010000008.1:0-3742 GCA_964384785.1 uncultured Thermoplasmatales archaeon | reverse complement strand
GTTTTCCGATGTGAACCTGCAACCTGCAATTGAGACTGAACCGATAGCATCTTAACCTTGGATTTAAAGGGTGTGAAGGGGTTTGGAAGCCACTCATTTCAATGGGTGGAGGAGGTCACTGTTTAAGCAGAGAAGGGTCGCATCAGAATCTTGAGGATTGCATGCTTGAGGAGATGCTTGAGTTATTTGAAGATGAAGCAGATGAAATACTGTTAGACGGTGTCTGTAAATGCAAGAACAATCCACCGGATTCTTCTTTTGTTGGTAAATATAGTAAGGAAGCAAATAAAAGAATGATGAATAAATTGTTTGATAGCCCACGGCATGAGGAATTATAATGTCAAAAGATAAGACTATGATAGACCTGAAGGATTCTTTTCCCGTTAAACCCTAAAAATAATTATTAACTAAAAAGAGTTATTAATGTTTGAATGATTTGTTGGTGTGATTCATATGGATGAAACTGAAGAAATTGCTTTAAAAGCTATACTCAAAAAATGGAACATGTCTATAGATTATTTATCTAAAGCAAAGTTCTATGTAAACTCTATAGGTTTAATTGACAAAGCGAATAAATTAGATAAAATTGAAAAGGAAATACAAAAAAAATTCAACGGTTGCAACTCTATTCAAGACCCAATAAAAAAACTAGACTGTTTTGAAGATATTGCAAGAAGAGAATAGGAAAAAGGGAACTTGTAGAGGAGTAAAAAATGGCAGGAGTATTATATCATCTATTAGCAGGTTCAGCACTTGCATTAATAGGTAGATATTACTACAATACAACCTTTGATGGAGAACACAGGTTAAAAGAAAGACTCTATCTGATAGGAACATGTCTTTTTTTAAGTGTATTCCCAGATATGTTTATCGGACTAAAAATCTTCTTCGGAACAGAAACCATGCAATTCCATCTACTTTTACATGTTATAGCACTCCCCATCTCTGTTTTTTTCCTACTGATGTTACATTTCTACATAGATATAAAAGATGAGCCAATAATGGTGATGGGATTCATAAGTATAGTATTACATATCATACTCGACTATTTTGTTGAAGAAATAGGGATGTTCCTGTAAATGTTTTGTCCAAAATGCACAGAAAAACTTCAAAGATACAAAACAGCTGACAAAAAAGGAAAAAAAGCCTACAGATGCAAAAACTGTGGAAACTTATTCTATTATGAGCAACTTTTCAAAAAAAAATTTTTTTGAACACAATGGGTTTAATGGGAAACATCCCAAAAATATTTTAATGGTTTATATATATCCAATGTTGTCAACTACCACCCACTAAAGTAGGTGGTCTCCTTGGAGTGATATTATGAAAAAACTAAAATTTAAAGCAATACTCAATAACAAACCTTATGAAGTTGTAGAAATGAGATTTAATTCTGATGGTTTATATGAGATATGCATAGTAGATAACTTTGAAGAACATTGGAAGGAACGAACGATAACCTGCCCACCTGAAATGGTTAAATTAAAGATGGAAAAAAATGGGACTAAATAAACAAAAAGGCAACATGTACAACTGGGTTACTTTCTGAAATATTGGTAGCATTCAACAAAAAAACAAAATCAGGAACATCAAACACCATCCGTTATGCTAAAGAACAAAAAAAACAAGTAATTGTAACAACCGGAATAGGAAAGGAAGGTATGATTTTGTCGGTGGAAAAGGATTCGATTTCTGAAATCAAAAACCATATTTATTGCGGAGACTGCGTTAAAGTAATGCAGAAACTACCAAAAAATAGTGTCGATGTAGTGATAACCTCTCCTCCTTATTGGAATCTCAGAGATTATCAGGCAGAAGGGCAAATAGGTCTAGAATCTCACCCACAGAAATATATCAACAACTTGGTGAAAGTAGCAAAACAGATAAGACGTATCCTTAAGAAAAAAGGAAACTTTTTTTTAAACCTTGGTGACACATACTGCGGAGGCGGTATTGGTCAGAAAGATGATGGTAAAAAATGGTTGCAACCTAAACAACTTCTTCTAATCCCAAGTAGAGTAGCCTGTGCTTTACAGGAAGATGGATGGATACTTCGAAATGATATTATGTGGGTAAAAGACAACCCAATGCCATGCCCGGTAAAGGACCGTTTAAACAACAGTTATGAACATCTTTTTCACTTTGTTAAAAACAAAAAATATTATTATGATTTAGATAAAATACGTGAACCACATAAATTCGAGTCAATTAAACGTGCATGTCGTGGTAGAGAATCAAAAAAACTTGATTCTAAACAATACGCAATCCATTATAAAGAAAAATACAAAGGCTATCATAAAATGGAGCAACTTTTTGAAAACGGTGAACTCCGTGCTGTAAATCCTAAAGGAAAAAACCCTGGTGATGTAATCTCTTCAGATAAAGAAGATTTCCGTAACAAAAAATTAAACCCTATCGGTGGTATGCGTCAAGCACCAGAACCAAACGAACCAAATGCTTTTCACCCCATGGGAAAAAACCCAGGGGATATATTCAAGCTATCAACTCAACCATTCTCTGGTCAACATTTCGCAGTTTTCCCATTGAGTCTGATAGATAAACCACTCAGAGCAACACTTCCTGAAGATGGTATCGTTCTTGACCCTTTTGGAGGAAGAGGAACAGTAGCCAGATGGACACGTGAAAACTGGGGGAACTATGTTGTTATAGATGTAAACCGTGAATATTGTGAGATGGCCTATAACTTTATTTATGGTCAAAAGATTAAAGTTGGTGAAAACCAAAGTTTATTATCAAGTTGGAGTAATGAAAAATCTCATAGAGAAAAAATAATAATTGATGTAGAAGAGATGGAAGATTATGGCAAAAAAGAAAACAAAAAGAAAAACTAAGTTAAAAAAACCAGAAATATTTTGGGCTAATCAAGGATTCACAATAGGCCTTTTATCTGAAAAAAATTATAAACTTGAAATCAAAAGAAATAAGTTTGAAATGCAGATGGTATCTATATGTGATTTATTTAGAAATGACATGTTTGTAGCATGGAAAACATGGGGTTACTCTGTTGATTTATTTGAGCAGGCTTGTAAAATCGTTGAATCTTTAGGTAGTCTCCCTCAAGAAGTCTTTTTACCTGTTAATAAACGCGGACCTATGTTTTTTGAGATTTATTGTGGAAAAAAAGAATCAGAAAGACGTTACAGAAAGATTTATCTTGCTTTAGCTGAAACAATTATCGGCACAGATAAAAAACCAAAAGAAACACTGCATCTGTACGGGGGCTAAAATATGTTTGATTCAGAAGGGAACTACTGGGTTGTAGATATTAAAAAATCAGCAAAATATTTAACTGATACTGAATTTGAACAACTACAGGGTTTAATCAAAAAAATTGATTTATTTTCTAAAAATGAGGATTCAATATGAGCCGTATTAGAAAAGTTTATTCCTGTGGCCATAAACCTAAAAATATTTTTATTAAAAAAAATGATATTGTGCTTTATACTTTGGTTAATCAATGGCAGGATTCAGGTAGTGATTTATGCTTTGATTGTTGGAATAAAAAAAGAAAAAAAGAATTTGAAACAGATGATGATGAATAATGAAAGTAACAAAAGAATATCTTCGTTCGCATCCAAATGAAGTCTTTGTATTTGGAGATAATGTATTACGTAAAGGATATGGTGGTGGAGCAAAACTACGTGATGAACCAAACACCTACGGATTCATTACAAAAATCCGACCAAATAATCATCCAACGTCATTCTTTACTAAAGAAGAA
>CAYLLH010000007.1:0-4198 GCA_964384785.1 uncultured Thermoplasmatales archaeon | reverse complement strand
TCAGGCTTTTCTTGATAAAAGTAGATATGTAAAAAGTTTTAAATCGGTGTGAAATTATGAAGATTAAATCCCAGGAGAAACTTAATTCAGGATATCACACTATTTATAAAATTATAAAAAAAATAAATAGATATAATATGTAACAAATGTTATTATAAAAAAATGTTTTTTTAACCTAAAAACAAACCTTTATTATTTCCAAAAACACCTGCTTTTGGGTAATTATCATTTATCTGCGGCTGCATATCAGCAAAATCATTCAACTCCTCAGTTGTTCTAAGAGTATAAGATGCATAATAAAATGCTTCCTCTACAGATACCTGACCATCCTTTAAAAGATTCAAAACAGGTTTACGACCAATATTTAAAACACCAGGTCTAAAACCATCAGCATGACCTGTTTTAAGACCTTCAAACCAAAGATTAGTAAAAAGTGGACCAACAACAGTACTAGTCCAACCCTCTCGAAACTTACTAGCACCAGTCATAACCACACGACCGGGTTTGTTAAGATCTGATTTTAAAAGAAACAACTCCGGAAAACTCAAAATTGTTTTATCAGCAAAACCACCACTGAAACAAGCATCAACAATAACACAGGTTTCCTCGGATTCTAAATCTGATAACATACCACCAAATTCCGAATCCAAAAGTCTACCATCCCAAAGGAAAATCGCGCTTCTCTGAAACACTTTTCCACCAGTGTATTCTTTACTGCTATCACCCCAACCATGACCAAAAAACCAGAAGAATACTTCACTATCCTCAAAATTATTAGATTTTTCTTTAACATAACCTGTAACAGCTTTAACACTACTAACTGTTGCAGATCCATAGTTAAAATCATATTTATGATCACGTTGCTGAAGGGTTTTTAATCTTTCACCATAACCATTATCAGATCTAATCCAGCCATCATCAAAAAGAATAAAAATATTAGAAGTAGAATAACCAAGATTTTCTACCATATAAGAAGAAATTTGTTCAGCAAGAGAAAGACCACCATTTCCCAGTTTTTTTTCATCATCATCAGCAGCATTAGCAGCTGCTACAAAAACAGCCCATTTATGACTATCAGAACGTGTACCATCAGGATTATCAACGGTAACTGTAACTTGTTTAACATCTGAATAATCTATTCCATCATCGGCACGAACAGATATTGTATATTCACCATTATTCAGATCAAACGTGTTCCATTCATAACTCCATTGTTCAAAACCATCAGCTGTATACCATTTACCCTGAATACTTACTTGAATCCTTGAACGATTAACTGAACTATCTTCATCAAAAGCAGTACCACTGATCAGAACTATACCTGAAACAGTTGAACCATCAGAGGGAAAACTAACTTCAACTTCAGGAGAAATATTTGAAATCCCATTCCCTGAATCTAAAACAAAAAAACCAACAACAGCTGATATAGTAACAAGAATAACGATGATGTAGGCTATGTTTTTTTTATCCATCTTTAAACAGTGCACCAAATTTTCTTTATAATAATACTATAATTTTAATATTTAAATATTTTATTTAACAAACATTATCCTAATATAAAAAAACTTCCTCTAAAAAAAAATTTATTTAAAATGCTCATATCCCTTGTTTTCTAAAATTTTTGAATCCTTATCAACAATTTTAACACGTTTATCTTTTGTAACCCGTCCTATACCAGTTAATCTTCCATCATTTTTTCTGATTAATTCCTTTAAATCATCAAAATGTTCACTATCAACTGTTAAAAGAAGCTCATAATCTCCACCAAAATGAAGAACAAAATAATCCAAATCAGCCTTTTTTAAATTTTTTAATTCTTTTAAACTACTTGATACAGGTATTTCTTTTTTAAAAATCTCAAAACCTACATTATTTTTTTTACTAAGTTGATAAAGCGAAGAAGACAAACCATCAGATATATCCATACAGCAATTAACTAGACCACTATCAGAAAGAATCTTTCCCTCAGTCATTTTAGGTTTTGGTTCAAGCAAACCCTTCCAAACCCCTGGTTTTTTAATATTATTTTTTATTGTATAAAAACCAGCACCAGCACCACCTAAACTACCGGTAACCGCTACAACATCACCAAGTCTGCAACCCTTGCGACTCATAAAATTTTTTTTATCAACTAATCCTAAAACTGCACCACATAGAGTTATCTCAGAAGTTTCTTTAGTATCACCACCCACTATTGGACAACCATATTTTTTAGAACAAGAATTTACACCCTGCATTAATTCTCTAAAAAAGCTTTCTTTGGTTTCACCGGGCATACCAAGTGATAAAACAAAACCAATAGGACGACCACCTTTAGATACAACATCACTAATATTTACTGCAACAATAAACCATCCAATCTGCCAAGGATTCATAACATTAGGGATATGATTTTTTGCTGAAATCATATCAGATGAAACCAAGAGATATTGATCACCAATTTCATATGCTGCACAATCATCACCTATATCAACAGCCCAATCAGAACTATCAACAATCCTTGAAATAAGATCAATCGCCTTTCGTTCACCAATATCAGAAAGTTTTTTCACAAAAATAAAAGAATAAAGGTTATTCAAAAACTTTATCATGAAAAATATGTTTAAACCCTTTTAAAAAAAATCATATATCAAGCTTATTGGAGAGTAATTATTTTGAAAAAAATGACATATAAAGAAAGCGGAGTGGACATAAACAAAGAAGAAACTGCTATAAAAGGCATGCTATCAACATTCAAAACACATAGAAAAGGAATAGGTAAACCCCTTGGCGGCCATTACGCTGGAATGATAGAATTCGGAGAATACGCACTAGTCTTATGCACAGATGGCGTGGGAAGTAAAATAAAAATCGCTGATCAAATAAAAAAATGGGATACCGTGGGAATAGACTGCATCGCAATGAATGTTAATGATGCAATATGTGTAGGTGCAGAACCCCTTGCTTTTGTAGATTATCTCGCGATTGAAGATCCTAAACCAGAAATTACAAAACAAATAGGAAAAGGACTTCAGAAAGGAGCAGAACAATCAAACATATCAATAATCGGTGGAGAAACCGCTAGTTTACCAGAAATCATAAACGGATTGGATCTTGCAGGAACCTGTCTTGCATATGTAAAAAAAACAGATATTATAACAGGGGATAAAATCAAACCAGGCGATAAAATAATAGGGCTTTCTAGCTCAGGGATACACTCAAACGGTTACACACTAGCTAGAAAAATAGTAAAAGAAAACCATTACAAATATACAGATAAATTCCCAGAGGAAGAAATTTCAGATAAAACAATAGGTGAAGTACTTCTTGAACCCACAAGAATTTACGTAAAAGAAATAATAGAATTATTAAAACATATAAAACCCCATGGACTTGCACATATCACAGGTGGAGGACTTAGAAATCTTAGACGTCTAAATAAAAACGTTTTATTCGAAATCAACAAACCACTTTCGGTTCCACCTGTTTTTGATTTCCTCCAAAAAAACGGAAATGTTGATGACAAAGAAATGTATCAAACATTTAACATGGGGATGGGTTTCTCAGTAATTGTATCAGAAGATGACGCTGAAGAAACCGTTTCAATTTTGAAAAAACTTTCACAATCTGAAGTTAAATTAGTCGGAGGAATAAAAAAAGGAAAAAATGTAGTTTTTAAGAAACTAAATTTAGTATATTAGATAGATCCGTGTTCAACAAACCATCCTGTTCCATCGATGTCAACCTCTGCATGCATATTTGCATTAACAATTCTTACATCCATTTTTCCAACAAAAAATAAAGCTTTCACATGGTAATGTTCATTATGTCCACCGCCATGTTCAACCCCATCAATTATGATCCTTCCATCAGTATTTACCACATTAGATATCCTAAGTCTAAATTTTATTGTATTAGATAGATCGATACTTCTACTTTTCATAAAACCCCAGAAAACTGTACATCTTCCGGTCGCTTGAATATGTGCTTTATTTAATTTTATGTCAGAATGCTCAAAAGCATTTTTTTCCAAAGATTCTTTTTCATTAGTTTTTTCAGGATTTAAATTTTTTTCTTTATCTGGCTTCATCCCGAAATAAATAATTAGGGGATAAATCATTTTTTTTTAATCATGGATGGGATGTGCTAAAAAAAGAATTGAACCTAAGATATTGAACTATGTCAACCGGAATTTCAATGAACTCTTCACCAGACAAGT
>CAYLLH010000006.1:0-33836 GCA_964384785.1 uncultured Thermoplasmatales archaeon | reverse complement strand
ATACCTAGTGATTCTAGATGTATGTATACTAGGAAGGTTCACGGGCTGGTAGTATTTTTTTAGAGTGCATCCCATCCCTCCTAAAAAATGGAAAAGCCGGCCTTTTTCCTTCCTTGTAACACATTTGTAATATTTTTTTTAAAGTCTTAAATTCGTTTTTTATTCAAAATTTATTTTTAATAATCGAAATATATATAAATAATGAAATATATATTAATGCCCTAATTAGAATTTGTGTGAAAAAAAAAATTCATAAATAATTATGGCGGAAAGCAATCAATTTTTGCTTCCGAAAAAATATTTGAAAAACAAAAACAAAAAAGGAGTAAAAAAGAATATGAAGAAAATAATAATGGCCGGCTTAATTGCAATGGCTCTAGTAGGAATATCCGGCATGGCAAGTGCCTCAACGCACTTCGATGCCAATTGGAATGGCAGCGGATCCTTTGATAGCCATTTCTATAGCGGCGATGACGCAGAAGCACATGTATGGACAAGCGGAGATAGCATTTCTGGAGAATTTCACGGCGTAGATAAAGACAACAACCCCCATGGATATGGAGTTGACAATACAAACACAGAGTTAAGAGCAAGTGTAACAAATGGTATTATAGGACACCAAGTTGATAGAACAGATAGTAAAACAAGTATGTATGGTGATGCAGGACAAAGTAGTTATACAGTAATAGATACTGCTGGAACTGGCAGTTTAGCATGGCGAACAGCTAGTAACTTTGCAAGTATGAGATGTTGCAACTATGGTTTCCAAGCAAATAATCAGATTAGAGCTACAGGATCTCATTGGATATATCACGAAATGGTAGCTAATCAGGATGAAGGGGCGTCTATAGAAGTACTTGCTGATGCTAACACTGATATCACTTCTATGAGTGAAGAAATAAGCGGAAAAGGATTTAGATTCGGCGGCTGCGGATGTTACACAAATGAAAACGTGCACATCACTGGCGGTTCCGGTTTATTTGCATTAAATGCATATGCTGATAACCAAATAAACACGGATATTGGAATCAGTGTTTCCGGGCCTGATGCTCATTACGGTGTAAGTGCTTCATTTGGAAGCGAATTCCACTTCAACAACTTTGCACTACGTGGAAACTAAGCCAAAAAAAATTCTACGATTTAAATCGTAGAATAAATCTTTTTTTATTTTTTTAGATTTTTTTTGTTTAATTAATTTTTTTCATTAATTCTATTGTAATAAATGTATAATAAACTTTATATACAAAGATGACGACTTTAATATAAAGAAAACAAAATAAAAACAAATTTAAGGAGAATAGAAACAAAATGAAAAAAATACTCTCAATAATACTAATAATATTATTATCCTTAACATTTACACAAACAATAAACGCTGAAGAAACAAAAAAAGATACCACTGTAGAAGTACACGTAATCACAGATGAAAACCTCACAGCATACATAAACGGAGAAGCAGGTGGAGATGTGAACTACTATATCGATGGAATAGAAGTATCAGAAGAATTCATGGCGCTATGGGCAAAAATAAATAAATTAAACAAAAAAATAAAAGATGTAGGAGGTACAGCAAATATGGCCTGGGGTTATGCTGATAATGCTTTTTCCTACAGTAACGATAACAACCAAAAAATTTTCTTGATCCGAGATGAACTAATAGCCTTTGAAGATGATTATCTGGGATTTAAAAACGAGACTAATAATACTTTAGGAGAACATAACAAAGGTCTAAATCAACATGGGGAACTAATCGATCAACATGCAGGTGTAATTAACACCCAAGGGTCATCACTTCAAGAACAAGGGCAACAAATATCTATGCAGGGTTCAATGATAAATGATCTACAGGATACAAACGAAGGTTTAAAAAACACTGTTAGAGCGCAATCAGATCAATTAGATGAAATGAATACACTTCTTGGTTTAATCAAAGATACATTGATTGTATTATTAATAATTGGGGCATTGATAGTACTGTTTTATCTTTTAAACCGTAAATACCCATTTAGAAAAATAGCTGGTAAAGCAAAGAAATCTATTAAAAACCTTAAAAGAGAACGTCAACCCGACTATGTTAAAAGTTCAAAAAAAGCTCAAACTAAAAAAACACTAATGTACAAAATAAAACATACACATATCAAAAGAAACCCAGAACGTTCACCAGTTAAACTATTTTTCTCATTTCTACAAATACAAAAATAATCTATCTATTTTTTTATTTATTTAATAAAAAGAAAAAAAAGAATTGGGTTTTATTTTAAGCCCTTATTCTTCACCGATTACTAATTCTAACTCTTTTTCTGCTGTTTCTTCTCCGTCCGATACTACTACTTTGATTGTGTATGTGTCTGTTACGTTAAATTCGTATGTTAATGTTGCTTCATCACCAGTTGTTATTGTTGCGTTTGTCGAATTTGTTATTGTCCAGTTGTATAATAGAGTATCACCATCTGCATCAGATGCATTTACACTAAACTCAACTTCAACTGGTAAATTGGACAAGTTAAGACTTTCATTATATGCTATATCTCCGGTTATCACTGGTGCAGTATTTGTTGGTGTATCATCATCGTCATCTGTATCTTTGTCTTCTTCTTCTGTACAACCGCTTAGTACGCCTGCGATCAACACAATCCCTAGTATAAGGACTAACAATTTTTTCATATCCACGATTTCCTCACACTCCTATTCTATATACAATATATAGTGCTATAAAGACCCATATATTTTTCTTTTATATTTCTTTCGGTTTTCCTAAAATGTCTGATTTTTAATATAAAACCATGCTAAAGTCATCGAAAAATATAAACAATAAACCTGAGTTATTAACACAAATAAATCATTATATTATACGGAGAGAATTAAGGATTTAATTGAATAATATAATGGTATTGAAATTTAGGTGATTTAAGTTTTTATGAAAGAATATGATGTTTTAGTTTTAGGAGATGGATCCGCGGGAAGCATTGTTCAGAATGCTTTGATGAAAAACTTGAAAACAGCACTAATAGACAAAGGACGACTTGGAGGAACCTGTCTAAATTATGGTTGCATTCCTTCAAAAATGCTTATTTATCCCGCTGATAGAATAATGGAAATCAAAGAAGCAGATAAACTTGGAGTAAAAGCAAGTGTTGAAAACGTTGATTTTGATAATATTATGAACCGAATGAGAAACACTCTTCATAAGAGCCATGAACACATGCAGGGAATAGATCAAATCGCAGGTCTTGATTATTATAATGATGAAGCAGAATTTGTAGATGATTACACTGTTAAGGTAAATGATGAACTTCTAAAGGGTAAAAAAGTTTTTATTGGAACCGGCGCACGTCCCTTAATTCCACCTATTAAAGGATTAGATGATGTAGATTTTTTAACTAATGAAACCGTTTTTGATCTTAAAAAACAACCAGATAGCCTAGTAATAGTCGGCGGTGGATATATAGCTGTAGAGTTTGCACATTTTTTTTCAGCTATTGGAACCAAAGTTACAATGATACAACGTAGTGATAGATTAGTTAATAACTCTGAACCAGAAATCTCAGATTTGTTACTCGCTAAGTTAAAACAACGTATGAATATTCTGTTAAACACTGAAGTAGTAGAAATCAAAAAAACAAATGATGGTGTTGAAGTAATTGGAAAAGATAGAAAATCAAATCTAACTAAATCCTACAGTGGTGAACAAGTTTTAATTGCAACAGGTCGAAAATCAAATGCAGATATATTAAAAGTAGAAAACACAGGTGTAGAAACAGATCAACGAGGTTACATAAAAGTAAACGAATATCTAGAAACCACAAAGAAAAACATATGGGCACTCGGTGATGCCACAGGACAAGCCATGTTTAAACATGTAGCCAATGATGAAACAGAAATAGTATGGAACAACTCAATAAACCCAAAAAACAAAACCAAACTAAACTATGATACCATACCCTATGCAGTATTTACTTATCCACAGATAGCTGCAGTAGGAATAACAGAAGAACAAGCTCGTGAAAAACATAAAATCCTTGTAGGTAAAGCTAAATACTCTGATGTAGCCAAAGGAGAAGCCATGGTTGAACATGATGGTTTTGCAAAAGCAATAGTTGATCATAACACCGGAAAAATACTTGGTTTCCACATAATTGGACCATATGCACCAATCCTGATACAAGAAGTAATAAATGCTATGAGTCTCGGTGGAGAAATAGCATATCTAGCTAAAGGCATGCATATTCATCCAGCATTACCTGAAATAGTTTTAAGAGCCTTTGGAAACCTTAAACATCCAGAATAAAACCCTCAAAAATTTTTTTTTATAGATTATTCATCTCTAAAAAATACAGAAATAAAACTATCAATATACTAAAAACAAAGATAATATACCAAGGTTTAACCTTTAACAACTCCGGAATAGTAACCTCGCCTAAACCTTTCTTCATAAACCTTTTTTTAATCCCGGGATAAAACTTTGCAAAAACACCAGCACCTATAAGAAAACCTATTATTCCAAATAATGCATCAACTGAACCCGCTCCAACAGCACCAGCAGCTGTACCCGGACAATAACCAAGTACTGCAAAACCAACACCAAAAATCAAACCACCAACAATAATTGAACCCGTGTAACATGCTTTAGGATGAAGCCTTGCAAAACCTAATCTTCTGGTAAGATAAACAATAATCATACCAAATAAAACCGCTGTAAGCATAATTTTTAAAACCGTGAAATCCTTCAAAAGAAGTTGATTAAGAATCACATCATACTCTGTAACACCGCCTTTATTCAGAAGAAAACCAAAAAAAACTCCAATCAAAAAACCAATCAACAGCTGTAACCTTTTTTTGGAATGAAGATTTTTTAACAAAATCACAACCCTCCAATAATATTATAAATAAAAAAAGCAGCAACAATTCCACCAGCAAAAAAACAAGTTATTGCAATCCAGCTACTCAAAGAAAGCTGAAGAGTACCACTGATACCATGTCCACTAGTACAACCACCTGCCATACGTGCACCAAAACCTACAAGAAAACCCCCAAAAACCGCTACAACAAGTCTTAAAAAAATATTAGAACCAAAAAAACTTTCCCAAAGCATAGGAACAAATTCTAAATCAAAACCACCCGAGAGTATAGAAGAAATAAAAGCACCAAATATTATACCAATAACAAGCATCCATTCCCAATCAATTATTGGTTCAAATTTTTGATAATACTCCTTATTATGAACCTTTTTTCCATGAAAAAACTTTTCAACCATACCAATAGATCGAGCATAAGCCGTGGAACAACCAATTGCTTTATTAGAAAGTAAAAAACTAAGCCAAACCAAAACACCTATGCCAACACCAACCAAGTATGGAGACCAACTATTTGCAAACAACCAATTCATAAAGTAACAATGTCATCATAATCATTATACGATTTAATACTTTTTTTAATCAAAAAAAACATAATTCTATTAATAAACTATTTATAAGATGTCAATCCTTCAATTTTTTTAAAAATTATTTCGGGGGTTGTAAAAAAACAATATGGAAATCATTTTAGATGTAAAAACTAGAGAAGAATATTATATGAATCATATCAAAGGATCACTAAACATCCCAGTCTGGGATCTTGAATTTTATCTAGATTTTTTAAAAGATAAAAAAGTAAAAGTTTATTGCGGAATCCGAAGAAAGAGAACTGAGATGGCATTAAGTTATCTGAAAGATAAAGGAATAGATGTTTCAGAGTTACCAGTTGATTCCTTCGATGATTATGAATGGGTTGGTAAAAATATGGTGACTGCTATCAATTATTTATCTGTAAAACCCGGTCATGAAAAGAAAGTAGAGGAGATGATGGAGGATCTCTGTCAGTTTACAATGGATAAAAAAGGATTCATAGGAACTAAAGTAGTTAAAACTACTAATGTTGCTTTTGGAGGATCAATGCTTCAAGGTGAATACGAGGAGATAGAGATTAAACCAACTAAATATATCATGATTACTTATTGGGATAGTGTTGAAAGTCATGAGGAATTCCATAGGATTGATAAGATAATGCAAGGTTTCAAAAAAATGATCCCGCATTTATCTATAATGCCATTTGAGGAATATGCAGAAATACAACATTAAAAAAATTTTTATGGAGGTGAAAAAAAATTATGATAAAACATGAAGAAAGAAAAAAAATGACTGAAAAAACACTTGATTTAGATCGAGCAAGACAGTCAATCATTGAAGAAATAGAAGCAGTAAACTGGTATCAGGAACGCGTGGATGCAACAGATGATGAAGAACTAAAAGAAATACTAGCTCATAACCGGGATGAAGAAAAAGAACACGCCGCGATGCTACTAGAATGGGTAAGACGAAATGATCCAGCGATGGATGAAGAGCTAAAAACATATTTATTCAAACAAAAAAAAGTAACAGAAATAGAAGAAGAATAAAAAAATCAAAAAAACTTTTTTTTTCAATTTTTTTTATATTGTGTTTGGTTTTTTCCAAACGAATACCAATCTTTTAAATACAATTTTTTATTTCCGGGTTGAAATGGTGATAATTTAAAAAATGAAAAACAAAAAAATAATTATATTAACAATAGTAGCAGTAGCAGTAATAGTTTCTGCAGCAGCATATATTGCTCTGATACCTGAAGAAAATAAAAAAGATGATACAAATCAAAACATAGATGATCCTAATGGTAAACAAAATGAAACAGGTGGAGATGAGAGTAAAAATTATTATTTTTATTCATTTGAAAATGGTATGAACGGATGGACAAAAAATGGTCTTGATCTGGATCATCCACCAATAAACTGGTCTGTTGAAACAACAACTAATGAATCATATTCAGATAACTCCTCAGTGAAATTTTATTTAGAGAATATTAATGATGCTGGTAAAATCTGGATGGAAAAATTCTTTGATGTAGAAAAAAACACCTTATATGATGTGGATGTTCGATTTAAATTTGGAACATCAGATTTTGGAACTGTTAACTTGTTTAAAATTATTACAACTATCTCTGTGGATAACATTTCAACAAGAGATGATTTAGTTTACCAAGGAGAAACAGGTAATAATAAAGAAAGTGAAGAATTTGTTTGGTTGAACAAATCTTATGATGCTATAGTTGAAACAAATGAAAATGGAAGCATATATATCAACATCGGAGTCTGGGGTAGCCATGAAACAAATAGAACCTATTATGTTGACGATGTCAACATCACTATTAAAAAAATCAAACCCGTTGAAAACACTATAAATTTATCTGGTAACTGGACTCTTAAAAACTATGATTTCCTAAATACTAAAACTAGTGAACAAAATGTAACAATCCTTCAAAATGGAAGCAGAGTAACAATCACATTTGAAGATAACACTTCATGTACTGGTACAGTTATTAATAACACACTTGAAAATCCTTTAGAGGATACAGACTTTTTAATACAAGGCTGTGATTTCGGAGGACTTGATATAGATACAATTTTTATCATAGATGAAAACAATCTGAAAACAGAAACACCAGGTTGCGAAACCTGTAACCCTTCAGAGTTTACAAAACAATAAAAAAAACACACAATTTTTTTCTTTTTTTCAATCTATTAATTTATACTTGATTATTTCTCCTATATCTGTACCATACGTATGAGCAATATGAACACGTTTTAGATTATCAACTGCTACAGAACAAACATGTGCCCCACCAAGTTTTTCATAAACCCAGTTGTTACTAATTTTTTCAGCAAGCATCAAACTATTATTATTTGTATTTCCATATACGACATAAGGGATATCATCTTTGATTGTAAAACTTAACTCATCTGTTATACCAACATTTTTATCTATTTCTTCAATAGTCCATTCTCCACCTAATCCTTTAGCCATTTTTATTGAACCATTACTTGAATTATCTCTGTAAACAATATATGGATTCCCCTGTGAATCTAACATAATATGTGGGTCATTAACAACAGTAAAATTTGAATCTCTATCAATTGTTTTAGGTTGCCAGTTTGGACCTTTAACATAACAAATTTTAGAACTTGTACTATCATGAAAAGCTACATGAGGGGTATCATCTTGATCTAAATCAAGACTAACCCAATGTCCAATAATATAAGGATTAGCGATATCCCAAGAATCCTCCTCCCAGACTGCGTATTTCAAATAAGATGGATCATTTGTTGATTGAATATTATAAACAACAAAAGGATTTCCTTCTGAGTTGATATCGATAGATGAAGATTCAACACTATCATCTTCATCAAAAGGATCCTCGATTGTAACATTCACCCAATCCCCATCTTGCTTTTTTGCATATTTAATCGATCCGTGTGTTTTATCACGGTAACAGACATGAACAACATCATCTGAATCAATAACGATATCATGGCCATCACCGATATCTCCCTCTGAATCAATTGGTTCATAACTCCAATCATTGTTGATTAATTTAGCATAATAAAGATCTTTGTTATCGGTTTCATAAAAAATAATATGCGGATTGTTAGAATCATCAACTGTTATAATTGGTACAGAACCACTAATTCCTGGAGCAACAATTTCAAAACCGTCTAAACTATTGTTATCATCCGACTCATTAACATTATCATCAGAATCATCAATATTATTGTTATCAACTGTGTTTTTTTTCTTATCTTCTTCTACACATCCAGAAAAACACAGTAAAGAAACTAAAGATAAAACAATGAGCAAACCCAAAATTTTTTTCAACATATTCCCAAATCTCACCTATAAAATACTACTCAAAAGTAATTAAATCATTTTATTAAGTAATTTTCGAAAAAAATGGTTTTATATATGAGATTTTGTTTTACGTTTCTCCTATGTCAAAAATAAATTCTGATAATATTACAAATGTTATTGTTACAGGTAAAAGTGGAGCGGGTAAACAACCACGAATTGATGTACTTTCTGAAGAATATGGTTTAGAACAACTATCAACTGGTGATATTTTTAGAAACTATCTTGGAAAATTTAATGATTATGATTTCCAAGGTGATCTAAATGAATTCTGGGATAAAGAAAACAACTGTTTTATTTCAGATGAACAAATCGCTGAAAAACTTGGAACAAATAATGAAGATATCATTCTTGGACTTAAAGCAAAATATTTTGTAGATCAAGGATTGTTTGTACCAGATTACATAACCAATACTCTTTTTGAATCATATTTTTCAAAAAAAGATTTCAAAAACCAAATAATTGATGGATACCCCCGCACCTCAGAACAATCAAAATTTTTGTTAGAACTATTGCAGAAAAACAATTCAAAAATAGATTTCATACTACTTGTTGACAACACAGATGATCGTATAGTTCAAAGAACTGTTAAAAGAAGAATCTGCCCGGAATGTAAAAAAGTTTATCATATGGAATATAAACCACCTAAAGATGGAAAATATTGCAAAAACTGCGGAGCTGAAGTAATTCAACGATCTGATGATACAGAAGAAAAAATTCGTTCACGATTAAATGAGTTTCATAAAAAAGCAAAACCAGCTATAAATTTCCTTGAAAACCAGGATATACCCGTTGTCAAAGTACCAGGGCATCTTGAAGAATTCACACCAGAAAATGTGAAAAATAGTGTATTAAACAAAATAGAAAAATTAAACTAATAAATTTTTTTTTCTTTCATAATTCTTATTAAATTATATCTCTCTACACTTTTTTTAATGATTATTAGAAAAGCAATAATTGATGATGCTGAATCAATAGCAAAAAACAATGTAGTACTTGCTAATGAATCTGAATCACAAAAAATTTCCTATGAAACTACTTTGAATGGTGTAAAATCTTTGATAAACAATCCAAATAGGGGGTTTTATATTGTAGCAGAAAACAATAGTAATATCATTGGTCAGTTAATGATCACTTTTGAATGGAGCGACTGGCAAAACAAAAACATTTGGTGGCTTCAAAGTATCTATGTTAAAGATATTTTTAGATATAAAGGTGTTTTTAAAAAACTTTTACAACAGATTAAAAAACTTGCGTTAGAAAATGATGTTTCCTTACTTCGACTGTATGTTTTCAAGGAAAATAAATCTGCTATAAATGTTTATAAAAAATTGGGTTTTAAAAAAAGTTTTTATCATTTTTTCGAAAACAAAATCTAAAAAAAATTTTACGTAAAAAACTTTATAAAGTATTAATTTGCAGGTAGAGGAACATAATTCTTTTTTGATATTTTAGTGAGTTAAATATTTAAACAAAAAAATACGAAAACTATTTTTGGGGTGGATGATTTAAATGAAAAATAATATGACTTCTCTAATTAGGAGAAGTACTATTTGGTTGGTTTTTTGGACGCTGGTATTCTCGGTTTTAACTACTCTGCCAGGAGTTATGGCAGAAGATGAAGAAGGAGAAGGTCTCCCTCCTGTAGCTGATGCAGGTGGACCATATTTTAGTACAGAATGTGAAACGATATATTTTGATGCATCTGGTTCATATGATCCAGAAGGAGAAGAGTTATGGTATCGTTGGAATTTTGATGGAACATGGACAACTTGGACAACAAACCCAAACGATGCATACACTTGGAATGATGATTTCAGTGGAAATATTACTCTAGAAGTTACTGATGGAAACTTTTTTGTAACCGATACTGCAGAAGTAACAGTTGAAAATGTTGCTCCTACAATATTTGTAAGCTTCGGTGAATATATTTTAGCTGACTTAAATATCGAGTTAGAAGTAACCGTTGAGTTTTATGATCCTACATCTAGAGCTATATCAGATGACAGTCATATAGCAGAATTCGACTGGGGTGACGGAACAGTAGATACTTATGAGGTAGAAACAGGTGCATTCTATGTAAACGGGTATCATACATATTCGGATATTGGAGAATATCAACTAACTGTTACAATTAGTGATGATGACGGAGGAAGTAGCACAATAACAATAATTGTATTAGTACAAGGTATAGAAATAGGTGATGATGTAACAATCTATGAAGGAGAAACATTCAGTAGAACCGGTTGTTTTTTCTATGAAGAAGTCGAGGTGTTTTCAGGAGTTGTTAACTATGGTGATGGAACCGCAGATGAAAACCTTCTTTTAAATTTAGAAGATGGAGTTTTTAATTTAAACCATTTATACAATAATGTCGGAGATTTCACGCTTTCCGTTGAATTATATGATTTTGAAAACAATCTAATCGGTTCAGATTCTTTAACAGTTCATGTTTTGGAATCACTGAATTCAGCACCAAGTATTAACACACTTAACGTTACAACTCCAATAAATGAAAATGATACTACAACATTAACAGCTACAGTTTCAGATCCTGATAGTGAGGATACAACTCTTTCATACCAGATAAACTGGGGCGACGAAAGCATTAACACAACAGGTAGCACATCAGATGGAATCATAAACGAAATTCATCAATATTTAGATGATGATGAAGATGACAACTATATGATAAAACTAAAAACATATGATGACGATGGTGAAGCAGCCATCCAAACAATAAATATAACAGTTAACAACGTAGCACCAAATATAACCTCTATATCTGATCTTCCAGCAGATCCTGTACCTGTAGGATCAAATGTTGGTCTATCAGCAACCTTTACTGATCCTGGATTAGAAGATATTCATATAGCATCTGTTGACTGGGGTGATGGAACAAATACCTCAGCATCAATAAATGATCGCATTCTAACAAACTCACATACATATTCAGAAGCAGGAGTATACACATTAACAATAACAGTAGAAGACGATGATGGAGGGATAGATGAAGAAATATATCAATACGTAGTAGTTTATGATCCCGACAGCGGTTTTGTAACTGGGGGAGGATGGATAAACTCTCCAGAAGGAGCCTACAAACCAGATCCAACTCTTACAGGAAAATCAACCTTTGGTTTTGTAAGCAAATACAAAAAAGGGCAATCAACACCAAGTGGAAACACAGAATTCCAATTCCATGCAGCAAAACTAAACTTTCACAGCAAAGACTATGATTGGCTTGTAATAGCAGGATCCAAAGCAATGTACAAAGGAACAGGAACCATAAACAACGAAGGAAACTACGGGTTCATGTTATCAGCAATAGATGGAGACATACAAGGAAATTCTGAAGACAAATTCAGAATAAAAATATGGGACAAAAACACAGATGAAATAATCTATGACAATAACATTTCAGGTGATGATGATGACGATCCAGCAACAATTCTAGGTGGAGGACAAATAAAAATACATAAAAAATAAAAAACAATCTTTTTTCTTTTTTTTATTTAACTAAAACACCAAAAGTTTTTCTCAGAATATTTTTTGCTTCAACAGATTCTATACTAGTAAATCTAAAAGATTCTTTACCATTATCCCACTTGATTTTAATTTCATTAGGTATCCTTTTACCCTCATTGTGCATATATCCATTATGTACTCTAATTTTTTTTATATTGTTAATAAAAATACAGTAATTATTTGGATTCTCATTTAAGATATTTTCAACAGGCATAGAAAAATACTTTTTATAATAGGAATTAGCCCCAGACGTCATTGTTTTAGTCCATCGAGTAAAAAACCCATCTCCTTGTTTCTTTGAATCCTCTTTAACTTTTTTCATTTCATTTTTAATCATATCATTTGTTAATTCTGCAACGATTAAACGATGATTTGTAACAATTAAATTATATGCTTTCTGCCCTAAAAAACCAGATTGGGTATTTGGGATTATACCTACTATTTCTTCACCTGTCATGAACTAAGGGAATTATTAGTTATTATTTAAAAATAATTGAAAATTTTTTTGGGAGAGAAGGGGGGTAAGGGAGGGGGATTGTTTAAAAAAACAATTATTTTTTTGGGAGGATGATTATTTTTTTAATCTAAATTTTATTAATTTTATTTACATTACAATACATTACTTTACCTTACCACCCAACCTAATTTGGTTGTACCAAAAATATACTCTATTTTTTATTTTATTTAAATGTTTGCTGCTATAATGTCACTTTGTTAAAATATAAATCTTTCCTATACTCTCTTCAAAAAAATGAAAAAAATTTTTTAAAAAATTATTTGTAATACAAACATAATATTTTCCATTAAATGAACAATTCAGAAAAAAATAAGGATTCACAAAAGATATCTTTTGAAGCTAAATTTGCCTCATCTATAAAACTATTATATTCAGCTATTTTGGTTTTTCTCATACTTCTCATAACAGTAGTTTACTTAAAAGTCATTATGACGTTTATTGAAAAGATTATTTTCTTAATACTTTTTATAACCATATTGATAGTATTCATATACATCCTCTTCAGAGCAAATAAAATAAAATATATCATTGACTCAAATAATTTAAAGATACTTGGCCCCATAGGTGATAGACACATTTATATTAAAGAAATCAAGACAATAAAAAAAACTGTTATTCCAACAGGTATCCGTCTATTTGGTGCTAGTTTTCTTGGAGGTTGGTATTATATTCCGGGTGTCGGTAAAACATGGATTGCAATGAGTAATTTCAGAGATGGTGTTCTTATTACAACAAAAGATAAACTAAATATTGTAGTTACTCCTAAGAACCCTTATAAATTTATAGATATTATAGAAAGAAATCAAAAAAAGTAATTTTTTTTTTCACTCTTTTTTATTTTTGAAATAAGTGTAAACACCTAACAGCAAAGCAATGATGATAATCACTATTATTGCTATAAGAAGAATCATTTCTGTATCAATTTCTTCTTCTTTTTTTACAGGTTCTTCTCCAAATGTTTGTGCCTCTAGACTAAATATTTTACCATTAGCACTCATAAACACTTCACCATCTACAACGATACTATCTGCGGTTATCGGTGTTGTAATATAATTATAAACATCATCCTCTAACGTGTAAGCAGGTGTGTAATCCCATGCAAGTTCTCCATTGGTTTGGTTCACTGCATAAAATCTTCCATCATCTGATCCAAAAAACACATAATCTCCATATGCAACAGGTGAGGATTGTATTGCTCCGTTGGTTGTAAATGACCAAATCATTTCACCAGTGTTTTTGTTGAAACAGTACATGTTATGATCCATTGAACCAACAAATAATCTGTTGTTTTGAAATGCTGGTGTTGTATGAATCGACCAACCAGTGGGTTGTTTCCAATTAAGCTTTCCATTTGATGAATCAACTGAGTAAATATTTGTATCAGCAGATCCAAAAAACACGTTTTCATTATCTATATTTGCCTTGGTTGTAATAAGTCCATCTGTTTCAAAACTCCAAATGATGCTACCATCATCTGGATTAATTGAATAACATTTATCATCACAAGTGACAATCAACCTGTTATTTGTTTCATCAACTGAAAGATATACTTTTTGTTTTTCTATAAAATCATCCCAGATAATATCTCCGTTTGTTTTATCCATGGCATATATATTCCCGTTTCGATTACCGTAGAAGACTTTGTTATCTATAAAAACAGGATCTGAACAAATATATTTAGTTTCTTCATTACTCCAAATGATGCTACCATCATCTGGGTTTAACCCAAGTGTTTCATTCTCCCATCCAACTGCTACAATAGAATTATCTGCTTTTATCCAAGTTCTCTCATCATAATTATTAATGTCTTTAGTCCAGATTTTTCCACCATTAGCAGTACTTATACTGTACACCTTTCCATCAGATGCAGCACCATACAACACATCATCATTGTAATCAAGATTTGCATACCATGTGTTCCCTCCTTCAAAATCATCAGCGAAATCATAATCCCATCTCATCTCAGCTTTTTTAGAAGCTGTTTTCTCGTTTTCTAATGGTAAATTAAAATCATGTTTTTCTGGTAAACCATTAATCAAAGTCCAACCCTGCGGTGGCACATCACGAACACCTTTAAGATTAGCTTTTTGATCAGAAGTATTCCATATCATCCCTCTAACATTTCCAAAGAAAACCCAGAGACTATTTTCCTCCATAAGACTGGTATCTGTGAGTTTAACATCTGTTGAAGCAAAATCACAAACCGGGAATTCATACATTATTTTATCTTTTAAAACTTCAACATCGATTTCACCATAATATTTTTCCCCAAGTTCATCAAGTTTCGCATCTCTATCTGAATGTTCATATCTTAAGGTAAAATATTGATAAAAATTTAAACCAATTAATTTGTAAACCAATCCTTTAATTCCTAAACCATTTGCTTCAAATCTTACACCAAGATCCATAGCATTGTTTGCACTGAAATAATAACCATTTTTTTGACGCCAAATTTTTGAATTATACAAAGCAAGATCCAATCGAGCTATTTCACCGGTTTTAGCATCTCCGATAAGATAAACTGCAGTCCAAAGACCATCATTTTTGTTTTGAAGATGATGCAATGCTTCATCAAGACTACTGCTGTATTGTGCGGCAAGTCTAGTTCTTATAACCATAGAATAACCTTTGTTTCTCCAAAGTCCCTGTGGAGCAGTTGTATCCATAACGATGATACCTTCCTCGTTTTGATAATAATTATTATCACTCCAAATAAAACCAGGTGTTGAACTCATTGTGAAACGGCATCCTTCAGATGGAACTATATCTATTATAACATTCCATCTTTGAGCTACATAATAGGGATACCACCAGCCACCACATCTTATACCATGAGATGCAACCATCTGACCGTTTGTAGTTGCATCGCCTGAAGCGATAAACGCGTTACAATGATGGGCTTTAGGAGCCTTTAAAAAAATGTTGATAAACTGGTTCTTATTTGGAAGTCCTGTTGGAACAAGGTTTTTAATAGAATTATAAAAACCTCTCATTGGATGAAAACCTTTTTTCATCGTTGTCAAACGAGTCATGTATTCGAACATTTGGTTTATACCAAGAATATCTTTATGATCAATTTCTCTATCAAAAACACTGCCGCCTTTATCGTTTACTCCATCAACAATACCCAGTATTTCTTGTTGATATTCTTCAGGGTATCGATCCCAATAAATCTTGTTAATCCTGTTTCTACAAAAATTCCACCATTTATTTGATATCTGTTCGTATCTGTCAGATTCCTGATCAATATTAACATTTGCAAACATTGGACTGTTATGTATTATGTTACTCCAACGAGATATATGATCTACTATTTCAGCTGAAAGAAGATAACCATGTTGATAACCTCTTTCATAGCCATCTCCTTCAATATGTAAATAAATCCAACCTTGTGTGTTATAGCGGTATCCTTGTTCATATTTTCCTTGTTGATCTGCATAATTATTATCTTCTTTTGCTTGTATTCCTAAACCTGTTATAAAAACAGTTGTTATCAGTAAAAAAGATACCAAGGTTACAAAATAAACTCTTTTCATTTTAAAACTCCCATATAAATAAATAGATTATTATTATTTAAAACTTTTTTATTTAAAAATATAAAAATATTATTTTAGTGGAGGTTCCTCCTCTAAAAGATCAAATAAATTAAAACTATGAACCTTGTTTCTAAAAGCAGGAGTCTGACCTTCTGCAAAAGAAATAAGAAAATCACCTGTTTTTGGACAAGAAACCCATTGATGCACAGAGTTTACAAAACCAATTTTCTGAATCAACCAAAACAAAAGATCAGTTTTTCCTGCATAAACATCTCTAATCATCTGCATAGTACCATCTAGATTAAGAGTTCCTGCTCTATCCTCAACAGCTTCACTAATAACCCTGTAAAAAGACCATCCTCCAAAGTAACCATTTTTACCCAAAAGATACATAATAAAACCTTTAAGTCCACTTGGATCATCGGTATCTCTATTTGGTTGAGTCTTTGCTGTTTCAGGATGAATAAAATAAGGAACTCTTCTTACTAAACCGTTTACCTTCCAGTAGGGATCATTGTCTTCGACAGGGTTATCCCATTCTCCTACATAAAGAAGGTTAGCAGTTTGTTCAATAACAAAACCTTCTGGAACATTACCATCGGATATTACAAAATTCCATCCGCAGGTTCTGTCTTTGCTCATAATACTGATTGCTTCTCCACCAGAGGATGCATCATCAAGAACCATTCTCATACGAAAAGCAGCGCTAACACCATCAAAACTTGTATCATCCGTGATACATGTTGTTTCTCCTATCGCGATACCTTTTTCATTTATACCACCCCAGCTAAAAATACTTCCAGCAAAACTTTGATCCATTGAAGCATAATCATTTGTTGGATCTCTTACTATGATGAATTGTGTTTCATGAAACGGTGTACCTGTTTCAGGGTCTTTAACATTAAGAGTCCAATCCCAACCTCGTATGTGATAAAGTTCACCATTTACAGTTAATGGTCCCCATAAGGAAACCTCGCAACAAGATTTAGCTTGTAAATTAAAAATTGCAGGGATTGTATTTAAAACAGCTATATCCTCAAAGGACCAACCAGATCCATCAGCCATACCCTCCATTTCATCTATATATTTCTGAGGCAAGTTATCATCCATTTGATAATACACATCAAGGATTTCATCATATGGCCAACCATGATCTTCAAAATATGATAACTGAGCTCTAAGATTCTGCTGAATCTCATCTGAAGCTAATGCACCATATTGATAACCCATATCATAATTAGAACCACTTAAATGAAGAATTCTAACCCCATCTCTTAATTCAAGCCATCCATCATGTGAATTAATTGTTACAAAATCAACTGAGTTGTTATCAAAACTGTTTAGTTTTTCTTCTTTTAGTTCTTTTCCGATAGTAAAAACACTTGAAAAAATTGTTAATAGAAATACACCAGCTATAAATAAAACAATAAATTTTTTTTGCATCTATATCAACCTCTAAATATATTACATACTATTCTTTCTTGTAATATTATAATAGAGTTAACTTTATTTAAATTTAATCATCAAAATATATTTTAATAATTATATAAAACAAAAAAAACAATAAAATAAGCCACAAATGTAACAAAAAAATAAAAAAAGTTGGTTTTTTTTATTCAATGATTTCTAAAAGTTTTATTTTAAAAATCAAAGTTTTACCTGCAAGAGGCGGATTAAGATCAACTTTTACAGTTTCTTCACTAAAATCAGAAATCCTAACAGGAATCTTCCTACCATCTGGAAGATTCAAAATATATACCATGTTTTTCTCAAGTTTTTGATCTTCAGGAAAAATATTACGAGGCATATCTCTAACAAGCTCAGGATTATGTTCACCATAACCTTCATTTGGGGTAATTGTTACTTCTTTCTCGTCACCTTCTTCCATACCCATAACAGCATCATCAAAACCTTTAATCAATTGCCCTTCACCAGCAACAAACTCTAAAGGTTTATCATGTTGATCACTGCTATCAATTACTGTACCATCCTCTAGTTTCCCAACATACTCGACTTTTACTGTATCTCCTTTCTTAACAACACTCAAAAATTACACAACCTAAACTTAAAAGATTATACCTTTGTAACATTTTTAGCATTTGGGCCACGGTCAGTTTCTTCAACCTCAAACTCTACTTCGTCACCCTCATTCAAAAACCCTTTTTCTACAGAAGTTTTGTGAACAAAAACATCTTTTCCATCTTCACTTTCTATAAAACCATAGCCTTTTCTCATGTTAAACCATTTTACTTTTCCTTTCATATACCATTCCATCCTTAGACAAATCTAAGAATATGTCTTGTACTTTTTATATCTAAAAAATGAGAAAAACAAAAACCTCATTTATTTAAAAACGAAATTCTCATCCTCATCCTTTTAGATACCAACATAACATAGAATCATTACTTATATATATTATTGTTAAAACAACAAAAACAAAAAATACTTTTTAATTTCTCTGAAAAATGAAATATTTATTATTTTTTTTCTAATGACTATTTATAATATCAAAATAACAATTTCTTCTTGCCATATTGTTCCAGTAACTATATAAACAAAATAGTATTCCACACGAAAACAAAAATGAACAAAGAAGAAAAAATCGCTGAAAACATCTCAAAAATACTATCACCCGTGGTTATTGCATTCATAGCCACATTGTGGTTCTCAATATTTTCCCCTTTGCAAAGCCATGACTTATTAACAATCACAACAAGTATAATACTTGGAATTTTTTTCCTATCAATCTTTCCTGCTTTTGCAGTTGTTTATAATTTTAAAAAAGGTAAAATAGATCTATGGGTTTCAGATCGAAAAACAAGAACCCCTTTCTATTTTGTAGCTTTAACTGGATACATCATTGCATCCATTGTTTTTTTTATGTTAGATTACAAAGCTATGTTTGTTTTATCAATAGCATATATTTTTGTTACAGCAGTTATTATGCTTGTGAATCTTTTCTGGAAAGTTAGTACACATAGTGGAGGGGTCACAGGACCCGTTACAGCGTTGATTCATGGTTTTGGAATATATGCAATACCATTAACAGCTTTGATTCCAATAGTTATTTGGGCTAGATTAAAACTTAAAGCACATAGTTTAATGCAACTTATTATGGGTGTTGTAATAGCAGCCTTCTTTACATCTATAATTTACCTGTTGCTATACTAAAATAATTATTTTTTTAAGAAAAAAAAGAATTATGGGTATTCGTATACTAAAACGCCTAGTAAATATATACTTAATTCCGAAGCTGGGTTAATTGTACCACCATTTGTAATCTGCCAGTTTAATGGATTCCAAGTATCAAAATCACAATACACCCAGAAATCTTCTGCAGCTATTGTGTTTCCTTCGATGCTCATATTAAACCAAGAAGCAGCATTTACTTCAAGATCGATGTTTCCTATTGTTTTACCATCAGTATCGAGGCTAATATTTGCATAGGCATCAAGTGGTATCAAAGTATTTAAGTCGAAATCCCAAGTTAGATTAAAGAAACTTGGGGCATAAACAGTGCTATCTATTTCTATATCATAATCCGCAATCAATATCAATGGTGAAATCTCAAGAGTCCAATCCGGATCACATTCTGTTGAGAAATAACCCTGTCCGTCACCATTTATATCCCAAATAGAATCTGAGAGCATATGCCACTCTCCATTACGGTGATCATGATAAATAAGTCTTGATCCGCCGATTCTGCCACCTAAGGTTACTTTTGAATCCTGGTTTCTTATTGTAAAACCATCTGCTTTCAAACCAGTAAGCGCAAGCTTTCTGCCATAGTTATCATTTAGTTTATATGAACATTCGAGCCATTCAGCACATTTTTGACCATCTGTATCAACTGAGAAACCAGTAACAGAGTTTTCTTCTTTGTACCATTCTAAAGTAAAAGTTTTACCGTTATTACTTAAATCATTAATCGATGCTTCAAATAATTCATTGTTCTTTAGAAGAGAAACTTTTGGACCAAAACCAGATATACTATTTGTCATCTGCATCTTGTTATCAACTTTATACCATTTGAAATCAAAAACACCTGGTTTCACACCCAAACCTGAAACTTCTAAAACACTGTCTTTTTGAGATAGTTTAACAAAATCAACATCAAAATCGATACCACTCTCTAGATTCAGATGTTTAAGATCCGTCGAGTTTTCCCAAGATATGGAGGAGTCACCGGGTGTAAGATCTATACTTCCAACTTCGAAACTAAACAAAGTTGGAGGATGAATTATTTTACAAACATCAAGAGATGCAGATATTCCATTATTGTTTAATTCTAAATAACCATTATCTCCTCGTTTCCAATCCAAAACAATATTTCCTGGTGTTAAATCTATTGTGCCAAGATGAAGTTCAAGTTTTTCATGTTCAATAAAGAAATCATGAAGAACACCATTTGAACTTGAGACAAACTCAAGACTTCCAGATTCACCCAGCAGCCAGTTGCTGTTGATTTGTACCTCTCCATCTATTATTCCATTAATATTCCATACTCCAAACAAAGGAGTATCAATTTTAAGATCCCAGTCTATGTTGCTTTGTACATCCAAAAACAATTGTTCTTCAAACCATTCAACTTGAAAACCCCCCTCAAAAAAAGTATTTGCTGAAGATATTTCTGCACCATTCTTAAAAACCATTGATAAATCATGAATGTCAAGATCTGTACTGGTTTCAAAATTTAAACCATCATCAGCTACATCTATAAGAAAACGTCTACCATTATTCCAAGAGAAACTATCTATATCCAAATAATCAAAAAGCCAACCAGTGTTCATACCAACATGAAAATCTGAGGCAGTAAGACCAACATCACGATCAAACTCGAATTCGAAAATATCGGGTTTTTTCCACTGAAAATGTAACACACGTTCTTTGTCTTCCCCGAAATCAAAAAGACCACGAAGGTTTACTTTTTCATGATTGAAACTAAAATCTACATCAGAAAACTCAAAAGAAAGACTAAGAAGTTTCAACTCTACATGGTTGACATCATCAGATGTTTTATAAAGATCCATCCAACCACCTGATTCAACATCTATACCACCAGAAACATCGATATCAACATCTTTAACAAAGGACTCAAAAGATATCTCATCAACAAACAAACCCATGTCTCCACCAATTTTAAAACCACGTGATTCTTCATCCTGACCAACTGAAAACATACCTGCTAAATTTGGCTTAAGAATTCCAACATTCACACTATAATTATTGTTTATAAAACCAAGATTAGAAACATCAAGCTTGATATCACTACTGAAATCAAAACCTGCATCTGTTAAACTTATACCAAAAGAACCAGATTTTTCACTAACAACACGATCTAAAATAAGATCAAAACCTGGTTTTTCAAAACTAAGATCATAAAAATCTAAAACACGACTAGTTTTAACAGAAAAACTTGAACCTTTTATCATCTCAGCTGAAAAACTCTTACCTTTATCCCATAAAACACCAGTTTTAAACAAAGAATCCTTTTCTTCATTAAAAAACTTAAAATCAAAATCAAGATTATTTCTACTCAGATAAAAAACAGAAGCTTTATCCTCTTTTATATTTAAATCTGCATCAAAATCTACTCTTTCAAGATTTTTAAAACTAAAACTTCCACCAATTTTTTTATTGTTTTTCTCACGTTTCAACGCAAAACTAAGATCTTCAAAAACACCATCTTTTGAATTAAACTTGAAACGCGAATCTTCATCTAAACCCATCTTTATTTTTAAATCAAAAGATTTAGCAGGTTTATTATTCAAAACCATTGAAGTATACGGCTTGTCATCATTTTCAATTTCTTCAACACCAACTAAATACTCAATACCTGTTTCTATATCTCCAGGATTCTGACTAACCCAGAACTCAGGACTTTTTCTAAAACCCAAAAGATTCCTCAAAAAATATGGTATAAACTTATGAGTGGTCTTAAAATTCTGAGGATTCTTACTGCCTTCATCAGATCTAAAACCACCAATCTGAAACTCTTTTTCTTCTAAACCAAGAAAACTTGGAAACCCCGCCTGAAAATGTATTTCAAAAAAATCAAAATCGTCAACACAACCCTCATCAATTCTTACAGTTTCAATTGAGGTTACAAAACCAAGAACATAAGGGAAACTTAAACCAGAAAAATCATAATCTTCAACTTTTATTATTTTTAATCCAAAATCAAAAACAAGTTTAACATCATCAACACTGTCATTATTTATATCTATCAGATTGCTATTAGTTGAAAGAGGATATGTTTTTTCAAAAACAGTATCATTATCATCAATCCATTTAGTATAAATCTTAAAACTCTTTAGTTTTACATTACTAAAAATATTAAGATTATCAAGGTTTATATCTGTTAAAAGTCTTTGTTTAGTATATATTTTTTTACCTAAAGATTGTGAAAAAAATGAATGATCTTCATCCTGTGCAGTGGCAATGTTTGTTTTTTTGTTTTCAGCAGAAACACAAATGCATAATCCAACAAAGAACAAAAAAAATATCATTATTACAAAATTTTTTTTTGAAAATCCTTTCATCATATATTTTTTCCTCCCTAATATATAATAATATAAAACTCATTAAATATTAACCTTTTGTTTAAAAGCGTACATTCTTATAAAAATAAACAAAATTTTTTTATAAAAAATTAAGAAACAGAAAAAAAATGTTGAATGTCAAGTTTTTTTAATGAAAAAACTCTTTTAACTTTTGTACATTTGGATTAACAATTCCGCCTATTTCAACTGGAAAAACATCTTCTAAAATATGAACGTTTCTTATTATTCCATGATATTCTTCAGTTAACACTTCACTAAATTTTTTTACATCTTTTAAGTCATCAGCAGTAAGAATAAACATCCAATCATATTTACCATTAAGAAACATACTGTATTCTATATTAATACCAAGATCTGTACTTTTTTTCTGCATGGTTAAATCAGTTATTTTATCCACCCATTTATCACTTGGTGCCATAGATTTCTTGATAAGCATAATATATCTTTTTTGATCGAATTTGTCATCATCAACAATTGTGGTATACCCCCAGATTTTTTTGTTTTTTTCAAGGTTTTTAATTATTCTCCATACTTTTTGTCTAGAAAAACCAAGTTTTTCTGCCATTTCATTTATGCTAGCTCTACTATCTTTTTTTAGATAAGAAATGATGTCTTTTTCGTCTTCTTTCATCTGTTTTCTACTTCTTTTTGGCATAATTACCATATTCCCCCTTTAATAAAATCTAATGTTGTTTTAACACAAGTTTTATTAGCAGTTTTTTGTATTTATTCTACTCCAAAGTTTTATTAGGGGTGTAGAGTCCTTTTTTTATGAGGGATTTTTAAATATTATATCCGGTTAACCGTCTGTGAGGAGAAGAATGTTTAATCTAAAAAAACATTCTAATCTAACTACCCCCATATTTTTTTTTGAACTCTACAACCTCAAAAATAACAATTCAAATGTTTTATATAAAACTTTCGTAATACATTCATAGGTTTTTAAAAAATTTTTTTATTTAAATTTTTTCTCAAAAAATATGTTTTTAGGAAACAAAAATGAGTATATATAGTTTTTAATTTTTTTAGTAATTTACTTATTTATAAAAGTCTAAAAAACATAAAAAAAAATAGAAAATAAGATTTTTAAAAATTTATTTTAAGGATTAATAAACCGGTTAAATATTGAAGATAAATCTAAATGTAATATGTTTTCACAGATCCATAGGAAAATCCAAATGAAAATAAATGCTAAAATACTGCTCTCTTCGGGATCATCAATATTTTCATTTATTAACTCATTAAGTTCACTAGACAAAACCGGTGTTTCTTCTGCGTTTACAGCTCCCAAAACAGGTGTCATAACCATTAAAAAAGCTGCAAGTACAACTCCAAACAAAACAAGTTTTTGTTTCAAACCATATCACCTTTCAATCAATAAATAATCAATAAACAATTTATATGTCTTTTGATTATATATAATACATATAATGAAAAATATTTATTAATGCCGAATATCTTTTTAAATACTTAGAGTCCTATGATGAAATGCATTATAATTATTTGATTGCTGGCTCATGAGAAAAGACGGGCGGACTGAGGACTCGAAAAATTTTTAGTTAAAATAGAAATTCTAAAAAAATGATCTTCATGACAAAAACTGTATCTTTTGATCTTGACGGAACATTGGTAAAAAGCAATTATGCTGATCTTGTTTGGCTAAAGGGATTGCCAAAAATATATTCAGAAGAAAAAAATGTGTCTTTTGATGAAGCTAAAAAAAATCTTTTTGAAAAATATGATGAAGTAAGCCATCATCGTATTGAATGGTATGATATTGATTATTGGTTTAAAAGATTTGATCTAAAAAGCAGTTGGAAGGAGTTACTAGAAGAATATAGTTATGCAATTAAAAGTTTTAATGATGTAAAAAACACTCTTGATAAGCTTTCTAAAAAATTTGATTTAATAATAGCATCTAATGCAAAAAAAGAGTTTATCAGTATTCAAATAAAAGAATTAGGTTTTGAAAAATATTTTAAAAAAATGTATTCATCAATTTCTGATTTTGATTGTGTAAAAAAACACCCGGATTTTTATCGTAAAATTTCAAAAGATTTAAATGTTAAACCCTGGGAAATAGTTCATATAGGTGATAGTTATGAGTTTGATTTTCTTTCTTCTAAAAAAGCAGGTTTAAATGCATATTTTTTAGATCGATCTGGTTTAAATGAAGGCAAAAATATTGTTAATAGTTTAGATAATTTTGTTAAAAAATTAATTTAAAATTTTTTTAGGTTACATCAACAGATGAGTTAATGCGTTTTATTGTTTTATCTATGTAATCTTTATCTTCGATTATTACTTTTATAGCATTTTGTGGGCAGATATCTGCGCATCTTCCGCATCCTCTGCATTCATCACCTATAACTGCTTTTTTGTCTTTGATTCGGATGGTATCAACGAAACAAACATCTTTGCATTTTCCGCAGCCGTTACAATTGTTTGTTACCTCTATTTTTATCCCTGGCATTTTTTTTACAACTGACCCGGTTTTTTTGTCCATGTCTGGTAGCATTCGCCACAAACAACAGCATTCGCAGCAGTTACAGACGACTAATAGTTTTGTTCCAGGTTCGACGCCAAGCCACATTTCATCAAGCCGGTCTCGTCCAATAAGATGAATTAATCCTTTTTCTCTGCATTTTTTTACATGTTCTAGTGCTTCTTCTTTGGTTGCTTCACGACCGAATTCTTTGTTTATTCCTCTGGCTGCTTCTCCCATGAAAAGGCATCCGAGTTCTTGTGGATAGTTTTCGCAGTTCATTGCTTCTCGGCATATACAGAAATCCATGATGAATCGGTAGCCTGATTTTTCTATGAAGTGTTCCACGATTTTTGAGGGTACGGCTATACTTTCTTGTGGTGGTATTTTTTTGTTTAATTTTATTTCTACTGTTTTGTCTTTTGGTAGTATTGTTAGATTGTTTTTTTCAAAAAGCATTTTGTTCATTATGAATTTCATTAGTGGTATCTTGGTCATTTTTGCTAGTGTTGATCTGTATGGGAAGAATTTTTCTAGTAGTTTTACGAATTTTTTATTTTTTTGAAGCATTTTTTAGTTTTCATTTTGTTATTAAAGAGTTTTTGTTTATAAATTAATGGATGCATATTTGAATATTTTTTTATATACTTTTTTTAAGATATTTTAATATGTTTTTAAATATATCTTTTTATATTCATTATTCGGTTTGATTAAATTTTTTAATTTAAGAATTGTACCATAATCTTTATATATATTATAAAATAATATTAATCTAATAATTATGAGAATTGGAAATAAAATTATCACAATACTAATAATAACAATCTTTTTGTTAACTCTAATAAGTTCAACTACTAACTCACTATCCTTAAAACAAAGTTTTTTTAACAATAACGATGAATCAGAAAACTGGGCATTAATCGTAGGAGTCGGAATCTACAAAAACAGCCCTGATGAAACAGTCGGAAGTATACATGATGCAAAAAATTTATACAACGAACTAATAAACGACCCACAATGGGATGAAGATCATATAAAACTAATAACCGGTGAAAATGCAACAAAATTAAACATAATAAAAGGTTTTTTATGGCTTGACAGAAAAGAAGATAAAAATGACAAATGCCTTATATATTTTTCATCACATGGAGGCCAAATGCCTTTTGATTTACCACCCTTCGATGAAGCAGATGGAAAAGATGAATTTCTTGCAACCTATAATAGTTTCAAAAACCCATTCGCTCATCTAAGAGATGATCATATAAATTTTTTTGTGAATAGATTAGAATCAAGAGAAATCTGCATGATTATAGAATGCTGCTACGCAGGAGGTTTCAATGATTCTTTTCCAACAAATAATCTATTTAGAAACTTCATTCTATCACGTCTAAATCTAGGACCCATAGTTGAAAACTTCAAAACAGGTTTCTTAAGAGACGTTCAAAAACAAGGAAGAGTAATACTAATGTGCACCGAAGAAGACCTAGTTGGATACTCTTATGAAAATCATGGAGGTATCTTCACCAGAGCATTATTACATTCAATCAGAAACGGCTTTGGAGATACAAACAATGATGGTTATATATCTGCTGAAGAAGCATTTAATTTCACAAAAACTGACTGGGATCTAGCAAGATGCAGAGAAGATTATAAATATATACAAAAACCAACAATATATGATGATTTACCCGGGGAGTTCAAAATAGTAAAAACAAGTTATCATGTCGACTTCTTTAATACTGTAAATTCAAATGAAGGAATGAAAACAATAGATCACACAGAGAATCAAGTTGGAAATCTTTGGCATATTTCAGATAACAAATTCGTGTCACCAAATATGAGCTGGAGTTTGTCAGACAATACGAATTCTCAATATTACAAAAACATGAATAATAGTCTGATTTCAAATAATATAACTGTAGGAGAAAATTTTGTGATTTCCTTTAATTATCAAGCAGATATTGAATATGTGGACAAACTATTCTTTGAGATATCTTCAGATAATTGGACCTGTTATGAAAGTTTTTTATTGCCAGAACAATCGTTTTTAGTACCAGTTATACTTGAATCAAATGATTTTCAAAACGATTATAACAATAGTCAGATCCAAATACGTTTTAGATTCCAGTCAGAAGAAGGGGATCTAATGGTGCCTGGTTGTATCTATATTGATGATATTATGGTACATAGTCAACACTAATTTTCATATTTTTTTTATTATTAGTTCTTTAAAAAGATTTAATAAAGAATAGTCTATATAGAATTTAACCATTGTTAATTTTGGGGAGGTAGTGAGTAGAAATATGAAAAAAATATCTAGAAAAAATTTTTTGGCGATAACGTTTGTTATTGCAATGCTGTTGATATCTGCCGCAACTGTTTTATCAGCAGAACAAACAGAAAATGAAAACGACATAAAAATAAAAAGAATACAACATGAAGAACAAAAATTAGAATATAATCAACAACCAGTTGAGATACCAAAAAAGAAAACAGTAATGCCTGCCAGTTTTCCAATACATGATTACCCTGGCAATCAATTACATCCTGCACTTGCAAAAAGCGAGTACATGGGCTATATGTATGGTTTTAAAGACGAAGAATTAGGAACCATAGGCTGGAGTGCAAGCAGAGGAAATGTAAGCTATTTTGAACTTCCTGGTGGAGATTATCCGTCATTAAAACTATGGGATGAAACAACCTTCTATGGAACCTTCGTACCAGATCCAGATGACAGTCATGGAGGAATAGTATATGTTTTCACAACTGATTTCCCAGAAGACGCATCAACCTACCAATTATCAGGCTGGGATTGGTCAAGTCTACCAGATTATCCTGACGAGATTCTTTGGCATGATATAATCGACACAGAACTATCCTGTAATCCATCAAAAGAAAACTGGGAATGGGGTTTAATATCCTTTGTTGGAAGTACAAATTATGATGTAGGATACGAAAACACACCATTCATCACATATCAAACATCAGCAGATGGATATGCAACTATAAGCTGGTACCAGCTAGAAGGCTGTGCACACGTAGACAACGTAATAGACCCAGTATCCTTGAAAGCCTATTCAGTATATGACTGGCATAACTCAGAAAACGGAATATGGGAAATATTCATCAGACAAGACAATTATGCAAACTGGGATGAAGAATCAGTAGGATACGAATATTACAACGAGGATGCAAACTATCAATACCCTGTTGTATCATCAAATGATGATAACATTGTAATAATAGCTGAAACAGATGAAAACGAAAACAAAGATCTCGTATGCTTATATGGAAACAGTTTAGAAAACCTTGAATCACAACTAATTTTTGAAACACCTGAAGATGAAAGATACCCACAAATAAGACATTTCCAAGATGAAACCTTTATAGCAACCTATGTCAAAAATGGAAACCTATATGGAATACAAACAGATGATGCAGGACAAACATGGAGTACACCATGGCAGATAAACGAAAACAATGGAGAAGTAATAGAAGAATACGCAACATCAGATCTATGCGAACAAGGAATTCTATCCATGTGGGAAGAAATGGGTGAAGACCTAGATCTATGGATGGATGCAGCAATAAACAATGAAATACCAAACCCGCCAACAATAAACGCACCAGAAAAAGGAGACCCCGGTGAAGAAATAGAAATAACAGTAACCGCTGATGATCCAGAAGGAGAAGATGTATACTACTTTGTAGATTGGGGTGATGGAGTACTAAGCGGATGGATTGGACCATATGAAAGTGGAGAAACCGCAACACTAACTCATACCTGGAGCGAGGAAAAAATATATGACATCAAAGCCAGAACAAAAGACGAGAATGGTCTTGAAAGTGAATGGTCAACCACAGAAATAAACTTACCAGTTAACTACAATAAACCATTTTACTTCCATGAATTACTTGAAAACTTTTTCGAAAGATTCCCAGTAATAAAAAATATATTCCAGTTCTTACAAGACCTAATACAACAAACAAATACTCAATAATCTAAAAAACATTTTTTTTCTTTTTAAAAATTTCTTTTTTACAAAAAGACTTATATAATTACTTCAAATATATATTTTGTAAGAGGTCGATATAGATGAAAAAGAAATTCATAATCGGGGCCATATTTACAGTTCTGTTGATGATATCAATATCAACAATTGCTGTAATAAATGCCCAAACAGAAAACGCTGAAAACACAACTTTTTTTGAAGAAAAAATTGATGAAAAAGAATCAAAAAACTGTCAATTATGCAGTGTATATTATAAAGCTGCATCAGAAAAATTAGATCATATGCTTCAATTTTATGATAAAGAAAACATCGATGAAGAAAAAACAAGTAATTTTGATATTCAATACTTAGGTTGGTATCCTTTCAAAATTATAATCTGTAGTGTTCTTGCTATAGCATTTCTTGTTATGCCTTATCCAGCAGCATGGGGTCCTTACGTTACTGCCAGAACTATCTTTGGTTGCTTGTGGGCTCAAGGTCCTCTTCCATAAAAAAATATTTTTTTCTTTTTTTAACATTCATTTTATTAATTACTAAACAATTATACTTTTTGTTACAAGGATGAGATCGTAATGGTATAGAAATGTCCTATTTGTGGTGAAATTAATTCTGATGAAGTAGTAATTTGTATAAACTGCGGTGAGAGAATACGATCATCTGATGGCATTAAAGAATCACAAATTCAACCTAGATATAATTACAAACCAAAAAAACAAAGCATAAGTATTGATAAAAGAGAAACCAAAAAATCTTCTAAAAGAAAATGGGTCATTTTTTTACTAATTATTTTAATACTTATCACTATATTAATTGTTTTTATTTTTCCTATGCTTTCAACAATTCCAGATGAACCTAAATTTATAGGTCGATGGAGTGGAACAAGAGAATATCATGAAAGCGGGTATTCTCTTATTTTTTATGAAAATGAAACCTTTAAATGGTCTCATCAAAGTTTTACAAAAGCTGGAACATTTTCGATAAATGAAATAAAAGATGGTAAATTTGTTCAAGGAGAACTTTTTTTAGAATGGACGAATAGTTATGGGAATAAGAAAACTAATTCTTTTACATATTATTTTTCAGAAAATGCAACAAGACTACATTTGATGGATAAAGATAATTTTGAAGGATATATTTTTTTAAAATAATCAACTTTTTTAATTATTGTTTTCGATGCATTTTTTTATTTTTATTCTGAATTTGAACTGATTGCTTTTATAAACATAGAACCTAAGATTATAGTTACTGTTACAACTGTTCCAAATCGTATCATCCATCTTAATCTATTGATTTTGTTTATTTCAAAATCTGATAAGAATATTTGTTCACCTATTATGTAACCAAATTTTGATTTTGAAACCTCAATAGCATTATCAGCATCAGCTGTTATATCTATTATAAAACCTCCATATCCTTCTAAATCTTTAATAGTTATGTTTTTGTGTTCTTTAGATTTTAAAATTTCAACGGAATCATTATATTTGTAATATTGTTTTGACATAAAGTTAAAAGTTGCATATCTGTTGATTTCTATATCGCATGTTAGGTTTTTTGCAGCAATATTTCCTTGATTGAAAATCTCTATATTTATTTCATCGAAATTATCTGTAATTTCTCGAATTTTTAATATAGAAATTTTTACTGTTTTTTCTATATAGTTGATATTTCCTTTGTTGTCCTCAACTCTTAGAGTTATATTGTATACTCCTTGTTCATCCCACCGGTGTTCTATTATTGTTTTGTTTCCTAAAAATACTATATTCTCAGGTGTTTCTGTATTGTAATAACTCCAGTTGTATGAAACTATTTCTCCGTCCGGGTCTGAACTTTCTGATGCATCGAATGTAATGTTTTCTCCAGGAGCAGGTTTTGTGTTAGATATAGAGAATTTTGGGAATGGATCAGCGCCTACATCTATGTATCTTGTACAATAATCTGAGCCCCAATCATAATAATAATGATCGTAATAATAACTCCAACCTCGAGCTTCAACACGTAATGTTACTTTGAATTCTCCTTTGTTTTCAAATGTGTATTTTGCTGTTTTACCGTATTGATATTGTCCATCATCGAAATCCCATCTTATGCTGGTGATCCATCCATTACCGTAACAGTAGCTTTTTGATGTAAATGTTATTTCCTCGCCTGGATCTGGGTATCTTGGGGAATATGTAAAATCTGCTTCTGCTCTTAAATTATTATAATAGTAATTTTTTTCTTTGTTGTTTTCGTTGTTTTTATTTTGTAAATCTTTTGTTTCATTGTTTTGAGTTTGTATTTTTAATCCACTTATTATGGGTGATAGGCTGCTTAAAACAAAAAATATTGTTATTATCAGAATTATAACCTTCTTTTTCATTCTTTTTTTACACCCTTTTAAAATGAATTAATATCTTTTGAGATGATATATATGACGACCTATTTTTTCCAATTTGTATCAATATTGGTTGTTATTTCTTTCAATTATTGATAATAACTACAAAATAGTTCTAAATGATATTATAAATTCTAAAATAGATTTTTTTGAAATAAATTATACCAGAAAGTTTTATATGAGCAAATGGCTATAAATAGAAATTATGGTAACAATAAGCCACATAGTAAACAAGCTGGTAAACGAAAAAATATACCTACACGAAGCAATAAGCAAAGGAATAGCATCCTACGGATCAGTAGCCAAACAACTAAAACCAGAAATCGAAAAAGAACTAGGAAAAAAAGTAAAACACTCAGCAGTAGTAACTGCTCTAAGAAGATACTCAAAAAAAATCAATTCCACACTAAAAGAAGTAAAATTTGACACAAAATACTCAGAAGTAAACCTCAAGACACACATCATAGACATAAATGTAGTCAAAACACAAGCACTTTTTGACAAACTCAAAAGATTCTACGATCTTATAAACTTCGAAAAAGGAGACATATTGCATGTTATCTATGGTCGAACACATGTAGCAATTGTTACAAATGAACGATACAAAAACAAAATACTAAACCTTCTTCAAAACCAAAAAATAAACAAAATCGAAGAAAATCTTGTAGCATTAACATTTGCGATAGGAAGAAAAAGAATAGATCTACCTGGTGTATTATTCCAAATCACTCGTAATCTAGCTTGGGAAAACATAAACATTATAGAAATAATCTCAGTAGATGTGGAAGTAACATTTATCGTGGATAAAGAAGACGCTGTAAAAGGATATAACGCACTTGAAAAACTAATAAAATAATTTTTTTCTCTTTTTGACCTTTTACCATATTAATTTTAAATAAACTACTTAAAAAAGTAATTTATATAGATTAATTACTTGAAGGTGAAAGGAAAAATAAAAACAAAAACTTCTGTAATAATAGTTATTTCTCTAACAATCATTTTACTCTCAGGTCTGTTTAATCATGAAACCAAAGCAGAAAATCAAACTCAACCAAAAAACCTTGATATAATCCTTATATTGGATAACTCTGGATCAATGAATGATTACACATATGATAAAAATAATAAGCGTTCAAACAACACAAAATGGGAAGATGCCTTATCTGCTTCATCAGAATTCATAGATCAACTAAAAGATGGTGATCGATGCGCAGTTTTTTGTTTCGAAAAAAACGAAAACTATACATTAAACGGTGAAAACCTTTGGGGATCTGATAAACCAAGAAAATTAACTAACTTTGTATACACTACAGAATCAGGTAAAAACAACTTGAAAAATAATCTTATTAGTTTATCTCCTCTGTATTCAACACCGCTTTTTGATACAATCGGTGATGCAATGGATTTTGTTATAGAAAATAAAAGATCTGAAAGCATTGCTGTAATTGTTGCTCTTACTGATGGAGTTGATAATGTATGTTACCAGTTTTATCCAACACATAAATATCGAGATGAAGAAGAAGTAAATCAAGAAAGTATCAATTATTATGGTTCATGGGGTCCCTCACCTAATAGATATGGTCTTCTTCAATTCACAGAAGCATCTTTTATAATAGGTTTAGATCTAAATCAGTCATATCATGATATTTACAGAAGACAATTAGAAAATATATCTAACACATCTCCTAATGGGACATATTATCCTGTTGATGAAAGTTCAGAACTTGGAGCAATATATATGCTTATATCTCAAATCCTTGATGAAGAACGAGATTCACAGAACGCTTCATCTGATGTATCTGAAAATAAAGAAAGTGATGATGAAAAAAACAAAGAAGTCGAGTTTTCTGAAGAACAACTTTTTTTACCAATTCTTATTTTTACTATTATAATTGTTTCTTTGTTGATTTTTGTTGGATTTTCTTTAACTAAGAGAAAATAAATTCGGGATAACACATTCTAATTTTGTTTCAACAAACCTTTTTAACTATTTTTTTGTTACCCTTTATTCCGATAAGTCGTTTTATGGGCGGGTAACAAAGCGGCTATGTGGGGGACTGCAGATCC
>CAYLLH010000005.1:0-4853 GCA_964384785.1 uncultured Thermoplasmatales archaeon | reverse complement strand
TTTACATCGATGATGTTGTCTTTTAAACGTTTAATAATAACATCTATGTTCTCAGTAGTTACAGCACCTCTTGCAGATGGTTCAACTAAACCTTCTTTTTCTAGTATTCTAAGCGAATAAACAATATTATGTCTAGGATAGCCCGCAATATCTGAAAGCTCAGATATCCCTATGGGTTGCTTTTTCTGCAAGGTTCTTAATACAGTTATATGCCTATTTACTAAATCTAAATTGTTTTTTATCATTGAAGTAATAGCACAACTTTCTTTTTTTTCTTTTTTTTTTACCATCTTCTTCTACCACCGCCGCCTCTACCTTGACCTCTTCCATCTCTAGGCCCTCCGCCTAAACCTCTTCCTCTTCCAGCACCAATACCTCTACCTTGACCTTTTTGGTATTGCTGTTGGGTATTTCTATTTAAAGAGTTATTTGATTTTTCATCAAGTATTATAGCATTTCGAGGACAGGCATCAGCTGCCTGTTTTAGACACTTAGAATTTTCATTTTTAATACTTGCTTTACCATTGATCACATCTATTCCATCTGGACAAATGTTTTTACAAATGCTGCAACCAACACATAGGTCTTTTTTTATTTCTACCATATTTATTTCCTTCTTTTATTCATATTCAATTTTATACTCATTCGGCTTTTTGTATTCTTTAATTATTTTTGGTTCCTCTTTTGTCTCTATTGTAAATTTTACTTTTCTTTGCATTCCTAAATCGGGTACAAATTGTGTCAAAAAATCAATAAAATTTTCTTTATTTCCTCTGCATCCAACATGATTATAATTTTTATCTCCAAGTTTTTCAATTCTGTTATATAAGAAACCTTCGAAAGTTTTTTTCATATTTAACCAATCCATCAGTTTTATTTTTTATTAGTAGTATTTGTCACAAAGATCCTGTGTTTCTTTTCGGTTAAGCTTTGATACAGAAATTTTTTTTCTACTTAGATTTTTTATACATTCTTTTATGTTTTCTTCAATTATTCCTTTCTTCATTTTTTCACCTACAAAAGCCTATTAATTATATTTCTAGCATTTTTTGATAAAAACCCTTAAAGATGGTTTAGACACAGGTTTTTCTTTAAAACAATTTTTTTATTGTCTGTTGTTTTCTTGCTTTTAAGTTTTCCACCATCCTTTTCTTAAAGCTTTCCCGGGCATTAAATCAAGATCTAAGTTTTTATAAACATTTTTGTTATAAATATAATAAAAAAACTGTTTTTTACTAATAAATATTAGAAAAATAATTTAACATAGGAGCATTCGCAAATATATTATTAAAAATCATTTCTATAAAACCAACAGACTCAAAGCCATAACAAGCATACCCAACACTATACCAAATATAACTGTATGATTATGACCATAACGGTGAGCAACCGGTAGAAGCTCGTCAAGAGAAATATATACCATAATACCTGCAACAAAACCCATGAGAACTGATATAATATCGGGTGTCAAGAAAGGCATCAAAATCAAAAAACCAACAACTGCTCCTACGGGTTCTGCAACCCCGGAAAGAAAGGAATAATAGAATGCTTTTTTTCTATCACCTGTAGCATAAAAAATAGGAACTGATACAGATATACCTTCCGGAATATTGTGGATAGCTATGGCTAAAGCAACGATAATACCAAGTTGTATATCGCCCAAAGCAGTTCCAAAAACGGCAAGGCCTTCTGGAAAATTATGGATACCAATAGCAAGGGCAGTTAAAACACCAGCACGCATAAGAGAAGGATCAACTTTCTCTGCATCTATCTCTGAAGGATCCTTATAATGATGAGGATTTTTAACCTCGGGTATTAGAAGGTCAATAACTCCAATAAAAAGAATACCTGCAAAAAAAGAAGCTACACCCAAGGTTTGACCAACATTATCAAGAGCCTGAGGAAGAAGTTCAACAAATGAAATATAAATCATAACTCCAGCTGAAAAACCAAGAGAAAAAGAAAGATAAATCATCTTTGGTTTTTTAATAAAATACGCAATAGCACTACCTATACCTGTAGAAAAACCTGCTATAGCAGTTAATACAAGAGCTATTTCAACACTCATAAAATCATCATTTATCTACTCATTTTTTTTTTAAAATTCAACACAACTCCTTCTTCAAGTTTATCATCATGCATCAAAGTTTCAAAAAATTTTTTATCATAAACAAAACCTGTAGATTCAACCAGTTTGATTACCTCATCTAAACTCATATCCATCCATTTATCATGATGTTTAGGATATAAAGAAAGAAATCCATCTGATTTTAAAAAATAATACATTTTATCAAGTAAACTTTTTTTGTTTTCAATTAAATGTAGAACATCATACAATAAAACTACATCTATAGAATTTTTTTCAAAAGGAAGTTTGGTATTCTCTTCAGTTCTAAAAGTTTCAATGTTATATAAATTATTTTTACTGGCTTTGTGTTTTAAATTATCTAACGCCTCTTGGTTTTTATCAACAGAGTAAACCTTTCCGTTGCTACCTACAATCTTAGATGCTGGAATTGTATAAGTTCCGTGCCGACATCCAAAATCTAAAACAGTATGATTTTTATTTATACCGATTTCTTTAAGGAAAATTTTTCCATTTGTTTTTATCCATGTTTCCATATTATAAGAAGTCATAATTTTTCCACATTTTTTTTATGTGTTTTATAATTCACTTAGTTTTTTTTTCATTGTTTTATACCAGTTATCAAGACATTTCTGTGCTTCTTTTTTAACATTTTTAGTGTTTTTACAATGATAGCTATGGTAGTATCCACCTTTTTTGAGAGTCATTGTTTTTTTGTCACATATGCCACATGAGGCTAGTTTTTGAAGAGATCTATAAATTGTGCTTCGTTCTTTGTTTAATAAATCTGATAGTTGATCGGCTCTTAGGTTGTTTTTTTCTTTTAGTTTTTTGTATACTTTTAGATCTAGATTGTTTAGGTTGAATACACATTTTACTACATCTTCACATTGTAGTTTTTCTGGGTTTTTTATAAATTCCATAATTGTTTTCTTAAAAGGTTTTCATACTTATAATGGTTGTGCAAAAAAAAGACACAAACAAATTTTTTAGCAGCTATCCGTCTCAGATTTTTCTTCTTTATTAACCCATTTTGTAATATCTTTTGATATACCCGCTGTTCCAACAATATTACCTTCTTCATCAAAACGAGGAACCTTAGTTATAGACATCCAGCGTTCCAAACCCTCTTTATCATTATATTTGAAACATTTATCTATGATAAATTTACCAGTGTTCATCACAAACATATCATCTTCAAAAGCTTTTTTTGCTTGTTCATCAGACATAAAATCAAAATCAGTTTTACCGATCATGTTTTCAGGTTCTAAACCATATTTATGGGCCTTTGCTTTGTTTACTAAAACATAACGACTTTGTTCATCCTTAAAATAAATACTATCAGGAATGTTATCCATAAGAGTCTGAAGTAGACTGTGTTCTTTAGCAAGTTTTATCTCTGTTTGTTTACGATCACTTATATCTCTAACAACTACTACAAAATTATCAACTTCTTGAAGTCGTGTTTTAACTAAAAAGAAAGAACTCACTTCAACATTCAAAACCTCTCCCCAATCTGTTTTAATATCTGTTTCTTCACTTTTTGCATTCCTGCCAGCAAGCAAATCACCAAATTGTTTAACAACAACAGGCAGTGATTTCGCGGTGAGAAGATCCATACTTAAAAAATTCTTACCAATGATTTGATTCCGTTCAATTCCAAACATTTCAAGAGCACGATTATTAACATCAATTATTTCTCCACGTGAATCAAGAACAAATGTTCCATCAACCGTGCTTTCAAACAAACTACGATATTTTTCCTCATTTTCTTTAAGTTTCAACTCAGCTTTTTTACGATCAGAAATATCCCGAATAACACCGATGGATCCCTTGGGTTTACCCTCTGCATCTTTTAAAACAGTAACTGATATATCAACATCAATTAAAGATCCGTCTTTTTTTATCATACGAGTTTCAAGATGATGTTGAACTCCTTTTTTTCTAACATTTTTAGCTCTAATCTTCAGCCATTCTTCTTCAGGATAAATACTTTTAACATGTTTATTCAAAAGATCTTCTTCTTTCAAACCAAGCATCTGTTCAGTATATTTATTCCAAGAAACAATTTTTTCTTCCTCATCAGTAAGCATAATTGAAACTGCACTATTATCAAAAATAGTTCTATACCTCTCTTCAGAGGTTTTAAGTTCTTCTTCAGCTTTTTTTCTTTCAGTTATATCACGAATAAGAGCAAGAATAACAGGTTTACCATCAATAGAAAACAAAGATGTACTGACTTCTACAGGGAATTTTGATCCATCTTTACGGATATTTTCTGTTTCAAAATTTAGTCCACCCATAGAAGAAATTTCATCCTGGAAACATTCCCAGTCATAATCCTTTTTAAAAACCTGAGTTATAGACATTCTTGAAAGTTCCTTCCAAGTGTAACCATATAGATCACAACTACGCCAATTTGCTTCAAGGATTTCACCATCAAAATCAAGGAAAAAAACAGCAGCGTTGACTTGTTCAAAAAGTGTTTTATATAGGCTATCATAGGATTTTGAAAAAGTTATTTCATTTCCGAAATCTAATCCATCTTCACCTAACATACTGTACATCCCAAATAAGTCAATAAATGACTTCCTGAATATTTCTATCCTTAATCTCTAAAGAATAGAATGGTTTTTTAAATATTTAAACTTACTTTATTTAAAAGAAAAAAGTGAAATAAGGGCTGTGCCCTTATAATCCCCCTATTTACGCCTTCGCTTCCTCGGCAAGCCCTAATCGGTCTATGCCGCATCCCCGCTCGGCGGAT
>CAYLLH010000004.1:0-46500 GCA_964384785.1 uncultured Thermoplasmatales archaeon | reverse complement strand
CATATGTTGACACAATATATACACTACAATAAACAATAAAAAAAAATATTAAAGCAAAATTTGAGAGATTTTTCTCTCAATATCTCTTTTTAATTTTTTAATCAATAGTTTTTTATTCTCATAATTTATTACATTAGTGGGCTTGGATGGGCTCTAATAATTATTAAACCTATAAATTCGCTCTTTAATAATAATTTAATATAATCTTTAAGAGTTAGTTTGAGGGGGTGAGATATTACTTAAAAAAAATAATATGAGGGGAGTATCATTATTTTCAAATAAAGAAGCATCTATCGGGGTTGGTTCTCTTATAATTTTTATTTCTATGATCCTTGTTGCAGGAGTTGTAGCATCAGTTTTAATTCAGACTATGAATGGTTTACAACAACAAGCTCTTAAAACAGGTCAAGAAACCATAGCTGGTGTTTCAAATGGAGTAAAAATCACTCATATTAGTGGTTACTCTAATAATTCAAAAATCACTAATCTAGCTGTTTTTGTATCAATAACAGCTGGTTCTGATAGTATCGATCTTTCAAATAGTTTTATCTCATTATCTGATTCCTCGACTCGTGTTATTTTAAACTATGAAAAAACTTGTTTTAGCAGCAGTGTTTCTAATGGTCTTTTTCAAACAATTGATTCAAATAACCTTAGTAATTCCTCCTTTGGTTTGATTGTACTTAGAGATATTGATGGATCTTGCAATATGAATAATCCTGTTATTAATAATAATGATCTTGTAGCAGTTATGATAAATACAACTGCTTGTTTTTCAGGAATTGATAACAATGTCGATGTCCAAGGATATGTTATCCCTGAACAAGGAATGCGTGGTGTTATACGTTTTGATACACCCAGTTCGTTTACTGATACTATTATAGAATTACAAGATTAAAAAAAAAAGAATAATTTTTTTATCGTCCAAAGAATACCTTGGCTAAATCATAAAGTTCTTTATCTACTGTTTTTGATGTAGCCACTGCATCCTCTATCGGAACATTTACTATTTTGTTACCCTGAAGAGCAACCATCGTACCATATTTTTCATTTTTTATACTCTCAACTGCTTTCACACCAAAACGTGTAGCAAGCACCCGATCAAAGGCAGTAGGCGTACCTCCTCTTTGAACATGACCTAGAACTGCTACACGTGTATCTACTTTTAATCGCTCCTCTATTTCTTTTTCAAGATAATGACCGATTCCACCTAGTTGAACATGTCCAAATTCATCAGTTTTATCACTCTTTGTAACAACATCATCCATTTTTTTAGGGGTAGCTCCTTCTGCTACACACACAATACTAAAGGTTTTACCTTTATCATATCTAGCTTTTAGGTTTTTACATACTTCGTCTATATCAAAAGGTTCCTCAGGGATAAGTATTTCATCAGCACCACCCGCGATACCAGCCATTGTAGCAATCCAGCCGGCATGACGACCCATTACTTCAACGACTATAACTCTATGATGTGATTCTGCTGTTGAATGAAGCCGGTCTATAGCCTCAGTTGCTATTGATAAAGCAGTATCAAAACCGAATGTGTAATCTGTACAGGATAAATCATTATCAATTGTTTTAGGAACACCAATACATGGTATGTTATGTTCATTGTAGAGTCTATTAGCAACTCCTATCGTGTCATCTCCCCCGATGGCAACGATTGCTTCCAAATCAAATTTTTTAATGTTATCAATAGTTTTCTGTAAATCCTCAGGATTTTTAAAAGGATTAGTTCGGGATGTTTTAAGAATTGTTCCACCTTTTGGCAGTATCCCTGATACAGAATGATCTGTTAAACGCTCCATCTCCCCATCAACAAGACCTTTCCAACCATTCTTTATACCAATTATCTCCCAGTTATACTGAGCAGCTTTCCGGAAAACTGCACGAATAACTGCATTTAAACCCGGGCAGTCTCCTCCTCCTGTTAAAACACCAATTTTTTTCATCCTAATTTTTCCTCCATATAAAAACCCAATTTTTTTTATAAATTTGTAATTAACAATTATCTAAACGAGTTTTTCTCTTTTTTTGAAAGAACTTCTATCATTTAGCTGTTTTTAACTTTTTTTGTACACCTCAAATTTTTATTATCCTTGTATCATTCCACCAATAAAAACTTGAACTACAACACTTGTAATCGATACAGTCCAAACCAATGGGATGAAATACAGAAAAATAATATATTTATGACTTCCTCTAATTGTTTTTAAAGTCAAAGCAAGCATAAAACAATGAACAACCATGACACCAAAAATAATCAAATAATTACCATAATACATAGCAGGCGGGATAGAATGCAAAAGCCCACCCATATCTATACTTTGCATACCTTCTAGTCCAGTAAAAGGATTCCCGATATCTCGTACTATACCATTTAAATGTTCACCTATCACAAGGGAGACATATATTGCAAAACTTATACCAAAAGTAATACCTGCAAAAAGTGCTACAGAAGTAGTTACAATTGTAAGTTTTTTTATTCTAAGATCACGTATTTTCCGGAAATTTTCAGCAATCATATTAGAAACCTTACGAGGGTTACCTGCAGCAAAAGTAGCTTCACGAAACATCTCACTACCACGTTGTACATAATTACTTCCTGCATCTACACCAAACCATTCCCATGCATCATCATCATTGATACGTGTTCTAAGCCTTCTATATAAATTTTTTACATGCTCTGTTAAAACACCATACTTTTTTGTACTAAGATAATAAACAGAATCATTGATTTTTCCTCCTCTCATAGCAGAAATTGAACCCAATGCTGGAATAAAACCCAAAAAATTACTTTCTTTCCTCGAAATCTTCTGTTCTTCAATAAACGTAGTTATTCCAATAAACATTAAAGGAGTAAACGCTATTGAAACAACAATTTCAATAGGAAGCATTTGAAAAAAACCAATGTTTAAAATAAAAATAAAAACAAAAAGCATTACACTTGTAGTAATTGTAGCTACTATAGATATTTTAAAAATTTTAGAAAGTTTATCCTCAAGTTTTCCTTTTTCACCAGTTTGATGCCAAATAAGATCAGTAGGAATCATAGATTTAAGAAGATAAAGCATTAAACCCTCTGAAACTATAAGCATAAAAGCTGACAGATAAATAAACATGTTCATGTTCTCCGTACCCATAATTATAGGTAGAACAATCCCCATACTCATAACAAAAATTATAGCTATTAGAAGGCTAACATACACCTCATTTAGGATAACAATGTTTTCATTACTAGCCTCGTACATTGTTTTATATTCTTGAAGAACTGCTTCTTGTTCTGTTTCAACAAACTCTCTTGGTTCAACACCACTGTCAAGACTCTGACTGAAACGATCAAGAAAATCTTTAAGTATTTTACTAGGTGTTCTCTCTGAAACAAAACGAAATGCTTTAGCAACAGGCATACGCCATTTATCTGTTAAAACACTAATCTTGTTGAGTTCATCTCCTAGACTGCCATATGCTTTTTTACCGCCAAGAATCACAATTATATCCTGTAACGATAGATCTGTTACTGATAAAACACGTAAATGTGTGATAAAAAAATGCATTTTACTATCTATATCTATTTCTTTGTTTTTCCAGTCTATATAAGGGTACATTACTGCAATAAAAATTGGGACTATCCCTCCGACAGCAAAAGTAAGAATATTAAAATCTAAGGCAACAGGAGCAACAATAGTTAGTATAAATGGTAGAAGAATAACAAGAATTCCAACAAGGACTAATGGTAAAAAAATTGTTAGATAAAACTTCCTACGGTTTTCTAAAGCATTATATGCAATTTTTAATTGTTTAAGGAAACTATCTTTTTCTTCTTCCTCATCTGTTTCCTTTTTTTTCTTAGATTTTTTTTTCTTTTTTTCCTCTTTTTCTGCCAAATCACTACCTCAAAAATTTTTTTTAAAGTTTTATAGGTATACCTTTTTCCCCCTCACGGTAAAAACCCCAAATAAACTGAACTACTTCATAATAATCCATAATGTCTTCTTCTACCATACGATCAAGAATATGTTTACGACGATCATATTCTAGATAAATCTCAGATAGTTCTTCATAACCAGCTGTTTTAGCTATTCGTTCCTCTAAAATATAGCTGTTTCTATTTGCTACAAAACGATGTTCATCTTTTAATGCATCCCATTCAAAAGCCTTACGACTCATAATGCCATCAACAGCACGATTATAACCTTCAATTTCATCAATTGCAGTAGCACGTCTCATCAGTTTACCATCACGCTCAATAGCAAGCTGAATCATAACAAAATCCAAATTATCCATAAATGTTTTAGGAACATTAATCGGATCACTAGTGAAACGCTGAATAACCTTAGTAACACTTCCAGCATGAAACGTAGTCATACAAGGATGACCCGTTTGCATGGCACCAAAAACAATATTTCCCTCAGCACCACGAACCTCACCAGGAATAATATACTCAGGACGACTACGAAGAGCAGCACGCAACAAATCAAACATAGTAACACGCCCTTCTACAGGACCAGAGTCTTTTGTAAGTAGCTGCTGCCAAACCTTATGAGGAACCTGCATCTCAGGTGTTCCCTCGGCGGTATAAATCTTCTTTTCAGGAGGAATAAAAGGAATAATAGCATTCATAGTAGTGGTTTTACCACAAGCTGTACCACCGCAAATAAAAAAATTACGACCATACTCTAAACAAATCCAAAGATAAGCTACAATACCACTACTTAAAGTTCCCCATTTAATCAACTGTGTTGCACTAATCGGTGTTTCTGTGAAACGTCGAATAGTCATACTAGGCCCACGGATACTAATAGCATCACTATACACAATATTCCCACGACTGCCATCAGGAAGAACACCATCAGCAATAGGATTACCTTCACTAACAGGACTACCCATTTTTTCACTGAGTTTACGGGTGAAAAGATCAGCATCATCTTTATCAATTTGAACATTGGTTTTAATCATACCAAAGACTTTATGGATAAGATGAATTTTTTCACCTGCCACTACATGAAGATCTTCAAGCCAAGGATCACGCATAAAACACTCTAAAAACCCTGTTCCCACAATATTTTTAAGAATATAGTATTCAATAGTTTTTTTTTGAACAGATGTAGCCTTTATTTTATCAATTTTACTTTTAAAAAAACTTTTTGGCTCTTGATATTTTTCAGCTTTTTCATCAATAACAACAATTTCCTCTATAAGTTCTTTAAGTATTTTTTTAAGTTCATCGTCACTTCTAACACTTTTTTTCTCAGGTGCTTTTTTAACAATAATTTTTAAAATTTGATCATGTTTTTTTTGTTCTTCTTCATCTAAAAAAGGTTCTATAGCATGATATTCTTTCTCATCCATCTCCTGGGTTCTATATATATGAACAAATACAGAACCTTGTGCAGGATACACAAGGTTAGGATATTCTTCATCCCGTGTTTCAAAAGGTAGACGTGAATAAAAAACAGGGGTATCCATTTTATTTTCTATTTTATCAAGATATTTCTGAAGATGTGGATGTTTATCCAGAAGACTATTTATTTCTTCTTCTTTCATCTTCGACATTTTTAACCTTTTTCCCCTCAAAACCAAATATTTTTTTTTATATTGAAATCGGAAGGCCTTGTTCCCCTTCCCGGTAATAAGTCCAAATAAATTGAACTACTTCATAGTAATCAAATATTTTTTCTTCAATCATACGTTCAAGTATATGTTTACGACGATCAAATTCATCATAAATATCCATCGGATTCTGAAAACCAGCCATAGGAGCAATTTTTTGCTCTAAAATATAACTATTCCTGTTTGATTTAAAAAGATGAGAATCACTTGCTGCATCCCATTCAAAGGCTTTACGGCTCATGATACCATCAGCTGCTTTATTATATCCCTCTATTTCATCAATTGATATTACTCTACGGAGTTTTTTTCCTTTACGCTGTATCGCAAGTTGAATCAATACAATATCTAGGTTATCCATAAATGGTTTAGGCACATTAATCGGATGACCTGTGAAACGCTGAATAACCTTAGTAACACTTCCTGCGTGAAACGTTGTAACCACAGGATGACCTGTCTGCATAGCCTGAAATACAACACGTCCTTCTTCACCTCGAGTCTCACCAGGTATTATATAATCCGGGCGACTACGCAAAGCTGCTTTAAGAAGATCAGATTCATCGATATGGCTCTCTTTAGGGCCAGTAGAACGAGTAAGCATCTGCTGCCAGACATCATGAGGAACCTGAACCTCAGGAGTGTTCTCAACAGAATAAATCTTTTTCTCAGGAGGAATAAAAACAAACATTGCATTAGACGTAGTAGTTTTTCCACTAGCTGTTTCACCACAAACAAAAATACTACTACCATACTGCAAAGCCAACCAGAGATATGCACCAACACTAGTATCAAAAGTACCCCATGCCATAAGCTGAGTGATACTAATCGGTGTTTCACTAAATTTACGAACCGTCATACTTGGTCCTTTAAGACTAACATCCCTACTATGAATTATATTCACACGACTACCATCAGGAAGCGTGCCATCAGCTATAGGCTGACCTTCACTTACTGGACTTCCAATTTTTTCAGAAAACTCTTGAGAAAATGTATCAGCCCATTTATTATCAATATAAATATTGGTTTTAACAAGATCAAAAACTTTGTGAATAAGATGAACATTTTCACCAGTTATAATATGGATATCCTCAATGTATGGATCACGCATAAAAGGCTCAAGAGGGCCCCCGCCAACTACTTGCTTTGTTATATCATACAATATACTAGTTTTTTCCCGTGTTGAAACACGGATTTTTCCACCCTTGTTTTTACTGATTTTGCCTTCAGATTTTTCATCAATCACAGTTATTTCATCAATAGTATCACGAATTGCTTTACGAAGAGCATCTTCTGATTCCACTTCTTGCCGAAGATGCGCACGTTCATACATACGCTCCATCACAATATCACGTTTTTTCTCCTGATCCTTTGTTAATGTAGGGGCGATAGCATGATATTCAATAGCCTCCATATCCTTTGTTTTATACATATGTATAAAAACAACACCCTTTGTTGTATAGATCATATTAGGATATTCTTCTGATTTAAGATCACGAGGAACTTTACTAAAAAAACCCGGACGATCCATTTTTTCTTTTATACTCTCAAGATAATCTCTTAGATGAGGGTTATCCTCAATAAGTTTTTCAACTTCTTCTTTTTCTATTTCAGTCATATCTTTTTTTCCCAATATTCTCTTTAGAATGCTACACCACTTGTTTCAATAGCCAAACCAGAACCGGGTCTAACAGAAAACGTGGTCATAGGTTCATATTTATGAAGAGCACCATTAAATTTTTCAAGATAAATATTATGAACAATACCAACCCCTGGCATTTTTTCTCTTGCAAGCCTGAAATGCACATCTGAAATCATCTGAAAAGCACTATGAATATCATCAGACCATTCATTTGGATTAGCAGTAGTAAAAATAATTTTACCTGAACCACAAAGCCTATTAAAAAAACTAGTAAGCGTTGTTAAATTCTTTTTACTAAGACTCTCATTTAAAAGAGTAGAAAGTGAATCAATAAAAATAACGTCAGGCTCAAAAAGTTTCTTACATGTAAGAAGCCCTTCTAGAAAAGTATTCTTAGGTTTAGTTTCAGCAAGCATAACCTCAGTTGATATAAAAAAAAGTTTACCAGCCATCAAATATTGTCGTGTACCATATCCAACTGAAGCAGTCTGCCTTAAAAATCTTTTAATTGTGTACTGAGTTGAAACATAAGAACACGTAAAACCATTTTTTAATAAACTAAAACAGAAACGCTGAGAAAATATACTTTTACCAGTCCCTTCTTTTCCTTCTAAAAAAACCAGGGATCCATCTGGTATCTCCTGACCAAATCTTTGTGCAAAACCGTCTTTTTCTCCTTTCCTTACAAGAACAACAGATTTCGAACTCATAGTATTTTTCTTATACCATCCAATTTTTTTATGTTATCTCAAAATTAAACTCATCCTTAACATCACGTGGTCCAACAAGACGAATCTTATGATCCCCAGCTGAAATAACACTGTTACTCACAAACATGATAGTATACTCACCCGGTTGAATCTTTGTGTCATCAAACGTATAACTAGACCCTGAAATTATATCACCATCAATAAGTAAAGTAAATGTTTTATTAGCTGTCGTGATTGCTTTTCCACCAATATTTTTAAGATAAAAACGATAAAACCCGCTAACATTAGGAATATTATCAGGATCATTAATGATTTTAAATTCTGTATCAAGTTCCTCCTGGATTCTATCACCTCTCCCAGCCAAACTAGATGAAACATCATTGGTAACAGCCACTAAAACACCTGAAACTACACCAGCTACTATTACTGCCGCAACAAAGTATACTACATGCGTCCCACTTAAACTAAAACCCATCTTTTAATCAACCCAAACACAAATTAAATCGCATATTCATAATAATCAGAAATTCCATTATCTGTAACTATTTTTATTATTCCTCTATCTGGTTGGTTGTTAACATTTAAAATAACTGTTTTCTCTGGATAAATATATAAATCATTACAACTAAACTCTTGAACACTCCCATTCATAAGCACATTAAAATACCTTAACTCAAGAGATGTACTCCCTGTGTTTTTTACATAAATACTAAGATTATACAAAGGACCCGGGTTGGTATTAACAACATTAGTAACCGTGATATCTGATTGAATCTGATTAACAGCTCTATCTTTCATAGATTCTAATGAATCATGAGTATCAGTCATAGAAGGAATAACATCACTTACCATATATTGAACAGATAAGAAAACACCTACACCAATTATTGCAGTTGCTGCAGATAATGAAAATCCCATCCTATTTTTTACCTCCTAAATAACTAAACAAATCTAATCCTATTTTTATAAGTTGAGTAAGTTCCCCGCAGTTGAATAAACCCTAAATTCTAACAGGTTTAAGGTTTAACAGATTAACTATTTTAAACCCCCGTAGTGACACCAATTTTTACAACTTGTAAATGTTATATAATTTATATTATTTAAACTTATAATTACTAACCTTTTTTGTTAAACGAGAAATCTCTCCTTCAACCCGGTCAATAAAATGTTTATCAAAATCTTTACCCTTTAACTTTTGAATAAACATAAAAGACTGTATATGATCTTGAGATGGCAACTCTGGAACATTACCAGTTTTTTTTTCATCGATTTTTTTTTCTTCAGTGATACCATTTGAATAATCTAAAAGATTAATTTTTGCATCATCCGTAATCCAACCAATGTCAACATAATAATCAAGAACCTCAGGTAGATTATCCCGACCGCATTTATCAACCAAAAACTGCAACCATTTCATAATAACGATAACACTTTCAGGATCCTCAGGTATTGCTTCTAAAGGATTACTTCTAAGAGTTTTCTCTATCTTTTTGTTTTCTTTACCTGGGACTTTTATATCCTCAGTTGTGACAACAGAGGATTCATCATTGTTTTCAACGTTTTCAAATAAACCATTTTCAAGTTCACCAAGACGATTCTGAATTTTCTCGATTTTCTCTAAAAGAAGCTTCATGTCATCATCAGCAACTGAAGAATCCACCTCAGTTTTTTCTTTGTTTTCTAAATAATTATTTAAAACATTATGAATTTTTGAAACAAGTTTTTCCAGTTGATCTTTATTAATATCAATATTTTTTTCATTAATTTTCTGTTTTAGTTTATCAGCAACACGAGACGGGATAACTTTTTTGTCTACATAAGAAGAAAGCTCCTCATCTAAATTAAAAGCTTTAGAATTTTCCTGTTTGCTTTCCTCTGTTTTACCTCCCATTTTTTTCATTCACCAATATTTAATTACTAACCTTTTAAATTTTCTATAAAATCATCAATCATCATATCAATCCGTGTGTCAACAGAGGCACCACCAAGAGTCTGTTCAATAATCCTATCTAACTCCCTATCTGAAAAAGCACTCCAATCAGTATCAGCTTTAACAGTCATAACTTCATCTGTTTCATCAGAGGATTCAACATTATCTTCTTCTTTTTCTTCAGTTAATATCTTATCTGCATCAATTTTTTCAACATCTGGTTTAACCTCAGAAATATTTTTTAATGTACCACCTGATTTTTCAGCAAAAGATTCTAACTCAGAAGTTCTCTCCTTCAATGTATCAATTTCTCGAGTAAAATTTTCTAAAGCATCTAATCTCTTCTTAGTAACCTTAGAAAGCCCTACAAATGGATTCATTTGTTCAGAAACTATCTCATATAAACTAACAAGATCATCTAAATCTTTCGACATAGATTCAAGTTTTTGTGTCAGAGTTGATATCTCCTCCTGATTTTTTTTAATCTGAAAATCAAAATCTTTAATATTCTGAAGAATAGCACGTTTCTGCTCTAAAGCCTCTCTAGTACCCCCTCCTTCACCAGGGCCAGGTAGTGAAACACTTTTATCTTTTGATTCTTTAGATGCTTCTTTCTTCTCAGGTTTTTCCTCTTTTTTCTCTGATTCATTATCAGAAGATTCTTCTTTTTTATCTTCCTTCTGATCAACCTTGATTACTTTACGTAAACTTTCTGCATCTTGCTTTTTTTCAGTATCAGAATTTTCTTGTTCTTCCTTGTTTTCCTCTGACGTCTCGTCAGATTTCCCCATCTTCAGCTTTATTTTACTTACCCCTCCTACTAAATTAGGATAAAGTCAATTAATAACAAACAACCGACCATTATTTATAATTTAAGAAATAATTTTTCCCTTCTTTTAAAAATATATTTTCCTCTTTTATAAACTTCTAATAAAGGTGATCCCCTTTTAAACCAACCTCCTCATCAATATGTAACAACTAACCATTAAAAATATTTTTTGTTTTATTATATCAACAAAAATCCTTCAAAAAAGCTTATTAATCTTTTTTTATGCTTAAAAGCAAAAACTATTAAAATATAAAAATTGATAAAGAAATAAACCTAACAGATAACTAAAAAAAGGTTTAATGTCTATGAATACAGGAGAGGGAAATAAAGATAATTTTTTTGACAACAACCTATTAGTTCTAAGTCTAGATGCTGATGGAAAAATAGTATTTTTTAATAGAGAGCTTGAAAAACAAGTTGGATATTATAAAAACGATGTTGTTGACAAAGAAACATTTGATTTATTTTTACCTGAAGAATATAAAAAAGATTTTTATAAAATCATAGATAAAGCAAAAAAAGATAACATTGTCACTGATCTATATCTCCCATTGATGAATAAGAATGGTAAAAAAATTATGACCTCCTGGGATGTTGCGCCTGTTGATGACACAAACTTAGGTTCTATAGGGTTTGTGGGTCGCATACTTAATGAAAAAAATTTTGAAAAAGATGACTCAAATTCTTCTGATAAAATGATTTTTAACCTTGGTAATAAAAAAATTTTTTTCAAAAACTCATTGTTTTCATCAAAAAATAAAAACATACCCGTTTCAAATGAACAAGAGAGAAAAAAAAATAAAAACAATTCAGATACAAAAATCCCGCTTGATGAATATGATTCAACAAAACTAAAAGAAAATGTTAAAATTTTTGAAAAAAAAATTGAATATCTAGATATTTTAGAAAAAGAAAACCTTGAGTTGAAAAAGAAATTAAAAGATTTAGAAAACGAGTTGTCTAAAAACAAAGAAAAAATCAAATATTTAGAAGAAAAACAAAGTTCTTTAATAAAAAATTCTCAGAATATTGTTAAAAATACAGTTGGTTTTATTTTTGATGTAGTTGGTGGAAAGAAAAAGAAAGAAGAATTTGAACAGATGATGAATGAACTTGATGAACGTAGAGAAACTTTAAAAAATTTGGAAGAAAATCTTAATGAAGAAAAAAGTTATTTGAATGATGATGTAAAAGATTTTGTTGAATGGCGGAAAAAACTAGAAACTTTAGAAGATGAAGTAGAACAAAGAAGAGAATTTTTAGTGAACCGGGAACAAAAAGTAAAAAGTAATATTTTGTCTTATGTTGATGAAGGAGTCAGTAAAAAGAAAGAAAAAGTTTCTAATAAAAATATTGAGCAGGCTCCTTCTGATCTTATAGATACTCTAGATGATGCAGCAGTTATTCTTCAAAGAGGGATTTTAAAACATGCTAACAATAAATTTACTGATTTTATTGGTTTAGATGCCGAGGAAATAATTGATAAAAGTTTTTTTGATTTTATTTCATCAGATGGTCTTTCGTCTTTTGAGAAATATTATTTAGATCGGTTAAAAGGAGAAACAGCTGAATATTATGATACCGTGTTTGTCAATGCAGATGACTCAGAATTACCTGTTAAGGTTGATATTAAACCAGTTTTTTATAATGGTTCTCTTGTAGATAAATTAATAATTCTTGAGGGTTCAGATGATGTTGATAATACAAAAAATTCTGAGATTTCTGATAGTGATTCAAGTAAATTAAGTCAAGATCAGATCAATGAAATGAAAAATGAAGATATTGATAACAAACCAGATGATAAAACTCAAAATAGTAACTCTGAAAAAAATGGCAGCTCTGCTGCTAAAATGAGCCAGGATGACATAAGTGCAATGTTTGCAAAGGAAAGAGGGGAAAAAATTGAAACGAAACCCAAAAAATCAGTTGGAGGCGTACCCGGGGTTGTTACCCAAGATCAAATTGATGACATGGTTAAGAAAGCTCAGAAGGAAACAAATAGCAATGTGGGAGAAGATCAAAAAGATAAACCTATTGAGAATCAACCATCTGAATCTGAGAAATCTGAAAAAGAACCCTCTGAGGGAAAAATGAGCCAAGATGAAATTAACGCTATGTTAGCTCAATCAAAAAATAAAGGAGAAAAAGCTAAAAGCGATACAGATGAGGATGCTGTAGAAGAATCTGATAACTCTAATGCATCTTCTGGTGGAAAGATGAATCAGGATGACATAAGTGCAATGTTTGATAAAACCCGATCTGAGAAAAAAGAAAAAAAACAAAGTTAGTCCTTTGTAAAATTTTTTTTATGGATAAGCTATTTAAAATAACTAATTATTACATTATAACGGGATGCATTTAGCGGATGGGTTGCTAGGAAAAATTTTTACTTTAAGTATTCTCCTAATTATAGAAAGTATTTTTTCAAAATCTCTTGATTCAAAAAATTCAGATGATGAAAAAATTGAATCATATATTTTAAAAAATGTTCATTCCAAAAAAATCAAAAGTTTCGAAAATTCAAAATTATTGGTTCACAATCAAAAAAATAATAATTATTCTAATAAAAAAATGAAAAAAAAATTATTATCTGTTTTTTTTATTCTCCTAATAACTTCTGTATTTTTAACTCCTATTATAACATCTGAAGATCTTCTAGTAGATAATGAAGTTGAAAAGATTTCTGATCCAGTAATAAATAATCAAAATAATACTTCAAAATCACCCTCTGCTGATATTATACAAAATGAAATATTTTCAGATGATGAGTGTTATAGCAATATAATTACTATTAAAAACTCGACTTTTTTGAATAATACTTTTCTTGAGTTTGATATACCAAGTGTAAGATATGAAGATCAGATTATTTTAATAAATCTTACTAATAATAAAAAAATGTCTTATGATGATTATAAGATACTCGACTCAGATTCTAATGGTCTTTTTGATAAAATAAAATTCGAAGTATTTTCTTCGATATATGACATAAATTATAAAATTTCTGTTGATGTTGACATGGTTGATTACTATAATGAATATTCAGATGTTTTAGATAATAATGATGGAACAAAAACTGCAGTTTTTTATAGTGAACCCGTTAATTATTTTGATAAAAATTTGAGTTGTTTTAAACCAATTAATACTAAAATTAAAAATTCAACTTACGAAGATTTTATTTTTGAAAATAATGATAACGTTTTTTCTTCTTATTTTGATGATTCTGGATTGGTAAAATTCCAAAAAAATAATTGTTGGGGTTTATCATATCCTATAAATCAATCTTTTGGGAATTTAACAGATCCAAGTTTTGAAATCGATGACAACAAAATAATTTACCATGATATTTACGATAACATCGACCTTAGATACTCTATTTACAATAACAAAATTTTAGAAGAATTTATTTTAAATTCTCCTATGAATATATCCTATCTGGATACAGGTTTAGATTATCATGGAGTATATTATATTTTTACTAACAACTCAATAAAATTTTATAACAATTCAACAGATGAACTTTTGTTTTTTATTCCTGAGCCAGTTATGTGGGAAGAAAAAAATGTATCAGATAAGAATTATGGTCTAAAATATGAAATTATAAATGATAATGGCAGTTATTATCTTAGAAAAAATATTACAGAAGAAGGATTTAATTGGCTTAATCATGAAAATCGTAGTTATCCTGTTGTAATTGATGCTACTTGGTCAGATAATAATCCTATAGTTGATGGATATGTTTCTTATGTTGATCCTCCACAGACTTACACAGATTATAGAAGTAGAAATTATTTGGAATGGTGTAATTATACTTATAGTGGTACAACCGTTGTGAATAGATCTTATGTTGAATGGGATATTAGTTCTATTGCGGGTCAAGATTATGTTATTCGTGATGTTGATTTTTATTATCAGGGTGTGCAGAATGATACTGGGTCAGGAGCTATTTATAGTATGGAGAATTCTCCTAGTTCAGCGTTAAATCCAGAAACTATTTTTGAGGATTGTTTCAATGGTACTTCTTATGTTACAAGTGGCTTTCCAACTATTGGTGCTGATCAGCAAATAAATCTTGGTGATGATGCAGTAAAAAATTTATGGGCTGCTTGTAATAATTCTCAAACATGGTGGGCGATTGGAATGACTGCCACGTCCTCTTCAGATAGCCCCACTTTTGATAAAATTGTATCTGAAAATTATAGTGAAGCTAACACCAAACCAACATTGTATGTAACCTATGATTTACCTGTTAATAATCCTCCATCTATAAATGGTGAACAACCTGTAAATCAAAGTACAGATATCAGTTTGGTTCCTGTTTTAAACGTAACTATATCAGATGAAGACAGTTCTGAATGTAATGTAACATGGAGAAGTAACAGCTCTGGGGTTTGGCAGGATTTCGGGTATAACAAAAGCATTAACACAGGTGTTTCTTCTCAAAATATCTCTCAAATTAATTCTAATTTTAGTGAATACTCAACAAAATATTTTTGGAGTATAAATTGTTCAGATGGAACCAGCTGGACGAACGAAACATATTATTTTACAACAGAAGCTGAACCATTCTATGAACCAGTTATAAATAGTTTTGATATTGCTAATTCAACAGGTTCAAAACTAAATAACGAAACAGGATTACTAAGTATTAATAAAAAATATTATTTTGAAGTGAATATAACAGATAAAAACGGCTGGGGTAATATTGAATATTTGAATATCACCTCATGGTTTGATAACGGAAATGAAATCAGTTTTTACAATCAAACCAATGGCGGAAATTTAAACATGTTTCTGCAATATAAAAACACAACAGGTACTGCTGAATATGAACTGTTATGGCCTGATGATGAAGCAGAAATAATAACAAATGATTGTTCAGAAACAATTGTAAATTCAACAACAAGGATAATAAAAATATATTTTAAACCTAAGAATCAAATTCGTTGGGCAGAGAGTAATAGGACATGGAATACTTCACAAAATATCTGTGATGATGCCTACAGTTGGAATTTTAATATCACTGTGACTGATCAGCAAAATTTATATGATTATTCATTGGGAGAATACGGTGTTGATAAATATACCTTTATAAGCCAAGAAAATAAACTACTTTATGTTACGATTATCCCCGGGTATAGTGGAGATACCAATATAATTTCTATTAACTACTCCTCAAATTATAACTACATCATAGATGTATACTTTGAAAAAGACCTGATTAATAAATCATCAGGTCAAGAGATATCTATAGGCGGTAATGTTGATATTTTAGCTGAAGCAGACTTAGATGATGATATATCAACTGATCAGACTTTTACAGGTGTAGGAGAAACTAACGCTATTGAAGTAATTAATTCTTCAGGAGATCATAGATCTGATGGAGTTGAACAAAGTATAAATTTTAAATTTAATGTCGATGTTCCTATAGGAACTTATAGTGGAAAATATACTTCACGTTTAGCTTCTAGAATCATACACAAATAAATGTTAAGTATTTTTTTAGATAGTTGCATTAATACCTGCATATTCACATGCAAATAAAATATATAAGTACTTTAAATATCTTTAAAAATAGCACTCAACAATTTATATTCAGAAAAAATTCACTGGATGGGATGTGAATAAATATATGAAACAAAAAAATAAGATAATGTCAGTTGTATTTGTGACGCTATTAGTTCTGATGATGTTTTCCAATATGTCTTCAAACAGTGTTTTTTTCAATCCTTTAATATCTACAGGTTCAGCTGATTCAAACCACGCAAATAATAATAGTGCATGGCATAACAGCTCTTGGTTAAATGTAACAGTTGAAAGTAAAAGACCACGTATTCTCTGGTATGATTTTCAAAAATGTACCGACGATGATTTTGATGGCGGATGGACTGATGATATAGATACCGCTACTTGGGTTTCAAAAAGAAACAACATGACAGAAGTTGATAACGATACATGGTATCGTTTTATAATAAATATTAGTAGTGATCAAGGCTGGGATAACATAGAATTTATAAATATTTCAGGTTGGCATGATAATGGGTCAGATGCTGATACTGATGGAAGTTTAACTGGTGCTGATGGTTATAATCGTAGCGATAATATGGGTGGTAATCGTAATTTCTTTATGTATTATGAAAACACTAGTGGAACACCTTATTTTAATCTTACTTACCCAAGAAATAATACAGAGATAACTATAGGTAATTTTAGTGAAATAAATGTTACAGATACTCTTGGAATCGAGGATCAAACAGAGACTCGTAACATCTCTTTTGTTTTTAAACCTGGTTATCAGTTCCGTTATGCACCTGGTCCTGGTGAAACATCTGAATGGATAAATCATAGTGTATCTAATAATCAGGGCATGCCTTCGGGTGATGGATATGATGCAACAACTTGTTGTTGGGAGTCATTGAATAATACTTGGTCATGGAATTTTAATATAACCGTTGAGAACAAAGGTGAAAGATGGGATGGAGATAAAGATTCAGATGGAATAGACCGATATAAATCATGGGTGATAGATGAATTCGGTGTTTATTCCTATACAGAGATTATCTCTGCGGATAATGCTAACATATTTGGTGCGCCTGGTGAACGACATTCAACAAATGGTTCAAGTTGGTATAATGATAATTTTAATGACGGTGACTCTCAGAATGTGACAGTGAGAACACGTTCTAATGGCAATTACTCTATGACTGTTAACTTATCTGATCTTCAACATATAGCGGTGTTAGAAGGTATTGTTGATCCTACAGAGTTACCAGCTTCTCAAAGATATGATTTACAAATAAATAATACTCAGATTTATGTTAGAGGTGGAAACCGAACAGAATCCATAAATTTTGCAACTGATTACGATGATGAAACTATATGGTTATATGGTTGTGGAGATGATAGTGGTGTTCCAAGCGATTACCAGGATCATGAGATGAATGGTACCTGTAAATATACTGGTGAGGATGATTCTGATAAAGGTCTTGTTGAACAGTATCCTGATCACTATACAAGTAGTACGTTTAATAGTTTAAATATTCCAAGTTATACTATTGAGTTTGCTTGTGAAATCCCTGATAATCAGATAGCAGGTAAATATGCTACACATGTTTATTATCATTTAAGAACTCAAACTCATAGCTAAAAATTTTTTTTATTATTTTTTTCTTTATTCTGATAAATGTTCTTTTTATCATTATACATTATTTTTTTTTTAATATAAAATTATATTTTTTAATTTAAAACTCGTTTTGTATATTGTCATTTTGTCATTATGACTTTTTTTGTTTTTGTTTTTCTTCCAAGTAATCTTTTTATACCGTCATTTGCGAACATTAATCATGCCAATATAACGCATGGTTAATGGATGGTATTGAAAGGTGGAAAAGAAAAAAGCAAAAGCCTACAGAATATTCTCAATTTTTGTAACAATAATCTTATTATTAAATTTTTACTCCATCTTTTATCAAAATTTTATCCTACCCAGCTCAGCAGACAATGGAAACATTCCAGAAGCATGGCATAACACAAGCCAACTATCAGTATCAGTAGTAGCATTACGCCCACAAATAGTATTCTATGACTTCCAATACTATAACTACAGCAACGGATGGGAATCACGCTTAAATCAACAAATAGATATAAACAATTCAGCTAGATACAGATTTGTTGTAAATATAACAAGTTACCAAGGATGGGATGACATTGAGTATGTAAATATCTCTGCTTGGCATGATCACGGTGATGAAAACAGCAATTACAATGATACAGAAGGAGGAAATCTAAATATGAAATTTGTTTACGATAACACATCAAACGACACTGGAACTTTTAAAATGATCTGGCCAAGAGAAGAAATAACTTTTACAAACTATAGCGAAACAGTTGTAAACAACTCCTTTACAAGCTGGGCTGATGCAGAATCAATGAACCTTACTTTCGAATTTATCCCAAACTATCAATTCAGACATGCACCTGGTCCAAAAAATGGTTGGGATACCACTTCTCCAAACGGCGTCTGCACAAACATGTCATTTTTATTTAATCCATGGTCATGGAATTTCAACATAACTGTAACCGATTGGGGTGAAAACAACTCAGGTATCCCAAAAACTGGATGGGTAGCTGATGAATTTGGAACTTACAAATACTCAGAAATATTCAGTGCAGAAAACCCTCTTATATATGGTGAACCAACAAATGAATACTATTCAGTAAATGATGAAGACGGATCAGGAAATGTAACTATCGTAACACGTTCAAATGGAAATTACAGCCTTTCATCAAATCTTTCAGATTTAATACATATTTCATTTCCAGGTTACTCTATATCAAATGAAAGTGTTTCTCTAAGAGGAGGAAACAGAACAACTTTTGACAACTTTAGCAAAGCAACAAGTAACCATCCCGTTTATCTGTATGGTGGAGGATATGATGGAATGCCTAACTATCAACTAGCAGAAAACAATGGTACAAATAAAACAACAAACAATGTAGAATACCGATGTTTTATCCCAATAGGACAAGAACCCGGAGAATATATTTCAACAGTATATTATCACCTACGAACAAATTAAAATCAATAACATAATATACTCATTTTTTTTAAAAAAACATAAAAAAACATTTTTTTTTTTACAAAATAATCTATTTTTAATAGAAAAACTTTAATATGCTTCTAAGAATAAGTCTTATAGAGGATGGGCAAGCTCAAAAAATAATATTTGCAAGAGATAAAATTCCATTTAATATGGAGGTGATGGGATTAATAAAAATCAATATTTGAAATTAATATTAATTTTAATAATATTTTCTGCAATTATATTGCCAAATAGTAGTATCTTAGCAGAAGAAGATATAGATCTAAATATTAGTGTTATCGGAGAAGAAACTCAATATCATGATGAAAACCAGATACTAGTAGCGGGTATATGGAATAATATAGATATTGATATGGGTTCTCAAAAACCAAGAAACCTAAAACTTATTCTTCATAAAGGCGACAGTCTACCTACTATTAAAAATTCTAGTAATTATTATGAATGGACTTATACAGAAAATGATGCAGAACCCTGGAAAAGTCAGATAAATTACGAGAATTATACTTATATTGATACCTCAAATTGTGATAAATATAAGGCTGTTTATAGCTTTAAGATTGGAATAAAAGATATTCTCCCTAAAGAAATATTTTCTCGAGAGAAATGGACTATTAAATTATATTCAAATAATCAACTCGTCTACAGCAATAATTTCTGGTTAGAAAAAGCAACTCGTGGTCTAGCTCATAGCCATGGCGATGTCATCTATTTTTATGCAGATCCATTTACTGAAATGACAGCTTCTGGAAATAATTTTTTTACCTTAAAAAATACAGGGAATATACCCTTGGAAATTAAAGCAGAATACCCAAATTTTGTAGATTTCATTGAATTTGATAGTTTTACAGAACATCTTTCACCAAAAAAAGATTATAATTATGAATTAACTCTTCATTCTGGGTCATGGCAACCACAAAGAATAGTTAGAACCGGGACTGTTTCAGCAAAAGTCCTTGACAAATATATTGTTGATGACACAGATTCGATGGTTTATTTAAAAACAGCATTTAAACTTGATTTACCGTCTCTAAATGTTTTTGTAGGTCATAGCGGCTATGAACTCATTGAAGATATACTTGATACAGGGCTTTCTTTTCAATATAAGAAAAATGTGGAAATGTATGAAGGAGAAATAATAGATTTAAACGCCTATATATCTGGTGATGGAACTATAAACTTAGATATCTGGACAAACGACTCAAGAAACATCCGTATTTTAAAAATCATAAAAAACGGTAAAGAAATCAGTTCACCTTTTGATATCACATCCACATCAACAGAGGAACAAAAAATTGTGGTAAGAGTTGAAGCAATCCGTGAAGGAAAATCTGGAGATATCCATTATGATTTTAAAACCAATACAGGTAAAACCAAAAGTTTTCAGACACACATAACAATTAGTGAACCATACGAAGAAATAGAAGAAACCTCTAAAAAATCAAAAGCATCATTTGGTTCAAATAATATAATTACTGGTGTCGTAGTTATATCAATTATTTCAGTAATAATATATATGTTTATATCTCAGATTAGACATAAGAGGAGGTAAAAAAACAAATTGGGATATAAAAAAATAAATATTTTATTGATTCTATCATCAATTTTTATAATTCTTTCAAATACTTTATTTATTTTACCAGTTAGTGCTGAACAAGCTGGAGTAGGTGTTTTAAACGTTAACCCAAAGTTTGGTCACATAAGAATAGAACAAAGAACAGATACTATCAGATTATATCTTAATATTTCTGATTATAACTCATGGGGGGATCTTCTTCAAGTTACAATTGAACTCGTGGATAAAGACAACGATGAACTCATCGCAAGATTTTTATATAAACAATATGAAAATGAAGAAAAATGGGAAAGAATAGATGAGTTTGAACAAAATTATGGCGAACAATTACTCAATATTAGAAAATGTGGTTCTTATCCTTCTCATAAAAAGTTAACAGTTGATCAACGATGTGACATGGGACTTTTATTTGTTTTTAACAAAACATGGTTTACACGATTAAACGTTTTTGTAAGAGATAGAGAAGGCTCAAAAGATGCTTCAGCACAAATCGATTACACACCTGTTATGGAAAAACCGGAGGCAGAAAGAAGTAATAATCAGTTATTTATTCCCTGGTTTAACGATCCTTTTTTTTATGAGATCCCAGAGTATTTTCCAACACTTCTAGCGTTACTTTTTGGTATCATGGGTGCAATGTTTTGTATTAAAAGAAGAAAAGAAATTTGGGCTTTGAAACGGAATTCATATGGTAACGGATGAATCAAAACGTATCCCTTGGTGTTTCCCATGTTATTTTTTTATGTTTCTGGCTTTTTTTATATCAGTTAAATTTGTTTTTATTTTTTTCTTTGAAACAAGTTTTGAACCAGAATTCATGTTTAATTTAACACCTTTTTATCTTCTTTCAGGCCTAGAAAAACTTCAGCTTTTATTTATTTCATTAGTTTTTTTAATATTTGAAGCTTATCTTCATTTTCATTCTACAAGAAAAAATTTAATCTATTCTTTTGTTTTTACAATCGCTCTTCTAACCGGAACCGGTATAGTTATAACTTCAAGAAATATAGTTTTTGATAATATATATTATTACATTATTTTTTTCTGCCTTATTGTTGTTTTACTTATAGATCATAAACATATTTTATCTTATTCTTATAATGAAGAAGAGTTCTATGAAGATTATGACAAAGATTTTACTGCTTTAAAAAAACCAGATATATTTTTTTCCCCTAAAAATTTTCTACCAGATAAAAAATCCTCTTATGCAAAGACATCTGAAATAGAAAAACAACCTATTTTTAGTTCTAGTTCGTCTAGAGAAGATTTAAAAAAAGTTTCTGATATTTTTGGTAAACTTGAAGAAAAGGAAGATAAGATAAAAAATCTGGAACAGGAATTGGAATATCGGAGAAGAGTTTTAGTTAATGATGAAAAACATCTTTCTGATAATCTTTCTGATCTGACAGGTTTAAAATCACTTTCACCTTCTTTTTTTAAAACAAAGGAGGTTGTTGATGAATTTGATAAAGATTTCAAATCAAATACTAAAGTAGATTTTTTTGAAGATATAAATGAAAGTGCTTTTCTGGTTAGAAAAGGTAAGATTGAAAAAATTAATGATAGTTTTTCAGAACTTCTAGGTTATGAAGATGTTGATATTGTTGGAAAAAATTTTTTAAACTTAATTATTCCAAGTGATTATTCAAAACTTCAGAAATATTTTCTTAAAAGGTTGAATGGTAAAAATGTTTCATTTTATGAGGCGACTTTTAGATCTAAAGATAATAAAAAAGTTCGTTTACATGTTGATCTTAAACCAACTAATTTGAATGGTAAAACTGCTCATATTGCTATAGTTAAAAAAATAGATGAAATAAAGGAATAAAAAAAAAGTTTTTTTTATTCCTAATGGTTTTTTTTATAATTCTACTGCTCTGTTATCGAATGCGTTAGGTGCACTTACAAGAAATATTCCTGCTGCTCCTATTTCTGGCACAAGTCTTCCAAGTAGTTCTTCGCCGGGTTCAAGTCCACCTGTTTCTGGGAATGATGCTGTCAAATTTATTATTATCATTGCCATATCACCACTTCCCATACCATATGTGTTTTGTATTGATAGATCAGAATCTCTTATGCCTATTGCTCCAAAGTTTGTTGCTCCTAGGGTGCTCATGTTAAGGGTGTGGAATACTCCGTCTTCATGTACAGTTGATATTACCGAATCTGTACCGTTATGGTATTTTAATGATAACACGGTTAGGTTATCATATTGTAAATAGATTAGTGTCTCATTTAGGTCTATATCATAACTTCCTGCCCTTGGTCGTACACTTATCGCTAGATATTCAATTACTGTTTTTTCTTCATTACAATATCCTATTTGATCGACTATTTGTACACCACTTGAGACTTCTCTTATGGTTTGTTTTCCTACCGCATAGGCTCTGTTTTGTAGGTTTTCACTGGTTTGTATTATGACGCTTGCTGCTACTGCAGCAACGAGTACAAGAGCTATAAAAACAATTAGGGTTCCTATTCCTATGGATGCTGTTTCTTCGCGGGTTATCTTTCTTTTTCTCTTACTTGAGGGTTTAATTGCCACAATGGTGTTTATTCTAAGTGCGCCTAATCCTTGTTCAGAATCTACTAAAATAAAACCATCTTCATAATCAATATCTTCTAAAATACCTGTGACTACACTGGCTTTGTCTTCGCCAGGTTCTTTTGTAACTATTTTGCAATACTTGCCTACAAATCTGTCCATATATTTCTTTTTCATACTTCTTTCACCTTTTCATCTTTTGATCACCTTCCGTTTCGTTTCGTTTCTCACGACAGACTTTGCCGTGATAATTTATTTCATGGTATCTGTTTTCAAAAATTTGTTATAAAAAGGTTTGCTGTGAAAAATACAAAAGTATGAAAATAGTCAAAGAGTAAAAATTACATAAAAAATAAAGATTAGAAAAAAAGAAAATAATTATGGTTGTTGTTATTTTCTTTTATAGATCTACGACTCTATGATCAAATGCGTTAGGGGCACTAACCATAAAGATTCCTGCTGCTCCAGTTTCAGGTACTATTCTTCCATAGAATTCTTCACCGGGTTCAAGTCCATTTGTTTCTGAGAATGATGCTGTCAAATTTATTATTATCATCACCATGTCACTTGTTCCCATACCATAGCTGTTTACTATTGATTTATCTGAGTCTCTTACTGCTATTGCTCCAAAAACTGTAGATGTTAAGTAGCTGTGGTTTAAAGTATGGAATATTCCATCTTCTGAAACATTTGCGCTTATTGTTCCGGAATCATCTTCATCTACACCATCATCATTTGCGTAATCTAATGATAGTACTGTTAGGTTGTCATATTCTATATAAACTAGTGTTTCGTTTAGATCTATATCATAACTTCCTGCTCTTGGCCGTAAACTTATTGCTAGGTACTCCATTTTTGTTTTCCCTTCATTTGTATATCCTGTCATACCTATAATGCTTACACCGCTGCTGACTTCTCTTATGGTTTGTTTTCCTACTGCATAGGCTCTGTTTTGTAGTTGTTCACTGGTTTGTATTATGACGCTGGCTGCGACTGCTGCAACTAGAACGGTTGCTATAAAAACAATTAAGGTTCCGATACCTATGGATGCTGTTTCTTCAGCTTTTATTTTTCTTTTTTGATGTTTTGGTTTGGCGTGTCCTGGTTTTATCGCTATGACGGTGTTTATGCTCAGGCATCCTAATCCTTGAGCTGAGTCTACTAAAATAAAACCGTCTTCGTAGTCTATGTCTTCTACTGTGCCGCTTACTACACTTGCTCTACTGTCACCTGGTTCTTTGGTGACAATTTTGCAGTATTTTCCAATTAGTTTTTCCATATATTTTTTTTTCATTTCCTTTCACTTCCTTCCGTTTCGTTTCCATGGTGGTTAAACCATGGTACGCGTTTACATGGTAAGTGTTGTCATGGCACAGTATATAAAGATTAGCCGGTTAAGAAACAAAAAAGAAAAATGCCAAAAAAGACATTTTTACAAAAAACAATGCTATATATTTAAAAACAGTATAAAATGATAACAAATGTATAAAAATCTTTAAATAAATAGTACTCCCAGTTATACAACAGAGACAAAAAACAAAAAGTGAAAAAAAAATGACATACATGGGAAGACTAGGAATATCAACAATAATACTATTTATTGTAATACTATTAATCAGTTTAACCGCATTCACAGTCATATCAAGTGATATAGATGGAACTAATGATGAAACAGAAAATGATCTAATAGAAATTTTTCAAAAAGCAACCGATGAATCAGTAGACGATATCACAACGTATCTAAAAATAACAGACAGAGTAGGAAAATACCAAGGACCGCCAGGAAATCAAAAAATACAAAGAATAGCAATCATGATAAAACCACTAATATCAAAACAAATAAACATATCAGAAATAACAATAAAGATATCCAATGGAAAAAACCTACAAATTCTTTCTTATTCACAAGAACCTGCTAAAATAACATCTGAGAATAATCAAATATTTAACCATCCAATATGGAATAATCTAACAACAAACACTTTCGCAATCATCTCAACCCATGATAAAGATAATTCAATAAAAAAATATGATTGTTTTAACAAAAACACAGATATGGGATACATCATAATCAAACTACCAACAGAATTTTACATGAAAAAAGATGACACACTCAATCTTCAAATGTTTCCCTCAACAGGTATTGATAAAAAAATAACTCTAAAGGCCCCCCTTCCAATGAAAAACCTTGTACAATTATAAAAAAAAACCTATTTTTTTTTTAAAGATCTTCCTCTTCTTCCTCATCAATTCGTCTAGTATGAATATGTTCATCATCCATCTCTAATTTTTCTTCAAGAGGCTCAAAAATATGTTGTTGATCCCCCCATTCCTCAGAAGACATATCAGCTCTTGTTTTAAGAGAAGTTTCTCTTTCAAGTCTTTTTAAATCAAGTTCAGTCTGTTCAAGTTCAAGGTTTAACTGTTCTATTTGCTCATCTTTAGATCTCACAATTTTTTCTTTTTCTTCAAGAGTGTTTTTAAGTCTATTTATATCATCAATTCTTGTTTTAAGATTGTTTTTCTGTTGTTTTAAATTTTTATCTTTCTCTAACATTTGTTTCTTTAGAGTCTTAAACTCTGAATCCTTCTTTTTTAATTCATTGTTTTTTTCATCAAGAAGTTTTTGTTTCTTAGCTAAATCTTTTCTAAGACTCTGCAAGTCCTCCTTAGAAAGCTCACTTTGAAGTTTATTAAGATCATCTGATTTCTGATCAAGCTCTGTTTTAATTTTATCGAATTCTTTTTGTTTTTTAACAAGATCATTTTTAAGCCAGTTAAGAGCAGATCGACTAGCTCGTGCCTCCCGATCTTTTTCCTCAACTTCTGATTTAATACTGTTAAGCTTTTTATCTTTTTTATTTAATTGTTCTTTTAAATTTTTTATTTCTTTTTCAAAAACACTACTATCATCAACTTTTTCTTTCATCTCAGAAATAAGCTTATCTTTATTTTCAACCATTTCTTGAATTTTTGAAATATTAGATATTTTTTCTTCAAGTTTAGTATTTAATTCCTCTACTTTTTTATCTTTAGAAGATAACTGTTTTTCTTTCTCTGTTAAATCAGTTTTAATATTGTTTATTTCTTCTCTTCTGTTTTCAAGTTCCGATTTAAATTTATTCAACTGATGAGTTTTTTCATCTAGTTCTTTTTTAGCAAAATCCAACTCCTCATCTTTATTTTTAAGAACAGATAATTTATCCTCTAAATTCTCTCTAAGATTCTTAATAAGAGTTTCATTCTCACTAAGTGATTCATTTTTTATTTCCAAATCCTTTTGTTTCTGATTTAAACCCTCTCTAAGAGCTTTAACCATGTTTTCTTTTCTATCAAGCTCAACTTTTTTCTCTTCAAATTCCTTTGATCTAACACTGAATTCTTCTTTTATTCTACTAAACTCGTTTGTTTTATCCATTAAAAGATTCTGTTGACTAACAAGCTGATTTTTTATACCTTGAATTATTTTATTACGTTCACCCAACTCATTTTTTAAAGACTCAATACTATTCTCTCTTTCCTGAAAAACAGTTTTTAAATTTTTAAGATCCTTACTTTTTTGTTCTAGTAACAAATTCTTTTTATTTATTTCCTCACTGGTTTCATGCATCCTTTTCTCAAGGGTTTCAAGTTCTTCATGTTTACGTTTCAAATCAAGGTTTTTTATTTCTACTTCCTGATTTCTTTCTTCTAAAGCTAAACCAAGATTATTTATTTCATCCCAACTTAACTCCAACTCTTTTTGTTTAACAGATAACTCGTTTTTAACATTAACAAGTTCAGAATTAAGTTCATTTAATTCTTTCTTATTTTCTTCAAAAACGTTTTGTTTTTCAAAAATCTGATTCTCTATCCTATCTCTTATTTTCTCCATTTCAAGTATTCTATCATTTTTTCTTTTTAATTCTTCATTTTTGTTATGAAGAAGACCTTGTAGGTTTAATATTTCTTTTTTAACAGAGTTTATCTTTTGATCTTTCTCTTTAAGATTCTCTTCTAACTCAAAAATTGATTCTTCTTTATTGTTTAACTCAAGGTTTTTTTCATGTAACTCCATACATTTCTCAGAAAGCTCTGATTCTATACTTTTTAGATTTTCAGATAAAACATTTATCTTATCTTTGTTTTCTTTTAATAAACTATTTTTTTCAAAAAGAAGATTTCTTTGATTTTCAAACTCTGTTTTTATCTGAGATAACTCATTTTCTTTATTTTTAAGTTGATGTCTAAAAGAATCTAACTCATCCTGGTTTTTCAGAAGAACGTTTTCTAATTCATTAACAATTTTTTCTTTTTCAACTGAATTATATTGTTTTTCTGAAAGCTGCTGCTGTAAGTTTTTAAGAATTAAATTTCTTTGTTTGATTTCATCTTTTAATGAATCATTTTCGTTTTGTTTAATGTTAAGTTTCTCTTGTAAACTAAAGATTTCTTTTTCTTTAATTTCAAAATTTGAAAGAGTTTTATCTAGTTTGTTTTTGATTTCACCTATTTCAACTTCTTGTTTTTTTATAATCTCTGATCTTTTAGAAATATCTTTAAATCGATACTCGAGTTCATTTTTTAGTTGTTCTAAATCCCTGTTTTTAAGATTTAACTCTTGATCTAGTTTCTCAACATCATTTTTAGCGTCTTTGAATTTTTTTTCAAAAAATTGTTTTTCTTGGTTAACATCAATTATTGTTTTATGATTATTAAAAACCTGTTTCTGTAAACTCTGAATTAAATTATTTCTGTTAGTTAATTCTTTAGATATATTTTCAGCTTCAATTTGTGTGTTTTTTAGTCTAAGCTGTATTTCAACGTTTTCTCTTAGAGTATCATGTAGTTTTTTTTCTGTTTCATCTAGATTATTTTTTAAGTTTTTCAGTTCGTTTATATCTGGATGTTGTTTGTTTATTTCTTTTTCTAATCTGTTTTTTAGAATCTGATTGTTTTTCTGTTCATCTAATAATTTTTTATTTTTTGTATCTAACAAAAATGTTTTTTCTTCAAGTTCAGATCTTATACTTTTAAGTTCATCTTCTTTATTTTTAAGATTTGAAATGTTTTCTTCTAATAAACTATTTTTTTCTTGAAGTTCCAATTCCAAAGATGCTATTTCTTTTTGTCTTTGTTGCAACTCTGATATATTGTTTTCTAAAAGCTTCTTTTTTTGTTCAATGAATCTATCTTTTTCACCTATTTTTTCTTCAAGATTTTGTATGATATCGTTTTTTTCTTTAACATTGAATTGATTATCTGTTAATTGTTGTTTTATATTAGCAATTATTTGATTTCTCTGAGTTAAATCATTATTCAACTCTTGTAGTTGATTTTTAAGAGTATCATTGAAAGAGTTAACATTAAAAATTTTTTCTTGGTTTTCATGTAGTTGATTTTGCAGTTCTGATATTATTTGATTTCTCTGCTGAATTTCTTCAACTAAATTATTTTTTTCAAAATCTATATTTTCAACTGTATTAGTTAATTTTTTTATCTGATTCTGTTGTTTCTCTAATAAAATATTCTCTGCTTCTAGTTCTTTTTCTTTGTTATTTAGTTGTGTATGCAAATCATTTTTTTCTGTTACAAGTTTTTCAACTAAATTATTGTTGTTTATTATTGAAAATTGGTTATCCGTCATTTGTTTCTGAAGATTTGAAATAATCTGATTTCTCTGCTGTAATTCTTCTGTAAAGTTTTCTTTTTCAATAATTGTGTTTTTTATTTTTTCTTCTAATTCATTGTTTTGTAGGTGTTTTTCTTTTAGTTTTTGACCATATTTATCAATAATACTATTTTTTTGTTTTAATTCATCTATAAGGTTTTCTTTCTGAGTCTTTAATGTTAATATTTCATTGTTTTGAATGTTTTTTTCTTTTAGTTTTTCTCCTAGTTTTTGAATGATTTTTTCTTTTTTATCAATTAAATCTTTTGTCTCATTTAGATAAGATGTTTTATTTTCTAGTTCATTTTTTAAATCATAGTTGTTTGTGTTAATCTCAATCATTTTATTCTGATTGCTTGATAATTGTTGTTGAAGTTGTCTAATAATATCATTTCTCTGCTGTAATTCAGAGTTTAAATCCTGGTTTTCAATTAAACTGGAGTTTAGTTGGTTTTTTGTTTTCAAAATTTGTTCTTTTTGTCTATTTAGAAGAACATTGTTTACCACTATGTCTTTTTCTTTTCCTTGAATGATAGATAATAGTTTATCATTTTCTTGGTTTTTTTCTTGAAATTTTTCCTCTAACTCATCTATTATATTATTTTTTGTAGAAAGTAATCCTTCAGATTCGTTTAACCTACTTTCTAAAATATTGTTCTTATTTTCAATTTCGAATAAATTATTATGGTTTTCAGATAAAACCCTCTGTAGATTTCCAATAATCAGGTTTCTATCCTCAACATTTCTTTTATAATCCTCAATCTGATCAATTAAAACATTGAATTCATCTTCTTTTTCAAAATAATTATTTTTTAACCGGTCAATAATATTTTCTTTTGATAAAACCTGTAAATTTGCTTCCTTGATTTTTTCTTTTAAATTTCCGATATTTTCATCCTTGTTTTGAATTTCAACTTGATTATGAAATAACTCATTTTTTATTTCTCTTAGTTCTTGATCTATCTTTTTTACCAGGTTTTTGTTGTAATCTAGTTCATCTAAATATTTTTCAATATTTGTATCCTTCTGACTAATGATTGTATCTTTTTGTTTTAAAATCTCATTTATTTGCTCTAACTGATTTTCTTTATCCTTCACTTGATGTTGTATCTCAGCGATATAATTGTTTTTTCCTTCAAGTTCTCGAGTTGTTTGATTTAATTCTTTCTTAAGTGTTTCAACTTCTTCTTTTTTATTTACCAAATCTTGTTCCAGTTCAACGACCCTATTTTGACTTAAGGAAGAAGCATCCTGTAGTTCAGATTGTAGTTTTGAGATTTCAAAATGATTTTCATCTAACTTGTTTTTAAGATTTTCAACAATATTGTTCTTCTCTCTAAGTTTCTCCGATAAAATATTTATCTCTTCTCTTTTGGTATTAAGCTTTTCTTGTAACTTACTCTGTTTTTTTTCTAAAAAACTACTTTTCTGGTTTAAAAGACTATTAAGTCTATTTATTTCTTCTTCCTTAGTTTCAATCTGATTTTTAAGAATCGAGTTTTCATTTATTTTTTTATTTAAATCATTCTGATTCTCAATTAAACCTGTTTTTATATCAATTATTTTCTGACTTAAATCAATCAATTCATTGTTTCTTTCACTTATCTTTCTTTCAAGGTTTTTAACAGCCTTTGTTTTCTGCAAGATTTTCATCTGTTGATTATTAAGTTGACCTGTTACAGTTTCTATTATATTATCCCTTGAACCAATCTCATCTCTTAATATGTTAATCTGATCTGCGCTCTCATTTAACATCATCTGAAAATCATTTATCTCAGAAACCTGTTTTTCAAGCTCTCCGATTCTTCTGTCTTTATAATCTAATTTATTAATCGTTGATTCTATTTCGTTTCTTTTTCTTCCTAATAGTTTCAATATTTCCTTAATTTCTTTTTCTTTTTCATCAAGCTCTTTACGGTTTTTCCTTTGTCTTTCATCAAAAAGACTTCTAAAATTTTCTAATTCATTTTTTAAATCCTGCAGCTGTAAATCTTTCTGTTTTAAACCATGTTTAAAATTATTTATTTCATCATTTTTATTTTCAAGATTACTTTGAATTATATCTCTTTCCTTTTGAAGAGTTCTAAGTTTTTCTTCAAAACTATCTAGATTTGAATAAATTTTTTTAAAATCACTATTTTTTTCTTCAAAACTCTGCTGCATTCTACTTATCTGTTTATCTCTTTGATCAATTTCGTTTTCAAGATCTTCTACCTGTTTTTCTTTTTGTTTCAAAATCCATGTTTTCGATTCAAGTTCTTCATTTTTTCTTTCGATTTCTTCTTCAAAACTTCTAAGAAAATCTTTTTGTTCAATGTTTTTCTCCTGAAATCTATCCAGACTATCTTTTAAACTATGTATCTGTTTGTCTTTAAAAGCAATTTTTTGCTCCAAATTGTTCAAATGATTCTTTAACTGTTTAATTTCATATTTTTTTTCATCAAGAATCATCCGAGATGAATTTAAATCCTGATTTACTTTATTTAAATCAAAACCTGTTCGGGAAACATTCTGATATTTTTTTTCTAATTGTTTCTTTAGATTTTTTATCTCTCTACTTTTCTCTCTGATGTTATTAAATGCTTTTAAAAAATCTTCATCAGATGATCCTTGTTTTTTAAGAGTTGTTTTTAGTTCCTCTGTATGGTTCTGTTTTATTGGTGTTAACTCTTTTATAACAGCTATTTCACCATCTTTTTTATTATCTATATAACGGGGTTTAGTTTCAATTTCTAAAGAAAAAGTTTTTCCATCATCATCTAAAACTTCAAGATCATAATAAGGTGAATCCTTACCTATCAACATTGATATATGTCTTCTAACAGCCTTTTTTTTACCCTTTTCAGATAAAAAATCCATATCGGTTAAAGATTTACCAATAATCTTTTTTTTTGAAACACCTAGTTTTTTACAAAAAATTTCATTTGCATCAATTACTTTTCCACTATTGTTAACAAAAAAAACAGGGTCATTTTTACTATATTCCTCTGCACTTAAGGAATTTCTATCTTTTTTAACATTAAAATCATCTAACCCGTTTTTCATTTTTTATCTACCATTCTCTAATTAAACAATAAACTTGAAGATTGTTTTTTTATCAAGTCATCCAAACCCCTTCTAATTCTACTTGTACCTCACAACCTCGTTAAGTATTCTCCAACAAATGATAATACGAATACCAATTATTAACCTTTTTTAATTAAATGAACAAATTATTTAATTAGTTTCTCTACAGAGTTTTTAAGTTCATCATACTGATTTTCTAAACTTTCAAATTTTTCTCTTAAATTCAAATATTTTTCTTTATAAGGATTTTCTTCTACTTTTTTTTCTTCAAAAATACTTCTGTTGGTTTCTTCGAAATCAATATTTTCTGATAGTATCAAGTTTTTTCCCAGTACTCCAAAAGATGTTTCTTCAAGTCTTTTAAGAAGATTTTTACATTTTGATATGTTTACTTCTAAAATGTTTACTTTTCTACGATGTTCCATAACATCTTCGGCGAATTCACGACGATCAATGTCTTTTATAAGACGTCGTTCAGTTAAATCCATCAGATCTTCTTTTATAGCTTCTCGTTTACGTTCTAAGACTTTTAGATGACTATGAAGCATTTCTTTAAGGGTAAGTGTTTCATCTATGAAATCAGCCATTTCACTGTCATGTTTAATAAAAACCTGATAAAGTTCTTTGTTGTATTCTTCATCATCGGTTAGAAGAGCTGTAAGTTCAGGTGAAACCCTATCTTTAAACTCAAGTTTTTCAACAGTTTTCAAAGCCTTTGTGTACCAGCTTGGTATAAAAATCAAACCTTTTTTATCCTCATCAAATTGATCTATTGGGAAACTTAGAACTGCATCTGAAGAAGCATCTTTTATCCGGTATCCCATTAATTTATTGTTTTCATCATATATTGAATCATAAACTATTCCTAGTTTTTCACCTGTGTCTTCTAAGAAAACAGGTTTTCCTTTCATATTTTTTTTAATTATCTCTGTTTTTTTGTTGTTAGTAAATATATTTTCTATTTTTGAATTATTTTTTGTTTCCTTGTTTTCTTCTGGTTCTTTAGTTTCTAAAAAATCATCGTTTTTTGTTTCAGTTTCCTTAAGTTTTTTTATCTGCTTGTTCTTTTTTTTTGGTTTAAATCTTGGGAGTTTTATTCCAATTTTTGTTTTCTTTTTTTTATTATTTGAAGAATTATTTTGTTTTATAAAAAGAGAGTCTACTTTATTGCCTATCTCATCATCTGAAGGTTTTTTTTTCTCCTCATCTTTTAGAGTCTGCATCCAGCTACCCCTCTTTTAGCCTAAAACCCCTATAAAAAACATCAAAAAAAACTTTTTTTTTTGTTGTTTTATAGGTCACATTTTCTCTCCAGCATAAGCAATGGTTTTCTGTGTTCATTAACATTTCGGATTAATCTTGATATAAACCATCCTGTTACTGGGATAGGAATCATCAAAATTCCTATGAAAAGCATGTATACTCCTATTGTTCCAGTTACTAAAGTAAAATTATTTAGAATTTCGTTTTCTAAACTTATAATTGTTAATGCTTTTGTTGCTGTTAGAATTATCATAAAAAATATTAGTGTTATGATGCTTGATAGAATTATTTTTTTTCTGAGTTTACAACTTATGAAAAAAGCTAGTACTGCTGAAAGTATTGCTGATATTATCATTGCGGTTATTTCATTATTTATGTAGAATATTAATGGTATTGCGATTAGTGATGCTGCTATTGGCTTTGAAATATTTTTTTTATTTATTTTTTCTATTTTATCATCTAATAATTCAAGGTTGAAAAAAGTAGTTATTTTCCTTATTTTGTTTTTTGTTTTTGTTTTTAGTTTTAATATTTTCTGGGTTTGTTGTTTTTTTATGTATATTTTTTTAGGGTTGCACCATGCTCGACATGTTGATAGTATGTTGTATTGTTTTTCGATTAATGTTAACGCTGTTATTATGGTAAGGGTTATAGTTGTTAATATCAAGGATGTTATTAGGTCAAGAGTTAGTATTACGTATTCTGGGTTGAAATTATAAATATTTTTGATTTGTTCATCTGAAAATATTATCCAGAATGGTGAAGAGTATACCATTATTTTTCCTTGGTATCCACCTTTTTTTGCTTCTTCTGATGCAACTGCTTTGATAGGTATAGTTTTTGACTGACCTGGTTTGAGTTCAAATGTTTCTTCTTTAATATAATCCTTGAGTTCTTCTGTTCCATAGGTTATACCTTTGACTTTGGTTACACCTGGGTTAATAACAGGTAGTTGCCTTGCGAATGATTCTTTTCCTTTTTCTACTCTTCCAAGATCAAAAGAAGTTTTTGGGCTTTCTGCTTCTATTCCAACAGATGCTGTATTTGAATCATGTGCAAATAAATGTATTAATGAAAAAAAAGCTAAATATGCTATAAGGAATAATATAAATGTTTTTTTAAGATTAGCAGTTCTTGGTCCAAAAATATTATATTTTATTTTTTCTTTGAATGTCTTGTTTTTTTCTGGTATAGTAAAAATAAGTATTACAAATATCGCTATTGTTATTATCATTGGTGTAAATATTCCGATTAAGGGTAGTGTTCCTTTTGAGTTTGAAGGTTGAGAAAGTTGTTGTATTCCTTGTTGTATCCAGATTCCTATTTGACCTATAAATGGTATTTTAAGTGGTGTTTTTCCTATTGATAATGTTTTACCCATAAGGTGGTCTTCTCTTATGTAGGGTTCTGGTACATGTGGTCCTTCTTGATCTGTGTATTTGTTATTATCTCCTTTGGTTTCAAGTACTTTGTTTCCAAAACTATCTTTTTTTATATCTGTTACTCTGTGTACTACTATTTTTTCATCTGGCCAGTGTACATAGCTTTTAAAAACTATGACGTCTCCTTTTTCTATTTCATCGATCTCTGTAGGAGTCCATGCTAATATGTCTCCTTCATTTAATGTTGGGTTCATAGAATCTGATGATACAAGGTTTACGGGGAAGCTTCCTCCAGTCCATATCATAAGGAATCTTGTTATTATTAAAAGTAGGATAGCTATGAAGATAATGTTTCCAATTAATGTTTTTAGTTTAAGTTGAATCTTTTCATCCCATCCCAATTACACATTTTTGTATATATTTGTGAATATATTACCTTTATGTTTTTGTTGTAAAACAATATGTGGCGTTTGTCCAAAGAGTTCCATCTGTTACGTTTACACTCCACCAATATTTTGTTCCAGGGTTGTTTGCATTTGAGTAGTTATCCCATATAACATTAATTGGTGTAGTTACGTCTACGCTACTGTTTGTCTGTCTTAGATTCCAACCTGTTGTATTTTCATAGAAATATACATCGACTGTGTTGCTATCAGAATCTGATACTGTTATATTGCATACTGGTTGCAAATCTATTTCTGTTGAATTATCTTCTGGATAAGGATAGCTTATTGATGGAGGATTAATAATTGAGTAACTATATCCCGATTTCGTTTCTGTTTTTTCTACAGCGTATAGGAAATTGTTGTTTATGCCGCCCAAAATTGTGATTATTGTTGCTGTTATTATGAGAAAAAATATTTTTTTTCTCAGCTTTGTTTCCTCCTTTGTTTTTTTGGTTTGATTTTCTTGATTTTTATTTCGTTGTTTTGCATAGGTATTATTTCTACATAGTCTCCACTGGTTATATTGTATGCTTCTACAAGTTGACTAGGAATATTTATAACTATACTAGAACCAGATAGCCTTGTTTTCCTTGTTAGAGGCATTTCCCACCCTAAATCCAAAAACACTAATATATACCAAAATATATATAGTTTGTGTTTTTGTTAGATATATAACTTTATTAAACATAGGATAAACTAAAAAATATAATATTTTTCAAAAAAGAAATTTTTTTTATTATCAGGTAGCAGCTCTGAAATGAAACTCAATAGTACCAGTAGCACTAGCAGTAGGAGGAGCATTACTTGGAATATTTAATGAAATCTGAACCCAAACAAAATCTGTAGTAGAATTATCCGCGTTAGTATCATCTGTAGTATATCTAACTTGGGAAGTACTATCCCAATCAGTAGCAATTCCTCCACCGTTCATACTACTAGAATCACTATCGCCTGCTGCTAAAACCCAAGCAGTATCTCCAGAAGAAGTCTGAGAAACACCATCACTAACTAAACAAAACTTATTAGCAGCTGGCTCAGTAGAAACATCAACATCTCTATCCCCATGAACCCAGACACTAACATTAGTTGAACCAGTACCAGTAATTGTACAATGAGAAATAGTAACAGCAAACTGTTCCTCATTAACAATACCTAAAGCCGCTGTATAATTTTTCTCAGAATCAGGCATCCAATCACCCAACTCAATGGTTAAAGTTGGATTAGTAGCATTATTCTCAGCTCTAAGCACTCTTTTATTATCTGAGGCAGAATTATCTGAAGCAATAAAACGAATATCAGCATCACTAGGATGCACTATTCCAAAAGAATAACCTATCTTGGTAGTAGCATACTGAGTTGCCATAGTTACACTTAGAACAACTAGCAGTACACCAAGTAAAGTAAACCGTCTACGGACATTCATCCCATCCACATCCCAAACTAATGACGCAAAAATAGAAATGTTTTACCGCTTATTTAAATATACCGATAAAACCCTAAAAAAAATAAAAAAACCTTATTTTTTTAGATAAAAAACATAACGAGTAGGAATACGCTTTTTTTTACCCGTCCAATAACCACAAACCAGGCATTGAAACTCAATAGTTACTTTTCCACCCCAAATAGTCTTATTTTTCACACGTTTAAGATTCCCCTTGCAAACCGGGCATTTATACATAATTCTTTTAGGATCACCTTCACGGCTATGAATATCTATTCTAACAAAATCAGAATCAATAGCAAGATTTCTAAGACGAGCAGGACTCACACCAATTTCAGACCTTATTTTTTCTGCTAAATCCTTATCAACAAGATCTTTAAGTTTATTCTGTGAACCTATCACATGATTAGATTTTAAAACCCTCTTTAAACTACTCAAAACCTGTTTATCAGAAGGAATATTTTTATCCATGTTTTTAAAAGAAATAAAAAAGGTTATTTAAAAGCTTTTAAAAAGAAGAAATAGTTTTTATTAGATCAGTTCTTGTCACTATCCCAACGATTTTACCTGAGTCCACAACAGGTAAACATCCAACATTATTCTCAAGCATAATCTCAGATGCTTTTTTAATAGCGGTATCCGGAGAAATATATAATGCTGGTGTTTTCATAGCATTTTCAACTAGTAACTTATCAAGATGATGTTTCTGTTTACCAAGAGACACAGAATCTTTCAAATCTGCAAAAGCAAAAGCAATATCCATATCAGAAATCATACCCACTAGTTCCCCATCAAATTTTACAGGTATACGAGCGATATCATTATCAATCATAATTCGTCTGGCATGTACCACTCGATCATCAGTATTAACTGTGTGTACATCTTTTTTCATAATTGCTCTAATTTTTTCTTTGCTATCAACATATGGAAGCAAATCAGCTTTTGTTACAACACCAAGAAGTTCATCATTTTTAATAACATTTATCATAGTGGGACCGGGTTCACCTACTTTTGTAAGAATATTTTTAAGCTCTGTTTCTGGTTCAGTTTTTTCAAACTTATCATCTACAACAGATGATGCATGCATTCTTGATGCAGGAATACCTTTGTTTCTAATCGAACCCAGTTTATATGCGATAACATTATCTGTTATTACACCAACAATTTTTTTCTCCTCCAACACTGGTATTTTTGTTATATCGTGTTTTTCCATCAATGTTAACACATGTTTTAAATCCTGGTCTTTATCAACTGTTATTATTTCTTTTGTCATTACATCTTCTACTTTCATACAAATGTTTTCTCCTATTTTTTCCCTAAGTTTTTTTAAAATTTTTTATTCATATTTTAGCGCGTCAATACAATCTTCACAAAGTAAACGCCCGTCTACATTTTTAAGATTTGCTGAAAGAGTATTGCAATCTTCGCATTTTCCGGAAAAAACTTGTTGTTTATAAAATGTTTCATCTCTAACGGTTATCTCATGCCATTGTTTAGATATTTCATGAAGAACCGGTGAAATTCTAAGGATATCTCTTTCTGTTATTATACCAATCAAGTTATTGTTTTCCATAACTGGGAGGCGTCTAATGTTACATTTACCCATTTTATCCATAGCTTTTTCAAGAGTTACATAGGGTTCACAAATCAAAACTGGTGCAGACATTATTTCTGCAACTGTTGTATCATCAGGGTTTTTTCCTTCAGCTACAACTTTTCTAAGAATATCGCTCTCTGTTATTATCCCAATCGGATGTTTTTCCTGTAATACTATTACACTTCCGACTTTTCTTTTTTTCATAAGAACTGCTGCATTACGAATTGATGTATTATGTTCGACTACTGCGATATTGGTTTTCATTGCTTCCTTGACTATGACTTCCTTATTCATATTTTTTTTAAACCTCCCCATGAAAAAAATATATTTTTTTTGTGGGCTGATCTGGTTTTTTTGTTTTGATATTAAAGTATCCCAAAACATTAAAATCTTTCGCCGTGTTTAACTTTTGTTGTATAAAGTTTTATGTCCGCTAGTCAGTATGAACGAGAACTAAAAAAGATTCTTGAAGGAGAAAAAGTTTTTATTGATAAGGTTACAAAATCTTGTTCTACTATTGAGAAAGATAATTATTCACTTATTTGTAAAAAACCTTTTGCTGTGATTCGTGGTGCTGGTTCATTGGGTGTTGATCTTGTAGCAGTTAGAGGGGATATTTCTTTTCTTACAGAGGTTAAAAGCCGTAATGGTAAAACTATTCATTTTAGTAGTATGGCTGGTAAACTTCAGAAACAAGCTGAAGATATGGTTTCGATTTGTGAGAAAACTAAAACCCTTCCTGTTTATGCTTATCGTCTTAAAGGTTTACGTGGTGATTCCTGGCGTTTTTTTACAATCGATATGAAAGGTTTAGAGGGTGTAGCTGGTGTTCTTCATCGTCGTCTTCCAAAGTTAGAGTTAAGTAGTTCTGGTAATTTTGTTATGCGTTGGGATGATGGTATGCCCTTGTCTGATTTGATCTCTTACCTTTGTAAATAACTGTTTCTTTATTCATTTTTTTGTTTATTTTATGTGTTATTTACAAAAGATTTATATATTTTAATAAACAAATTTATATATTATGGGGCTTATTCTATGTTTTGTAAGGAGGAATTATAGATGAAAAACAAATATATTAATCTAAAAGCCATCGTTTTTTTTATAATAATTTTTCTGGTATCATCAATAATTATACCTGCTACAGGTTACGAAAAAGAAACTGATATTTCTGATCAAGAAGGAAAACAAACATCAAAAGATATCCAATATTTTTTAGATTTAATATCCAAAAAATCAGAAAACAATCATTTAGACGATATTTCTGATAAAAGTCAAGTGTATTATTCCTTTTCAGATTTTCAAGGAAATAATAAATTAGTTTCTATGTCAAGAACATCTGGTAACAATAAAATTGAATTACTCGAAAACGAAGATGTAAACTTTAACTTAAATACCCTTTCTTATGATAGCAATCAAGTTAACGAAGATACACAAATAGTTTTTAAAGATGATAATATGAAAGAACCCCTTTTATTTAAAACAGGGATTTCTTTAAAAAACATAAAACATCCCGGACCATATTTAGAATTTAGTCCAATGGTAGAAAACCATGATACTAACACACTTAAAAAAAGTTCTTTTGAAATAACCAATACTGAAGGAAAAGTATATTATATCCTAAAATCAAATTCTGACTGGTTGACATTTGATTCTGAAATGGTAAAATCAAAAGAATCCAGTTGTGTAGATTCAAATACCCATATTATAAATATCGATGCTAGTAATTTAAAACCTGGTTCTTATACTGGATTGATTAAAGTAGCTATAACAGGCTATGGCCCTAATACCTTAGGTGATGAAAAGCATATTATTCCTGTAAATTCTGAAACAGTTCATCCTGTAAAAATTACCATATGGTCAGATCCAAACCAAGGCCCCTCTTTTAGATATAATATTTTAGGTTATCAATCTCTCAGAGATATCTGCGAAGAAGGATATGAACACAGCAGATACTCCGTAATTTTAGATATGTTTAACGCAGGACAAAATTATGAACAAGATAATACTATAATGAATGTTGAAATAGATGATCCTGGTCAAGGGATTTTTCCTGAATGTTGCTCGCTTTATTCACTTAATATGAAAAAATCAGGTCATGAAATAATTGCAGAAGATCATCCTGCAGGATCTAATCATGATGGCAGCCCAGCAGGTAGTAAAATAGATATCAATTTCGATAGAACTATGTCATTAAAAATAGGGGATGATAATTATGATCATCATCTAATTCAAGCTAAGTTGCGTTCTAAAGGTTGGTATAACACTTATGGAGATATCAAAAACATCCAAAACGAACATTTTGGATTTAGGTATTATGGATATAGTTACACACCTGTTAGTATTACTACTCCCGAGGGTTACAAATATGAGTTTAACGTTGGAGGAACATATTCAAATGATCAAGAACCAATCTATCTAAATGATTTCCCAACAACTGATGGTGAAGGCGGCTATACCTTAAATGATTTCACTGTTAAAAAAGGTTTTTACTCTAACCCAAATATGGAAGGAAAATCTTTTGAGTATGCTGGAGGAAAATATTCAATTGTAGATTGGTCTAAAGAAACACCTGAAAAAATGCCAATTATGTTTGGTTCAAGCTGTACAAATCCTCCAATAACTTCCGTAGATATGGGCCGTATTGCAGTAAATGAAAAAGGTGAAATAATCAGTACTCCTCCTGTGTCGCATTTTACACTTTTTTCAGCATCTACCGGTGAATCAGATGTCAAAAGTTACATTTCACCATTCTATAAGGAGTTTGCAGGCATAAATGGTATTACTTTACCTTGGGATGTTGTAGCAGATTGGCATGGCGATATTTGCCCAATAGTACCTTATACGCTTCCAATGATTGATATCGATAGAGATAATTTTGGTAGTTTATCTGGAGAATCAGCTGTTGATAGGAATGGGAGAAAAATATTAAGCTTTGGAGTTCGTGAAACTTTAAATGGTGAACCGTTTACTTTAGAACCTGGTCATTATAAAATTCCATTGAATGTTGTAACTTATGTCCCTGATATACCTTTGATTTTTATAAAATATCATGAGATAATACTTGAATTTAATGTTTTCGAGTCAAATGTAGATAATAATGATGATGAAGTACCATACAATGAACTTTTCCCGATAGAATCTTTTGAAAGTTGGACCTTATTAGATGATGATACAGAACAAACTAAACATCATATTTTTCCACTATATTTGAAAGATCCCAATGGCAATAAAAAACCATTTTGTGCTTTTAATCCTATAAGTAGTTTCAACTATGATAAAAGAATTAAAATTCTTTTTAACAACAATCCAGAAAACAAAATATATGAGATTTCAACTGATATGCCTGATTATGATATCTATCCGAAAAAAGGAGTAGCAAATTGGTATAGTACTGGTGAATATGCTGATAAAGATTTTTATTTTGCTGATAAAGAAAATGTTATGGAAGAAATAGATAAAAAGATGGATTATTCAATTATCGATTATATGATAGGAATCTCTAATTTAGACAACTATGTAGAAAACCCATCATATGATGGTCTTCCTTGTCTTTGGAAAGTAGATAATGGCATATTTGGAGAATGGCGTATAGAGGATGTCAACACAATTTCCAGTATGGCTAAAATATTAGATATCTCTCCATGGGATACTGAAAACCAGATGGGAGTAGGTTTTCTTGAATCCGAATCTTACAACAATAAATTTGTCAAATTATTGGAATACGATCAGGTTCCGGTTGATGATGACGATGATACTGATCCTGATGACCCAGTTGATGACAGCGATGAAGAAGATTCAGACAACACAGAAGATGATGAATCAGATACTCAACAAACTCTCTTAGAAAAACTAATGGATTTCATAAAAACTCTCCTTGTAAAACTCGGTATTCAACTCTAAATAAAAAAAACTCCTCTTTTTTTCTTTTTTAAAAAATCTCTTTATTTTTATAAATCTTTGACTTTTGCGAAATGTTTTAGAACCTTTATGTATTACCAAAGATTTGTGTAATATACTATGAAAAAAATGCTTATTGCTTATGATGGTTCAGAAGCTTCCGAGAAAGCAGTAGAGTTATGTAAACAATGTGCAGATAAAGATGATGAAGTAGTTTTGTTAACGGTTATACCTGCTGAACTTTCAGAATCTTCTTTTACAAAAATGCTTCTACCAACAATTGATCTAAGTGCAGTAGTTGAATCAGGTAGTTTTAAAGACAAAGCAGTAAAAACACTTGGAAAAATAGTTGAAAAAATAGAAGATGATGTTGAAAAAGTAGATATCGCAGTGGAATCAGGTGATCCTGCTGATGAAATACTTATGACAGCAAAAAAATATCAAATAGATGTAATCATAGTTGGTTACAAGGGATACGGTAAAGAAGGACGTTTCCTACTTGGTAGTGTTACAGATAAAGTAGTTCGACATGCCAGTAGCTCAGTTTTAGTTGTCAGATAATACAAAGTTTTTTAATCCATTCTTTTTTATTCATTATCTTGATTAGATGCATCCAGTAAATGATATACGAGGCACAAAAAGTAGTTTTCTTAAAAATAAACGTATAGTTTTAGCTGTAACAGGTAGTATAGCTGCTGTGGAAACAGTTAAACTTGCTCGTGAACTCATACGTCACGGAGCAGACATTATACCCGTTATGACAGATAATGCCTCAAAAATTATTCATCCTGATAGTCTATGGTTTGCAACAGGTCACAAACCAATAACAGGGTTGACTGGTGAAACAGAACATGTTTCTTTTTGTGGAAAAACCAAAAAATCTGCAGATCTTTTGTTGATCTGTCCATGTACTGCTAACACTATTTCAAAGATAGCTCATGGAATAGATGATACACCTGTTACAACTTTTGCAACTACTGCTCTTGGATCAAAAATACCAGTAATAATTGTTCCTGCTATGCATGGATCTATGTATGATCATAAAATACTACAGGAAAATATTAAAAAATGTAAAAAAAATGGTATAATTTTTGTTAATCCTTCTCTTTCTGATAATAAGGCTAAGATGCCTTCTGTTGAAAAAATTAAAGCATTTGTATTCCGTGAAACATGTAAAAAAGAACTTTTAAACAAAAAAATCCTTGTTATTGGTGGTTCATCTGTTGAACCTGTTGATGATGTACGTGTTTTAACGAATCTTAGTAGTGGAAAAACAGCTGTGGAACTAGTTAAAAATGCTTTTTACCAGGGAGCAAATATAGATTTTTGGTATGGACAAAGTAAAGAAACACCGCCTGATTTTATTGAAAATAAAAGATTCAATACTCTAAATAGTCTTTTTGATCTTTTAGAAAACAATTCTGTTTCAGAATTTGATGTTATAATTGTTTGTGCTGCACTGTCAGATTTTAGTGTTGATAAAAAAAATGGTAAGATTTCATCGAATAATAAAACAAATATTGTTTTAAAACCTGCTGCAAAATTTATAAGAAAACTACGGGATAATGCTAAGGATTCTTTTATTGTTGCTTTTAAACTAGAGGAAAATAAACAAGTATTGGATAAAAAAGCAGTTGATTTTATCAAAGAAAACAAAGTTGATTTATTGGTTGGAAATACATTTAAGGGTTTAGATAACACTGAAAATGAAATATGGGTTTATAGTAAACATGGTGAAATAGCTTATAAAAAAGATAAAAAAAATGTTTTAGCAGATTTTTTACTAAAAAAAATTTCGGAGAAACTATGATTTATTAGGAGGATTTCAAAGTTTGGTTAATGTTGAAGCGTATGGTTATGCCCCGGGTCATATAACTGGTTTTTTTGAACCTTTTTATCATAAAACAGATGTTTTTCGTACTGGTTCACGTGGTGCTGGTGTAAATCTAACACTTGGTGCTATATCAAAAGTCACTGTTAATGAAAATCGTAAACAGGTTTTTGAGATATTTGTTAACAACAAAAGTTATGATTTTAAGGTTATCCGAGCAGCCCTGGGTTATTTGTTGGGTTCCACACCTGTTCATATAAAAGTTGAAACTAGGCTTGGTCTTCCATTAGGTCAGGGTTTTGGAATGAGTGCAGCAGCTGCATTAAGTAGTACTCTTGCTTTAACTAAAGTAACTGATTTTTCTTATACTGATGCATTGCGTGCTTCTCATTTTGCTGAAGTACGTCTTGGAACTGGTCTAGGGGATGTTATCGCTAGTAGTTTCGGTGGTTTTGAAATACGTAAAAAACCTGGTCTTCCACCATGGGGTATAGTTGAGCATATACCTGGTCAGGGTGATCTTGTATTATGTGTGGTGGGTAGAAGACTTGATACTAAAAAAGTTTTATCTGATTCTTCAAAGACTAAAAAAATAATGGATGAAGGAAAAAACTGTACAGATAAAATCCTTAATAGTCCTCATGTTGAATCTTTTTTTAATCTGTCTGATTCTTTCGCTCGAAACACGGGTCTAGCATCTGGTAAAGTTTTAAAGGCTATGGATGCAGCTAAGGAATATGGCCTGGTTAGTATGTCCATGCTTGGTAACTCTGTTTTTGCATGGGGTGAAACAGAAAAACTTTGTAAGATTTTATCAAATTTTGGTCGTGTTTTTGTTTGCAGGGTAGATCCTTTTGGTGCTCGTGTTATTGAAGGTGTTGAATCAAAAAAGATTTAGTTTAAAAATTATTTTTTGGCCCGGGTTTTAGGGTTTTTTTGCTCCTAAAAAAATTTTTTTTAAGAGTGGGAGAAGAGGGAGGTAATATAGATGAAAGGAATTTAAATTCCTTAAAAAAATATTGAACCCTTCATCCCAGGCCATATGAAACTATTGAGGCGGCCCATACAAAAAATAGTATATAAAATTTTCGTATGTTTATAAAAATGTTTTATATTTCATTAGTTTTCCCAGAAGCCAGAGCTTGAAGATGTTTTTCACCATCATCAGGGCCTTTAGCAAAAAGTACATCCCCTGGATCAATTTTTGTGTTTTTACCAGGAGCATAAAGCCAACGATTCTGATGACGCATAGCTATAACATACATACCTGTTTCACTTTCAAGCTTGAGTTCTCCTAGTGTTTTGCCACAAAGAACAGAATCATTTTTTACTCGAACGCGAGTAAAAACCTCATCAGATTCCTGAATACTCTCCTTAAGAACTGGGTGTAGTTCAACATCACGAAGTTCAACATCAGCTATTTCTTGAGCTGCATCAGAAATCTGCTCACCACACTCAGCAAGACGGAGAATTGTAAGAGCATTATCGATACTGAGTTTTTTTCCTTGAACTCTTTCAAGAGTTTTTCTTTGAATACTCTGATAAAGATCATCAATAAGATCTTCTAGATCATAAACTTCTTTTGCAATAGTCTTGTTATCATAAAGAAGAGAAGAATAAGCTAAATCAACCATAAGCTCTGATTTATCTTTGATTTCAAGAACCATATCCTCAACTTTCTCAGGTTTCATTCCAAATCCTCCAACTCACCATGCAGGTACTTGTTTAGTTCTTTGTATCCTTCATCATTCCCACGTGTTATAACCCAATCCTGTTTCTTCAACAATGTTGACGGTTCAGGGTTATAAATCCAACAGTTACTCCTACGGATAGCAATAATTCGCATACCAGTTTCTGATTCAACATTTATATCAGAAATCTTTTGATCACAAGCTTTAGAATCAGGAAGAACCTGAATCCTGTAAATTTTTTCATCAGCTTTTTTAAGAATCTTCGGTAGTATAGGACCTGTTTCTTCATCACCAAGAAGATTAACAATATCTCCCGCGGCATCAGATATACTTTCAGCTGCTTCAGCAACCTGCAAAATTCCAGCTAGTTTTTCAGCATCATCCTTATCGCGTGCTGCCATCATAGCCATCATACGTATATCATAGTTGAGTTTGTCCATACGTACCTCTAAGTATTTTACTTCTTCAGCTATTTCCTGGTTATCAAAAAGAACTGCTGAATAACCCAAATCAATGATAAGCTCTGATATGTTTTTCATCTCAGTTAGAAGATCCTTTACTGATACTGGTTCATATTCAAGCTCTGTGAACTCTTCTTCTTTCCACTGTTCCTTGTTCACACGTTGAAGTCTACCAAGTAGTCCACGATGTTTCTTTTTCATAAGTTAATCTTCTCCTAAAAATATGTTTTTCAAAAAAGCAAATTTCAAGAAAATTATTCTATCTTTTTTATTGGAGCATATCATGCTTTATTTCTAAAAAAACAAATAATGAAACTATGATAAAAAAGTATCGTA
>CAYLLH010000003.1:0-20462 GCA_964384785.1 uncultured Thermoplasmatales archaeon | reverse complement strand
AACGGCACGTGAAGACCTTGATAAGAAATTCAAGAGGAAAAAGAAATGAGTATATTTAATTTTTTCAAACCAAACAACGTGTTCATAATGCCTTGCCCTCACTGTGGTTGTATAGATGAATACTATGATGGCGAGAACACTTGTAAATTTAATCTTCTTAATCGTATCACTCAGATGCAGGATAGAGTTAATCTTAATCTTATGAGGGATTTAGATGATGATTCAGATGACCGTTGGATTCCTATCCATATGATGGATAATGCTAATGCAGTCATATTAGGTGTTTCTGGTAAAAAAGGGAGGTCTGTCGATATTATCAGGGAGGGTTATGTAGAAGAAAAAATAAATAGTCTCAACAGTAAATGGTATAAATTAAAAAGGAAAAAAGGAGTTTGATTTTTTATGGCAAAAGATGAATTATGGGAAAAACTGATGGAGAAAGGCCGGAAGATGGAGAAACGTGAAGAGGGTATTGCTCATTCTATGACTGAAGAACAACAGAGACGTATCTTTGGAACTATTGATTATTCTATTCCAATGGGTGTACCTAATCCAATGGCGTTGAATAAACAATGGTATTTTGATATGAATGTAGCCAAGTACCGTCTTTTCGATGAGATTGGTATGGCTTTGGATGGTCGTCTAGGTGAAGATGAAGATACTAAAAGATGGGCTAGAGAGGTAGCTAAAGCATATATCAATTGTGCTGAACAAAAAGACGTGAATACTCGTTCTGAGTTATATAATTGCATACCTGATGAAATGTTTAAATAATCTCTATCTGACGATGTAGAATCTGTTTTTTGGTTGTTGCATAACCTGTTTTTTTTCAATTAAGTCTACAAGACCATTCAATACTTCATTTTCAGACATGTTAAGTTTTTCTGAGAGTTGTTTAGGAGTTAACAAAACTCCATATAAATTATTTTTTTCTATATAATTTATTATTTTTTTTTCATTGTTTTTTTTAAGAACATATCTACCATCTGTGTTTTCTATGTTGTACCCGTATCTGTGTCTGAGTTCACTTATTCTGCCACGTATGCCGTCTTTTGAATAGCCTGTAATCTGACATAAAGAATTCATCGAAAGTGGAAATTGTTTAAGTAGGTTCAATATTTTTTCATGTGATGGAAGCATAAGGGAAAATGTATGCAGGTTTTTACTTTAAAGTTTTCGAAGAAAAAGTTTAAATGTATCATTTTCATTATTCTATCGTAAGTCATACGACTTGAGAGAGGTGGATTGTCCACTGGCTCAGAGGATTTGTCTCCTCTGAGTCCTCTCACTCCTATTGGTGTTTTTTTTATGAGCAAAAAGAAGAAAAAAAAGAAATGCAAAGGAAAAAATTGTAAAATAAATTAAATACCAAGTATGTTTTCTTCATTATCCAATATATCTGGAAAAAAATCTTTGTGTTTTGGTTTGAAATATGTTCTCTTTTTTAGTTCACCGTTTTTATATAGTTTCATACCGTCTTTAGCATGATAGTTTTCCATCCGTATTCTTCCATCATCTCTTAAGAAGACATTGTTGATTGCTTTTTTCTTTTTTCCATAATCTGTTTCTATAAAACAAAAAGGGTTTTCAAATTTTTCAGGGTTTAGTATTTTTAGATGATGAAAACTATTTCGTATTCGATATGGTCGTACTGTGAAACCATGTGAGGTTTTGAATTTATATAGACCATTGCTTAGGTGGTATCCATAGAAATTGGTATCCATGCCAAGAGTTGTTAAGTCAACTCCGTCTTCTAATGCTTTCTCTATTAGTTTGTAATACATGACATCTGATATACCTGGGTATTTTCGTGAAAAAGCACCATATGCTGCACTGTTGTATCGTCCTTGTTCAGCTCTTTTGTTTTCCTCTAAAAGTATCCCTGCTAACAGTTCATTGTCTTCCATCATGTACATTCCTGTTAAATCACTTCTATGTTTTAGTTTTTCTTTATCTACTCTCTGTTTTCCTCTTTCTTTTTTTAAAACTGTTTCTTCATAGAGGTCATACCATTTATCTATAAGTTCTGGGTTTGTTAGTTTTTCATCAAAAATAAAATCTATATTTTTTTTATTTAGTTTTTTTAGTTGTTTTTTTATGTATTTCCCTTTTTTTATTTCATTTAGATGTTCTTCTATTGAATGTGGTGTATGTTTGTACCATAGTAATTTTTCGGGAGCAAATATGTAGTTGTCTTTTTTTAGTATTTCATTTTCTCCTGTGTTTGTGTTTTTTAGTGAAATAATGTCTACTCCTTCTGCTTCTAATTCTCCTGTTATCCTTTCTGGTATGTCACATGTTGATTGTGAGCAGTCAACTGTTGCTTTTTTAGCATCTGCATCTAACCATTCTTCTATCTGGTAAGTGTTTTCTTGTTCTAAATTACATTCTGTATATAGTGTATTGTTTTTTTTAAGAGTAGTTGTTACTTCTTTGTTTTTATCTTTTAGCAGGTATCCTGCTACTCTGCACATGCAACTCTCTGGTATATCTGTTTTTGATGCTATTTTTTTTCTTTCTTCAACTGTCCCATTTTTGATTGTATCTTGTATTTTTGTGCAAACTTGTGCTTCGTCCATAGTAATTATTTTTTTAATATATGTTATAGTTTTTAATAAGTTTTTTAGGGAATGGTGGGGAAGTTCCCCAGTAAGATTTATAGTTGTTTTTAATCTTATATTTTTTTTAATATTGATATGAGTTTCAAAAAAATTTGTGAAGCCAACGGCGGTATCTGGGAAGATAGCGTTGGATGTAAGGTAGATGATAAATTATTCTATGAGTCTAATCAGGATATTTGTGAAACTAATGGTGACCGATGGACTAAATTTGTTGATGAACTTGATGCTTGTTTAGAATTATCTGTTAATGAGTTCTGTGATGAACGCCTACCTGCTACTATACCTCTTGGTGCAGTTCCTGAGATGTGTGCGTCTAATGTTGTGTTTCCACGTAAAAAACTTTTACAGGCCATGGACAACAATCATGAGGTATGGTTGAAAAATATTTATAAACATCAGGATTTAACTGATGCTTTGGTTCGTGAAGCTATAGAACGTAAAACAAATAGTTTAGATGTTCTGTATGCTAATCAGATTGTTTCTACTGATAATAAAAAAAGAATTATTGATAAAAGATTACAGTTGGATGAGTTATATCGTTTTAAAAATCTTGATGAATCTCTTGTGGATATGGCTTTGGAAGCAGAGTTTAAAGAGTTTAAACATCAACTTCAGTTGAAAAGAAAAAAATCTGATATAGAAGATATTGGTGTCAACCTTCATTCTCTTTTTTCTAATCAGAATCTTTCAGAGGAGCAGATAACTAAAGCAATTGCATTTTCTATTGATTTAATTGATTTTTATAAAAAAGAAGATATAAGTGTTGAATCTCGTGATGTTTTAGAAAAAGAAGCAGATTTTTTAGATGCATTGTATAAACATCAGACGCTTGATGAATATCATGTGGATACTGCATTAATGCATGGTAAAGCATTATCTGGTTTATATCAAGGTCAGAAGTTATCTAAACGTCAGGTTGATAAAGCCTTAAAAATTGGTGATGATACTTTTTATTTGTATAAAAACCAAAAACTAACTGAAAAACAGATAGATAAAGCTATAGATTCTGGTTTAGTCGCTGGTTTGTATGAAACTCATAAGTTGACTACTGGGCAAATAGATAAAGCATTGGATTTAGGTCTGCATCTTACTAAATTATTTGAAAACAATAAGTTGCTGTCTAGACAGATAGACCATGTTATAGAGACTGAAATATTGGAGACTGCTGAGATTAACACGTTTCTTGTCAAAAGTCTGTTTTCCACTCAGGAGCTATCTGAACTCCAAGTTTTAAAAGTTCTATCTATGCAACGTGACCGGAAAAAACTTTTAAACATTTTTTTTAAAAACGCAAATCTTTTACCTAATCAAGTTAAATATTTGTTGAGACAGTATGATTTGATTCTTGAGAATCCTAATCTCCCACAGGAAAACATCTCTGAAGTCATTGAATATGGTTCGTCTAAAGCATTGGCGAGATTGTATGAAAACTCTCAAATGTCTCAAGATAATATCAGTAAAGCAATCGATAAAAATATTGCATTATCAACTCTTTATAAAAATCAAAGTTTGTCTGATGACAACATAAAGAAAGCTATTGATAATAAAAATAGTGTTAACTGTTTATATGAATCAAAAAACACTTTGTCTTCTGATTTAATAGATTATGCTATAGATAAAGGCACATTTCTCGATTCGTTAGTTGAATCTCAGATTTTAAATGATACACAGATTAAAAAAATTATAACGCTTCCAGAAATTCCTGAAAAAAGAAAACATGTGTTGGCTACATTGTTTAAGGCATCTAGGGATACTAGGCATAATTTTTATCATCTTTCCAAAGAGCATATCGATTTAGTATTGGATGCAGTTGTTGATAATAAAATTGAGTCTGAGGCATTGGGCAATCTTTTTAAATATCATAATCTCACCGATGAACAGATAGAAAAAGCCATAGACAGAGGCATATCTGTGGGATATCTTTATAATCCTAAAAAAGATGAATACGGTTATAGTCAATCTCTATCATGTGTTGAACGTGAATTGAGTCCTAAGTTGGTTTCTAAAGCCATAGATAAAGGCAAACATTTGAATGATTTAGCTTCAAATCAGAAATTAAACAAAAGACATGTTTTATCCATTTTAGAATGGATTAAAAACAATAAGTCTGAAGATGAAGATGAACGCAGTCTTTATGATATAAGGGTAGAGAGAACAATTTCTGCTTTATATGAAAGAAGTGATGTAAGATTTACTAACAATCATATAAACTATATAATCGAGAATAATCTTGACATTTCCAACTTTGTTGTTACTGCTAAACCTCAGTTGAATGATAAGCAGATAAATAAGATAATGATGAAAGGAGTTGCGTTAGATGTCATATATTCTCATGTAAAACTTTCTGATGAATGTATCTCTAAAGCAATTAAAAAAGGAAAAGAGTTAGATAAGTTATTTGATAATCAGAAAATATCTGAGAAACATATCAATCAATTATTGGATTATGTTGACCCTAATCATTTGGATTCTAATGACAGCCAGAAGGCTTTTGGGGTAATTGAAAATATTTTTTTACTTTCTTATAAAGATAATGAACTGTATCCTTCTAATATAGAACGTCTTGTAGAATATGGTTTTGGATTGGATAAACTTTATAAAAAATTCAAATTAAATGATAAAGCAGTTGCGAAAGCCATAGAACGTGGAGAGCATCTACATGAGCTTTATCAGAATCAAAAAGTTTCTAGAGAAAACATTTCTAAAGCCATAGAACGTGGAGAAAGTCTTGCTGAATTAGTTAATCCTAGACATCCAACTAAATGGATTTACAATGAGCATGTTAAATTAATACTAGATAAACTCAGGAAAGGGGAAGACATACCTAAAATTGTTTTGGATAACATATGTCAGAATACTCCTCATCTGAAATCTGAATATAGGTCTGAACTGATGAAACATCTTAATTATACTCAGGAGGATATGGATAAAATAAAAGGCACAGGTATTTTTGAGTATTGCACGCCTGATAATTTTGATAGAGTCAAAGGTGCTGTTGAAGATGCTGTTAGAACACGTATAGATGATGCTCCTTTGAAAGAACTTGTTGGAACCTATGATTTAAAAGTAGACCCTTGGCAACCGATTAAAGACTGGGTTGAAGAAAATGGATATTATTTTAAAGGAAAAAATCTGAAACATGTTTATCATATGGTTGATGGGGATGAACGTAAACGTAAACTTGGAAGTATTCTCATAGATAAGGAGCCTGATTTGTATAAAAAATGGCAGGTGTTGATGTCTCAGAAGGCTAAATCTGAACCTGATGATTCTGTTGAAATTGTTATATCTGATGAACCATTGGACATTGTTGCTAAAAGCACTGGGCAACCCTGGGAGTCATGTGAAAAAATAGGGTGGTCTTATGGAGACCCAGGTCTTGATGGGTGTGGTTTCTGTTCAGATATTCGTGCCAATAATCTTATTGCTTATATTAAAAGAAAAGATGAGAAAGGCGAATATAATTGGCTTGGTCGCTGTGTTTTACGTTGGTGTAACCGTGAAGATGATAAAAAACCTGATGTTTTTATTGAGAAATATTATAGACATCCTTATGATGGGGAAAAATACCGAAAACCTTTCTTATCAAATCTAAAAAACATAATTAGAAAAAAAGGTTTTTCAGCAAACTATGGTCGTGTTATATGTAATACGCCTTACAAATTTGAAGGTTATGTTGATGGGGGAAACAAAGGACATAGGGAGTTTATAACAAATAATAAAACCTCAAGAGGAACTGATTATGATGGTAAAATCTATTATCTGGTAGGGGATAGACCTGAAAAAAAAGGAGGAAAAAAATAGATGACTAGTGAATATTTGATTGATATGTCTTCAGATACAGGAGAGGGGGGAACAACTTCTAAAATAGATGGCGGGTATTATTACAGAAGAAATAAAACGGAGAATTATGGACCTGACCCTATAAGGATTCATTATGAACCTTATGATGGAAATCATTTGAAGATTAATATTGAAGAGAAAGGAAATTTTGGCTATAATGAGGTCGAACGTGATTTGATTTTAACAGATTCAGTTACTAAAAAATCTATTATATGTAGATATAGAGAGGGGGCTATCGTAGGGGATTGTAAAGTGGTTGGAAATCTGAATCTCATTGAGGAAAAAAAAGAGGAGGCTGATTTGGTTGAGTGATAGAAAACTTGCTACAGCTGTAGATGATGAATTAAGACGTACATGGTATAATGAGTTTTCTTTACAAGTTTCATCTTATTATTCAGGTGGAGGTTGGTCTGGTGGCTCATCTTATGGCACTTTTGATACTAATATAGATGCGAGTAAGTTAGATGATGATTTATATGAGATAAATATTGATGGAAAGTTTCTATGTTATGTACATAAAAACAAAGGATTACTTGAGAAATGTAAAAAAATATCTAAAAACAATTTTATCTGAAAAACAGTCTGCTACTTAAGTAGCAACTTATGATGTGGAAAGAAATCTCATTTTTGTTCTAAATCTTATTAATTTGTAGTCAACAATAACCAGTAGTATCCCTATTAATGCCGGTATAAATATAGGTATCATTGATTCTATTGTTCTTTTAAAATGTTCACTGTGTGAAGTATAGGGTGTATGAGAGTTATCCATGAATTTAACTAAAACATGGTTACCTTCTGTTTTATATTCTTTCATCTCTATCCATTGGTTGTACACAAAAAATTCAACGTGATGGAGTGTGTTATTTCTAATAAAAACTCTTATTCGTTCTGTATCTATGTTTTCTCCTATCCATACATAGGAGTATTCTCTATAATACAGATTTGTTTCTTCCATGTATGAAAGATTTGTTTTATATGTTTCATCAGGCATGTCATCATCTGGGAATTCACAGATAGGCTCATAAGGGTCATCTATCCCTTCAAGCGATATATTGTTTCCTATTGGATTTGGTATCCAGTTTCCTGCAAAACCTATAGCTAGAAAAAGCAAAAGTATTCCAACAGCTGTGAGTTTCATTAGTTGTTAATATTATTAGCCAATGATTAAGTTTTCTTGGGATGATACCCTATTTTCCCAAATAAATGATTTATACTCTTAATATATTGTAAAAATTAATGTATTCTATTTCAGCTGAAGTTTGTGAAAAACATGGTGGAAGATGGGACTCCATTGAACAGGCGTGTTATATTGGCATGTCTAATATGCCAGAAGACCCTGTTTTTGAACAGTTTAAACCTGTTAAAAATTATTGTAAAGAAAATGACACCATCTATAAACTTGATAGATATGGTCGTGTTCCATATGCTTGCTCATATCCACCTAAACGTAAAAAAGATTTACTTGACAAAGTTATAGATTTTTTTACTACATGGGAGTAATATATAATGGATAAACTTCTTGAAGACTGTAAAAAACATCCTGGTTTCAAAGGAATAGATAGAGATATGTGTATAGTTGAATCTAAAACCAATACAGGTACTCCATTATATATTAAAATACAAGAAAACCGAATAGATGCCTTCCGTTCAGATGATGCACATGTTGTCGCCACTCATAAAAAAGGAGACAAAATCAAAATGGAGCTTGATGAAAAACTTTCTGATTATTTTACTAAAGCCTCTGTGATGGAGATACGTAAACATGATGACAATGATTTCTCAGTTGATTTCCAAGCAGGTTTCCAGCGGGGTTTATTCCATCATCAAACTGAAACCGATTTATGTGATTCTCTTAGTATACATGATTATCACATCAACACTAATGAACCTTGGATGCATTGGATTGGACTAGATTGTGAAGATGAAGTAGTTAAAGATTTCTTGGAGGGTTAACAAAAAAAAAATGGATGAATATAAAATAGAATGGCCAGAGTTAATTTCTTTTAACAATCTTAGTGAACTCTACGAAAAACAAAAAGATTTACCTGTTACATGTTCTTTGATTGATAAAGGCGGTCTGGATAACGTGGCTAAATATCATTGCTATGAATATTTTAATGCAGAAGACTTTTTTGATGCAAAAAAATATGTTAAACAAAAATATAAAGATTTAGATGTTTTTGATGTCTACAGTATCAAAGAAGGCCCTATTTTAGAATTCACGGAGTTGGATATATAATGCCAGATATAGATGAGGATGAACCTCTTCAATGTAAAAGAATAATGGATGATTTTGCTGGACAGCCTAATGCTCTCGTTTTAGAGAATGTTATGCTTAAAACAGCTCGTGGTCGTTTCAGCAAAAAAGAAGAAGAAGCACAGATTGAAGAACAACCTTATGGAAAAGTAGTTATCGATTTTAGACGTAACATGCTTGTTGGAAGCAAAGTATTCGCTAATGATAATGTAGATTGTGTTATTATGCCATTGCTTAAAGTCGATAAAATAGAAATCCAAAAAGAAAGATTTTAAAAAATTTTATTTATTTTTATCTACAACTATTTTTTTCATCCAGTCTTTGTCTTGTTCGTCTAAGTCATATTTCTCTACTGCATCGTTAAGGCATTTGTCTGAATCCTCTCCTCTAATGATGCATTGAGAAACTTCATCTGTTATTTTATCAACATCTAAATTTTCTTTCCCTATCTTAAACCACCAATTCTGGTATATTGTTACAGCTATTAATACTTGAGGGTGACAAGGGAAACCCCCACAAAAGTATTATATACTCCATAGGGAAAACATATATATAGGATAAAATATTTAAGTTATGGAGTAAAGATACGGGGGGAGTGATGAATCGCCGGAATTCATCACTCTGCCCAGAAAGACTTTTTTAAAAGTTAAACAAAAAAATATTCTTAATTTTTTTCCTCATCCTCCTTCTCATCTTCATCACTTTTTTTCCTAAAATAAAAAACAAAAACAACTAACAAAGTTCCTACAATCAAACCAGAAGAACCACAACAGTTGAGTGATGTTTTACCCACTATCATATCACTGGTTGGATTAGCCATTGCGATATATGAAAGTGAGAGAAGACTCACAACAAGCAATAAAACTATTGGCAAAATCCGTCTTATTTTCATAAAGGGAAAAAACAATATGAATTAAACATTTAAAAAGGTTTCTTGGGCGATTTGGGATTCTCTCCAAAAATTTATATATGCATAAAATTATTACAGTCACTTGTTGCAAAAGATGTTGATGTGGATGGGAGAGCAATCTAACTCAAAATAATATTTAAGAATTTCAATTCTATAATAAGGAGCGAATGGGAAAAAGTTGGTGGTGAGGAGAGATATTCAAAAAAAGAATATCTGACTTTTCCCCATTCGGAACTACCTGTATGGGGTAACACATATTTATACTTTTTAATTTTTTCCCCCATTTTTCCCTTTTTGGGTTTGTAACCATTTTACTTAGATTTTTATATGTCCCACTTGATACATAATACCCGTCATGTCTGATAGTGGTGAGAGAGAACCAGTCTGTGTCGGAGAAAAATGTAAAGAATGCAGATACAGTATCCCTTCTAAAAACGGGTGTGTTTGTAAATGCAAACATCCTAATCCTGAAACTATATATTATCATAGGAAATGGATGTGTTATTCTTTTACACCTAAACTAATTTTGAAGAGAGAGTTTAGCTTGTCTTATCCCATTCCCTAAATGGGAATTCTCCCCAAAAATGGTTAAATATTTGTGAAATATTTGTAATATTCGGCTCTTGTTTCTGCCAGTAAGACGCCACATAAGACCGTCCAAATGAGCAGGCAAAATTGAGATGCCAGACAAAAGAGAATTATATGGTGGCCGTGCAACGTCTTGCTGTAGATGATAAGAGGTCGAGGGTAGGGCGGGAAAAGACATTTATGTAACAATTTGCATTATGTGATTCGATGGAGGAGAAACGGTTAACCGAACATCAATTCATTGATGTTTATTCTTATATTATAGTTAATAGAATACCTTTTCAATATAAATATGATGGTGTTTCTCAAACATGTTATGGTAAAACACCAGAAGTTATTTTGAAACCAAATCATAGTAGAAACGAGTTCTTTGTTGAAGCAGAACCCGAACTAATATCTAAAATACTTAATCCAGATTTCTTATGAAATGGATTAGAAATCAAATATCGCCTCAAAGAGACTATTGATTAATGAGTGGAAGCACTCACTCCTTGAATGGCATTTTAGTATATATCAGTTGTTTGTCCTTTACTTTTGCAACTAGCAACTCTCCATTTCCTATTTCTAAAACATCTGCAAAAGCAGAGGGAATAACAACTACTATGCTATTCCCTTGTTTAAATGCTTTAACTCCTTTAGATTTCATGTTGTATCTCTATTTTATCTCCTTTGGTTAGTTCTGTTATGATTACATAGTCGCTTATGTCTTTGATGAATTGTTTGATTTTTTCAAATCTTGTTGGGTCATATGATGTTACTAGTTCATCTAATACAAAGAATGGAAAGTTCGGTAGGTATTCTTGTTTAGCAATCATCAAAAGTCCAACTCCAAGAGTTACTCTTTCACTAGCCGATAATGCTTCAAGTGGAAAATCTTCAACTTCTTTTCCCCCATCTTTTTTGGTCATAGTTATTGTGTAGTCTCTGTTAATCTGTATCTGTTCTATGTGTTTATAACCCATTTTTTTGTACAGGTTGTTGATTATCTTGTTGAATTTCACTCTTACTGCATCTACTACTTCATTGCGTCTGGTTTTCATATGTTTGACTGCTTTTTCTAAGAAGTTTTTCTTTTCTTGTAACTTGTCAACGTCTATGATTTTATCTTCTAAATCTTTTAATCTTTTTTGTCTTTGTTCTATTGTTTTTTCGTTTTCCTTTATCTGTGTTTCAAGTTTATCTCTCTCTTGATATTTTTTGAATTCTTTTTTGTCTTTTTTCATATCCTCGATTTTCTTTTCTAGTTCATCGATTTCTTTTTTGTATTTTTTTATTTTTTCTTCTATCTCAACTGCTTCACTTTCTCTCCGTGATAATGAATCTATTTTCTCTGATACTATATCATCTAACCGACTTATTCTTAGTTCTTTTTTCTCTAGTTCCTCTTTTTCCTCGTTTATATCGTTGAGTTTTCTCTTTTGTTTTTTAATTGCTTTTCTGTCGTCTTCTAAGTCTTCCTCTATTTTTTCTATCCGTTTCTGTATTTCTTTTGCGGTTAGAGGTTTTCCGCATGCATGACAAACATTTCCATTATTCTTCCCATATTTTGTTCTAATGGTCTTGTTTTCCTGTGCTATTTTTAAATCATCTTCATTTTGAGATATTCTAAGATTTAATTTTTCTATTATGTGATGTATCGTTGGTATCTCTCCATCGATTTTTTTTAATTTTTTATCTATCTCTGGAAATCTTTTCTCTAAAGACTCTTTTTCTTCTTTATCAATCTCTATTTCGTTGTTAAGTTGTTCTATGGTGTCATTTATCTCATTGAGTTTAGTTTTATTGTCTATTTTTCTATCTCTTTTTTTAATCATTTCTTCCCTTGTTTCTTCAAATTTTTTCTGGTTTTTCATTGCTTTTTCTTTATCGACTGGTGGTAGATTGTTTAGTTCTTTTTCTAGTTCTGTCTTTTCTTTTTCTAGTTCTTTGATTGTTTTTTCTGTTTCATTTATACGTGTGATTGTTTCTTGGTATGAAGATAGTTTCCTTTCATTTTTTTGGAAAATATCATCTAAAACATCTATTGCTGTGTCATAATGTTCTGAGTCTGAAAAGCGTTCAATGAATGACTCAATAGATTTTCCATCTAACAGTCTATTTATTAGAGTATTCTCGGGTGTTGCAAAACAAATACCTGATATGTGTCCTGCACCTGTTTCTATTATCGGGTGTCCTCCTGCATCTAAAAGGTCTTGACCAGATTCATGTATCCGAAATCTTCTGTTACATTCGATACTTCCTGTGGCTTTAACTGTAGCAGTATTACTTCCGAAAAGATTAGCATAGTGTTTTTTACCTTTTAAATCGTTTTTATCTATACCTAGTAATTCAATTGCTTTCTGAAGGCTTGTTTTTCCTACTGCATTTCCAGCTTTTACTGTGTTCAGTCCTTCTTTAAATTTGAATTTGTGTTTTCCTTTTAAACCACCAATATTTGATAGTTCTAATTCTACTTCTTTCATTTTTTTACCTCTGTATATTTATCTACTTCTTTTTCTATTTCGTCTTGAGATACTGCACCTTTGTTTTTTCTTATTATTCCAATTATTTCTCGTTCAAACGAAGTGAGTATCTCGGTTTTATTTTGCTTAGTTTCTCCAGCGTCTCCTTTGATAGAAAGGTTTTGTTGTTTCGACATTTTTTTACCTCTTTTAATATTTCTTCTGGATAGTGATAATCCCCATGTAGTATTTCTACTAGGGAAATCATCACGTCTCCATTGTATCTTTCTTTTAAATCCCTCAATAGTGCAAGTGTTGCACCGTTGAGTTCAAATAAGTATGTTTTCGGGCCTAATTTTCTGAGCATCCATTTTTCTTTAACATATGGTCTTGATGTTTTTGTCCACCATTGCCTCAAAGATTCGTAGATGTTGTGATTGGTTGTTGTTATCATTATAAACATATTTTTCCTCCTTATTTTGGTGCTGCACAAACCTATCTTATGTTCTCCTTAGAATTTTTTCAATATAATTTTCAGTTATATGTTTCTCTAAAGAACGAACTGTTTTGATTTTTTTGTCGTCAATCATTTTGTTCATACTGTCTGTATCCATTTTTAATTGACTGCATTTATATTCTGATATTTCTTTTAATACATCTTTTGAAGGCATAGGGAATTCTACTTCGTATAATCTGTCTTTTACTGCCTTATCTATTAAATCAAAACGATTGGTAGTTATAATGACAATAGTTTTGCTTGTATCTATGTTGTCTAACTGGTGGAAAAATACATTATTTTGTGCGAAATGCCATGCTTCTCCTTTTTGCCAATCTCTAGTTGGAAATACTGATTCTGCATCATCTATGAGAACGATAGAGTAACCATATTTGTTTGTAGCATCAAATATCTTAGCAATCTGCGATTCTGATTCACCATAGAATTTTCTTGCTATATCTGCCCCATCAACAAATATTAATGGACATGCTAAATCTTTGGCTACTGTTTTGGCACAAAGTGTTTTTCCTATACCAACATCCCCATGAAATAGAAATCCTTTTATCCCATCTGTTATAGCATGTCTCTTTTGATACAATGCTATTCTTCTGACTTTTTCTAGAATATCTTGATATGGTTTTCCTTTTAATTTCCTTTGTGTATTAGGATTTTTCTCTGGCTTTATTATGTTAAATTGTTCTTCTTTCATATTATCACTTTATTATCCATCAAAATGTTGGCCGGCCAATGAATTAACCTCTAATTGTGCCTTTGTTGAGCTCTTCTACTTGCAAGTCTCGTCCAATTTCTTATAGCTTTTATCCCATTAGGGTTCATTATAAATTTATCTTCTTTATATCCTACAAATGCTCTGATTTCTTTGTTTTTCATTTTATCTCTTTCAACCATGTTTATAAAAAAACGTTTAGGTCTGCTTATCTGGTAACTACATTTGTTCAGAAATTCCTTTTTTGTTATTTCGCCTTCACTATTTGCATGGGTATAACAATTTATCAACGGTATTAATGAGTTAAAACCTCGTTCTCGTGTTGCCATAGCTATTACTTTACCTATTGCATTGCCATATACTTGTATCTCTTCTCCGTCTCTTTGGCGAATTTTTTTTATTGTAGTATCCCATATTGTAGGGTTTAATCTAAAATATGTTGGATTTCCTGTATTGTTGCCATATATCTCTAGCATTTGATAGTCTAATAATTTCTGTATATCCTCAGAATGTTTTCTCAAACCATATAATATGTTTTGTATCCTTTTAATTGAAACGTATCCTTTCTCTAAAAGATTCAGTTCTCTTTTCTTTATCGGTGTTAATGCTATGCTGTCGGGTCTGTCCTCCTCTTCTATTTTTTTCCTTAGTTCTTTTGCCTCTGATTTTGTTTTTACACTTTCTGAGAGTAATGCGTTTACTAGGGATTGCATGCCTTGATATCCTGTGAATTGTGTAGCACAATCCAAAGTCTGCAATCCAATCAATTCTTCTGTTTTACCGTTTTCAAGGCAGTCTATTATGTATTCCATCAGAACGTTGTATCTTTCTTTGTTAAAATCTTTCACCATTCTTATCACTCTCCTCTTTCCAGCCATATCATTGTCGCATCGTGAACATCTTTTGCAGTTATTCTTTTAGTTCCTTTTGAAATTGCCATTTTTTCAGAGTCTATCGCTATAATTTCTGCAATCTCTATGAGTGTATCTCTTAGATTTTCTATTGCTTCTGGTTCGACTTGGAATTCTTTTTCTAAAGTATTGTTAAATGTTTTTTTAACTGAGGACAGGCTCAAAGGTTTTCTAACTTTCTGTTTCTTTTTTTTCTTTGCCATTTTTATTTCACCAATACGCTATGTTAAGCAGTATACACTACTTAATTTTAACTTATAATGATATCTGTTCGAACAAAAACATATATGGGTATGTTATATATAAATATTTGCCTATAAAAAAAGTGAGTGTTTTTGAGGGCTAATTTTTCATTACGCTAAACTTGGCGTAATAGGTTTTTGACGGATGAGCAGAAAAAGTATATCTTCTATCTTGAGGTGGATGAGAGATACATCAGAATCTAACTCATCTTTCGCCAACTGTTTTTACATGGTCTGTTTTTTCAACAGAGTATTTTTTTCCAAACAGTACTCCTTTTCCTTTTATGTATGGTGGGATAAATATTCTAGTTCCTGCTTTTTCTCCCCAATATTCTTTGTCCTTTAATGTCCGCCAATGCCCCCTAACCCAGAAACGGTAGTTGTATGTCCATGTTTTTTTATCCTTATCCAATTTATCAACATATTTTTTAAGTTCCCCTGTTATCTTTATTATGTTTCGTGGCGGTATCGGGGTCTTTCCTTTTTCTATTCTTTTTTTATTTTTTTCTTTACTATATGTTACTGTTCTCCATTCGGTTTCAGGGTTGTATAAAAAATTCAGAAAATTCAATATAAAAAGATGAACAAATTTTCTTGCATTTGGATTTGTGTCCTTATTGGTTTGTACTTTTACAGTAAAGGTTTTATTATATATATTTACATCTGCATTGAATGTATCAAACCATATACGTCCTTTTTCTGGTTCACTACACATAGTTATCCGTAGTGCATCCCCGACTGGTTTCATAGAGTTATAATATTCATCTATTTCTTCTGGTGATACCCCGTGTTTCTGCAATATTTCAAGTTCTTCCTTGTTCTTACCTGATACTAGTTTCCCTCTTGCAACTATGATACCTGTTATCTGTTTATATCCTAAAGTTATACCTAATTTTTCCATTTCTTCTTCATCGAAATCCACATCTAAAAAAATGATGGGAAATGGTAGTTTTAGAACATCGTTTTTAGTTGGACATTTAGTTAAAGCCAACAGTTTTTTGACACTATCTTTTATTTCAAATATATGACATTTTTTTATACTTTGGTCTATTACCTCCTCGAATATGGGGCTACTTGTTGATTCTGCTATGCCTATACTTTTTCCAAGTTTGAATTTCTGGAAATTAGAGGCAAATCTAGTAAAGTTTTTCATAATATCACTCCAAGGAGACCACCTATTTCAATGGGTGGTAGTTGACTTAGATTGATTCCTCCATAATCTTCTTTTTTATTCTGAAAAAAGTTCTTCTACTTTTTCCAGTTATTTTATTAAAATATTTAATCTGTTTCTTTGTTTTTTTATATTTTTTCATCAATTTTAAAACAAGTATTTTTTCTTCATCAACTTCAGTAGTGTTTTCAAAAAGAGTGAGATACAGTTTTTCTTTTTTTGGTTTTGAAATCTGATTGTATTTATAGCATTGAATTAGTTTTTCTAAAGTTCTAAGGTTGAAATCTTTGACACAGATTGAGGTATGATTCACTATGTCTTTTTTTAATATTTCTTTGTCTTTATTATTTAAATCGGTTCTATTATCTATTATTCTTTTCATTATTTTTATTTTCTGAGCGTATGTTAGTTTTATATGGTGTTTCAAAGTTCGGCTTTGTAATGCTCTCACTATTTCATCATTTTTATTAGGTATCTTGTTACACAGAATTATAAGTCCGCCTTCAAACTCGAATTCACATGGTACATCATCTGCTTTTTCAGAGGTAGTGGCATAACATACCAATCTTTTACCACCTACTTCCCATAGAGCAGATTTCAAAATACCGATTGATACTTTGCTTTCAAAAAGTTGTTCTACATCATCTAAAACTATTGTTTTATCAAAATTATCATACAGCATTTTAAACAAAGAAAGAGGCGATATATGTCCAGAAAAATAAACATAATCGTCCTGTTTTTCATCTTCTAAAGTCTGTATCGTAAGGTAGCTTTTTCCAAGACCACCCTCGCTTGTCAACAGGACAGAGTTCAGGTAGCCATCAATGACCATTTTTATGTAATGTTTTGCTATTTTTAATTCAGGTATATCCACCATCTCAGCACTCCTACATCATCATCTGATTTGCAACTTAAGTTGCTAAATCTAACCGTAGAAACATGTAATGCGTTAGCATTATAAAAACATTATCTACCTCTGTTATAACAACTCAGCGATTATATCGCTTTCAGGTACTATTTCCATGTCATTGAGTGTTATGTTATAGTTGTATTCTGGAAGCATTCCGTGTTCGTGTTGCCAGAAAATTTTGTAAAAACCCTTCCTTTTCTTGGAGCCTTCTGCTGGAGCACTAGGTCTAATGGACAAATCTCCTCTAACTGTCGATGATGGTGTATCATTCATAGAGTAATCTGCTCGTAAACTTAACCATACTCCATTTAAATTGACGAACAAGTTTTTATCAGTTGGGTAAGATTTACAGTCTTTAAGCCCCAACTCAAGCTCCGCTTCTAAATTCAACGATTTTAAAAACTGTATTATATCTGCCTTTTTTTTAAAATAATCATGTTTAGATTTAATCAAATATTTATCTTTATTTATTTTGATTTCTACTGATGTCGCCTGTCCTTTTTCTATCATTTTTTTTAGTGCATGTCCCTTGCTCAGTGTGATTCCTGTGATTCGGTTTGATTCCATTGTACGCCATACACTTATCGGTAGTTCGTTATAGCAATCTGATATACTAACATGTTTGTTATCTGAATTGATTAATTCAACGATTGGTTCAAACAATTTTTTCATATCTAACATAGTATTTATAGGCGAAACCAAAAAAAAATCTAATCGGTTGCAAATGTTAGATTTCCTCTCAACTTCTTTGATTTCTATACCCAATATTATGCCATCAATCGATTGGTTATCTTGTTTGAGACTTTAACTAGCACCCTCTGCGGAATGTCTTGTTTATGATAATCTGTAAGTATCCCAAGAATTGCTTTTTGAATATCCTCTCGGTTATTGAAATAGTCTTTAAAAGCATATATTTTATCAACTATTCCATCTAAATCTACATATTCTTCTATCGTGCATACATCGACTATGTGTCCTTTAATTAGGCTTTTTTCCATATCTTCGTCTTTTATCAAGTTTAAACCCACCTCTTTTTTTGCATTATTTCTTTATAAATCTCAGGATGTCTTTCTTTTAAATCATGTATGTTGAAATCTCCTCTGAAAGACATCATCATTAATTTTTTTTCTTCATTCATCTTTTAAACCTCTCTTATCTAATTTTTTGGTTGCAACGCATTTCCTTTTTCATCATAAAAATCGTCATGCAAGAAAAACTCTGTTTTTTTATGCCCATTTTTTAAGAGATTGTTATATTGATTTTTTCTTCCACATTTTATTCCTCCTGTTTACTCTAAATGTATTCCATTATGGTCAACTGTCAGACCACAACTACATTTCATTGCTTCATATCCCAATGCACCATCGTAGTATTTCATTTCTTTTTTACAGAATGGGCATAGGTTCTTTTTTAACAATTCTTTAAATTCTTTTATGTCCATATTTTATACCTCCTGTATTATTTCTCCACTTGTAAATCTTCTTTTGTGTGTATCTGTTTATTTTCAACATCATACATAAGTCTAAAGAAATCCTGTTCTTCTATATCTTCTATAAATTCTTTGTATTCTCCTTCTGAACATGTTATCTTTTTTGACATAAATGTTCTACCTTTCAACATAAAAGTTACTTTTTTTGTCTTAAGATTTATTTTAGATGTAATCTTCAAATCAAAATCTTCTAGATATCGTCCAGTATGCGGGTCTGTCATAGGGTATATCAGTATTTCGTTGACTTCTTCGTTATCCTCAATGCAAATAGTATGTTTCTCATGTTCTTTTTTTACATCTTCTTTTTTTAGGTCTAAATCAAGTTTTCCTGTGTTCCATATCCTTATTTTTTCATCTTCATAGGTGGGTGGAAAATCTTTCACATCTGGGTTTTCTTTATCATCAATCTTCTTCATAATTTATTTCTCCTTTACAATCGTTCACAGATATAGCATTTCATTCGTTCAAAACCTGTTCCATTATATTTAAATGATGTTCGTTTTTCTTTATCCTGTTTTTTAGTATTCTAATTCTTTTTCGTACAGTCTCTTTCGGCACATGAAAAACACCATCTTTTTTTTCTACATCATATCGATGTAGATTACCAACTACTGATGATGTTCCAACAATCATTTTTAAAGTTGATAAATCATCGCAGATTATTTCATCATCTGTGATTTCAACATCTTTTTCAGTTATTGTTTTGTTATCTACACACGTTTTCCATAGTTCTTCTTGTTCGTTTTCAGTTAATTCCTGAACACACGCACTACACATTTTATTTTCAACGATATATTCTTCTTCCCATTTTTGTTGTTCTTTGCTTTGAGTGGAATTAGGGTTTAAACCACATCTTATGCAAGTTTTTTCTTTCATTTTTAACACTTATCCCAGCGTTTATCTTCTTCGTTATCCCAAAAACACATTTCATTAGGGCAATAATATTTTCCACTATCTGCATTTTTTACCAATGTGCTTTTACAATATTTACATTTCAACTTTTTTTTTATTTCCCTATCAAAATCAAGTAATACTTCGTTACAGGTTTCACATTCTATCGCTATGTTTTCAGGGTTGCCTTCTATTCTTTCTTCTTCTGTTCCGTAACAGGCAATTACAAGTTTATGCCCAATGTGTCGTTTTAAATCTTCATAACTGTTGCAACTCATCTTATATGCACCTTTTTCATTTCTTCGTAACTGTAACTCAATATATATTCCCCCCACAATTTAAGCAAACTGAAATGAGTTCAGGAAATTCCCCGAAGAAGATATATGTATATTTCTCTCTTTCTTTATTGTTACAATGACAATCTGTTCCGTAGTTTTCAAGTTCTTCTATCTTTTTTAAGATTTCCTCTTGTATCTGCCGTTTATTTTTCACCAAATCATAAATGTCGTTGTTATAACAACGCTTTATTTTTTCTTTTAGTGTTTTGTAATGTTCTGAATTCACATCAAAATCATCTTCCAATAGTTCTAATCCTTGAATTAGAAAATCTATTTCTTTATCGCTAAACATCTATATCATCTCCGTTTTCGTCAGTAAATCCTGTAAAGGTTAAATCATACCATTCTTTACCTGAAAACCCACATTTCCGACAGGTTACAGGATAAAAAACAACTTCTCCTGACGTTCCAAAATCTATGCTTTCGTATTCCAAATCTTCGCTTTTACAGTTAGGGCATACGCCACTTTTACTCATATTTTTTTCATTCTCCTTTATCTTTTTATTTCAATATATTTTTCTTTTAGTATCTCATTTATATCAACTCTTTATCTGTTTTTTGATAACCATAATTCTTTTTTCAACTCAAATAACTCTGTAAAAATAGTGTTCATGTCTCCACTATCAA
>CAYLLH010000002.1:0-38603 GCA_964384785.1 uncultured Thermoplasmatales archaeon | reverse complement strand
GCACACACAGCTTCAGCAGGCGTCATTTTCATGTTAAAACAACCCAACTGTATCATAAACTGCATATTTTCAGTCCAACAATTAGGATTTAAATCTGTAGCCAAAGCCAAAGGAACACCCGAATCAATCATCGCTCTAGCCGGAGCATACTCTTTCATCATCAAACAAAAAGGAGTACCAGGAAGCATAACACCAATAACACCCGCTTCAGCCATATCCTTAATTCCTTTTTTAGAAGTTTTAAGAAGATGCTCGGCACTAATAGCACCAACTTCAGCTGCAAGAGATGCTCCACCTGTATCAACTATTTCATCAGCATGAATCTTAGGAACAAGCCCATATTTTTTTCCAGCCTCAAGAATACGTTTTGACTGATCAACATCAAAAAAACCTTTTTCACAAAAAACATCACAAAAAACAGCGGACTCTGAAGCTTTAGGAATCATCTCATCAATAACAATATCAACATAATCATCAACAGACATATCATCAGGAATAGAATGAGCTCCAAGAAAAGTAGAAACAATATCAATAACTTGATCTTCGTTTAGTTTTTTTTGAACCTTAAGCATCCTAAGTTCTGTTTCAACATCCAAGCCGTAACCAGTTTTAGCCTCGCAAGTTGTAGTACCAAACGCAAGCATTGTATCAAGTCTTTTTTTAGCATCATGATAAAGCTCTTCAGTACTACTCTCACGAGTTTTTTTGACAGTATAACCTATTCCGCCACCTTTCTCTTTGATCTCAATATATGAAAAACCATTTAGTTTCCAATCAAGTTCAAACTCCCGGCTACCAGCAAAAACTAAATGAGTATGAGGATCCACAAAACCAGGGATCACAGTTTTCCCAGACGCATCAAAAACCTTATCTGCATCATAACCAAGATCCTCTGCAACATCATAAATTAAACCATCCTTTATAGCAATATCACCATTTTTGATAATAGATAAATCCTTCATCTCCTCTTTAACACGAGGTTTTTCTGAACCCTTTAAAGTAACTAATTCATTTGCATTTTTTATCAAAACATCAACTGTGACCATGTTAATTCTCCCAAAACCGTTAAAAGAAAACTCTTGATTAAGATTTTTCGGTGATAAAGACTTATGGAAAAAATAGTCGAATGTGTCCCAAACTTTAGCGAAGGTAAAGATAAATCAGTTATAGATGCAATTTCAGCAGCAATAAAATCAGAAAAAAACGCTAAACTATTAGATGTAGACCCCGGTGAAGATTTCAACAGAACAGTCTACACCTTTGTAGGAACACCGGAAGGAGTACTAAATGCTGCTTTTAAAGCAGCAAAAATTGGAACATCCCTGATAGACATGCAAAAACACAAAGGAGAACATGCACGAATGGGAGCACTAGACGTATGCCCCTTCATACCAATCAAAGGAGTTAACGACCAAGATTGTATAGAAATATCAAAAAAATTCGGGAAAAAAATGGCAGAAGAACTTGGCATACCAGTATTTCTATATGCAAAATCAGCAACCAAAAAAGAAAACATTAAACTACCAAACATAAGAAAAGGAGAATACGAAGCACTTGAAGAAAAATTCAAAAACAAAGATTTCAAACCTGACTTTGGTGAAGCAAAATTTGTACCCAAAAGTGGTGCAACTGCTACAGGATGCCGAGACATACTACTAGCATATAACATAAACCTAAACACCTCAGATAAAAAAATAGCATCTAAAATAGCAGGAATAATAAGAACAAGCGGAAGAATCAAAAAAGACAAAGATGGAAACAAAATAATTGGATCAGATGGAAAACCAGAAAGAATACCTGGTAAATTCAAAGGAGTACAAGCCGGTGGTATGATGTACAATGAAAACATAGCCCAGGTCTCAATGAATCTACTCAATTACAAAAAAGTAAACCTTCATCAAGTTTATGAGGAAGTAAAAAAACAAGCAAAAAAACACAATGTAAAAGTCACAGGTAGTGAGATAGTAGGACTAATTCCAAAAGAAGCACTCACCAAAGCAGGTGAATACTACGCAGTACAAGAAAAACTAAACATTAAAGATGAAGAAAAACTAGTAAATCTTGCAATCGAAAAACTAGGACTTTCAGATTTGTATCCTTTTAAACCAGATGAAAAAGTAATAGAATATATGATAGAGGAAAAAGGAAAACTTGCAACAATGGAAATTGACTCTTTTTTAAAAGAACTTGCATCATCATCACCAGCACCCGGAGGCGGAAGTGTAGCAGCACTAAGTGGAGCATTAGGAACAGCATTAACAGCAATGGTATGCAACCTAACAATAGGAAAGGAAAAATACAAAAAACACGAAAAAGAAATCAAAAAAACACTTACCCGAGCTGAACAACTAAGAAAAGAACTAACCAAGTTAATAGATGAAGACACCAATGCTTTTAATGATGTAATAAAAGCATTCAAAATGCCCAAAGATACAGAGGATCAAAAAAACAAAAGAAGTAAAGCTATACAGGAAGGATACAAAAAAGCTGCATCAGTACCACTTAAAACAGCTGAAACCTGCGAAAAAATACTTGATCTTGCCAAAATTGTTGCAGAAAAAGGAAACCAGAATTCAATCACCGATGCAGCCGTATCAGCAATAATGGCAGATGCAGCAATAAAATCAGCAATATTAAACGTAGAAATAAACCTTGGATCAATAAAAGATGAAAAATATGTAAAAAAAATTACCAGTAAAATAAAAAAAATTAAAGAAAAAAGTTCAGAAGAAACAAAGAAGATACTTGAAAAAGTAGAAAAAAAGATTTGTTAAAAAAAAATATTTTTCTTCTATTTTTTAAACAAATTCTGTATTAATAAAATAAAATATTCTAACAAATCAAAAAACGGGTTATTAAACGTAAAAGATTGTGAAAGTTTTATCTCTTTAGGATCAGACCATAAACTCTCATGACCATCAGTATCCCTTGCTTTTACTCTAACAAGATACTCTTCATCTATACTCCAAGAATGTTCAACAGTTGCTTTTTGACCGGATTCAAAAGGACCAATCCATTCGCTATAAGTACCATCACCCCAATCCCATTTGTAATAAAGTTGATCTCCATTAGGATCCATCGACATTGTAGAATATTCATATAGTTTATCCTTTGCGATACGCCTTTCACCTGAAGGTTTCGAGGGTTTTGAAGGCCTGTTTATTTGTTCATTATTTTTTATGGATACATACATAGAAAGACTGTTTGCACCATTAGAGTCAACAGTTAATGTTAATTCAAGTTCATGTACATCGCTTTTTGCACAATTCTCAATTTCTGTTCTATATTCAGCTTCGCTGTGTCCACTGCCTTTTATCATTTTTTTTCCGCCGTCGATAAAACATTTTGGTATTCTGTATACATTATAATCCTCTGTATATCTATCCCTAGCATCATCATTTTTATCACCTACTAATGAAACATAATAGAACGGTAGATCACCTGATTCATAAATATTTTGAAGTTTATGTCCCATGTCTGGACAATGTTGGCATCCTGTATTTGTTGCTTCCTCAATAAAAACAGTGTGTGTATATTCATTAGTTATTGTGTTTGTATCTGAATTCCCTGGTGTTGCTCCTGCTGTTGCATCGACATGATGAGAATTATAGGGATTATCATCGGGAGGATTTGCGTATTGTATTTCACTTTCTGAATTGAATACAGCTGCTATTACCATCACATTATCCATTGTTGCATCGCCATTCCAAGTAAATGAATTCTGATAAGTTTCTAAGTAGTTAAGTGAAATATCGGTGTCACATGCAAAATCTATTAATGCAAAATGATATGGAGCATTGTCATACATGTTCCATCTTGAAATTGGTTCGACAATGTATATTTTTAGATTGCCATTATATGCTCCATTATTTGAAGTGCTTAGAATTTTTATTTCTGTATTTTTTTGTTTTGAATTGATTTTTATTCCACTGACTGTTAATGATGATATAAGGATTAGGAAAATTATTGATACACCTAAAAATTTTATAATTATATTTCTGTTTCTCATAAATTTAAACCTTCAAGTATTGTATAGCTTTATTATTTATTAATTTAAATTTATTTAAATTTTTCTATAATAAAAATAAAAAATTCAACCAGCAATGGAACTTTCTAAAAGTGCATAAATTTCCGCAGCATCACGTGTTGGAACTGGAGCTATAACTTCCAAATAACTTAATCTAACAGGCCGACCTATCTTATCACCAATTTCCGCATTTTTTAGACGTTCTGCAGAAAATAAAATAGGCAGATCAGAAAGATTATTTTTATGCAATTCATTAACAACAAATTCTCTCCATTCTACAAATTTTTTATTCAACTCAGTTGGATAATAAAATACGCCATCTTGGTCAATAATGCAAACATAAAAAGTTGATATCTCATTAGCATCAGGCTCAACTAATACTAATTTACCAACACGTTGAACAATTTTTTTTTCTTCAGCAGTTTCAACTGTTTCTACACAACCTGAAGAAAACAAAGAAAATATTATTAGCAGCGAACAAACCATCCCAAATATAATTTTTGAATAATTCATAACCTAGTACAATAAACAAAAATCTAAATCGTTTTAATAAGATTTGCTATCAAAAAAAATATTTTTTTACGGTAAGCTTATAAACCATTGTGTTTTTAAACTGGTTTTTAACCATGAAATCAGACATTGAAATTGCTAAATCCACTAAAATGGAAAACATTTATGATATTGCCTCCAAGATAAACATAGGAAAAGAATACATAATACCAACTGGTGATTATAAAGCAAAAATCTCTCCTAAAATTTTTAAAAAAATAAACAAAAACAGAAACGGTAAGTTAATTCTTGTAACCACAATTAATCCCACTCCAGAAGGTGAAGGAAAAACGACTTTAACAATAGGTTTAGGTCAGGCTTTATCTAAACTTGGCAAAAAAACTATTGTTGCAATCCGTGAACCTTCTCTTGGACCAACAATGGGAGTTAAGGGTGGTGGAGCTGGTGGAGGATATTCACAAGTTTTACCTATGGATGATATAAATCTTCATTTCAATGGCGATATGCATGCAATAACCAGTGCTCATAATCTACTTGCTAGTCTATTAGATAACCATATTCACCATGGTGATTATTTTCATATAGATCAAAGATATATTGTATGGCCAAGAGTAATGGATATAAGCGATAGAGCTCTTCGAAACATAGTTGTTGGCCTTGGTGGACCAAAAGATGGAGTTCCGCATTCCGATCATTTTGCGATAACACCAGCATCTGAGATTATGGCTATACTCTGTCTTTCCAAAGATTTGGAAGATCTTAAAAAAAGATTAAGCAAAATAATTGTTGCTTATACTTATGACGATAAACCCATAAAAGCAAAGGATTTGAAAGCCGTTGGAGCTATGGCCACTCTACTTAAGGATGCGATTAAACCAAATTTTGTGCAAACTGTTGAAGGAGTTCCGGCATTTGTACACGGAGGTCCTTTTGCAAATATTGCTCATGGAACGAATAGTTTGATTTCTACAAAAATGGGTTTAAAACTCGCTGATTATCTTATAACAGAGGCAGGTTTTGGTTCAGAATTAGGTGCAGAAAAATTTTTTAACATAGTCTGCAGGACAGGTAATCTTAAACCTGATGCAGTTGTGATGCTTGTAAGTATTCGTGCATTAAAAAAACATGGATCAGGTGATGTAAAAAAAGGTCTTGTTAATTTAGAAAAACATTTAGAAAACATAGAAACACATGGAGTACCTGTATTAGTTTCTTTGAATCGTTTCAAAGATGATAAAGAAAAAGAAATTGATATTGTTGAAAATTATTGTAATAAAAGAAATACACCTGTTGCAGTTGCAGATGTATATAGTGAAGGGGGCGAAGGCGGTATTGAACTAGCTGGAAAACTTGTCAATCTTATTCATAATAAAAAATCAGAGTTTAGATTCCTTTATGAGTTAGATAAACCTGTTAAAGAAAAAATTGAGATTATAGCAAAAAAAATGTATGGAACAGATAGAGTTGTTTACACAGTAAAAGCTGAAAATGATTTAAAACTCTGCGAAAAACAAGGGTTAGATAAACTACCTATCTGTGTTGCCAAAACTCAATATTCCCTTTCAGATGATTCATCATTGCTGGGTAGACCTAAAGATTTTAAGATAACAGTTAGAGAAATACGTTTTTCTGCTGGAGCGGGTTTTCTTGTCCCAATGACTGGTAAAATTACTACAATGCCTGGTTTGCCAGAGAGACCTATTTCAGAAAAAATAGATATTGACAAAAATGGAAATATAGAAGGATTATTCTAAAAAAAAATCTATCAGCATTTAATAGTATGGTAAAAAAAAATAAAAAATAATCATCTATATCAAACCTCTCTCTTTTAGATGACTAATATATATTATGTTTTCAAAGTTATATAAGGGCTTCGTAATAGATTATAACAGGAAAAAATTAGTTGTTAAATATTCTAACATTTTGTTACTATCACAACAAAATTTTAAATTTTCGTTATAATTATAAAAAAAATAAAATTATAAAAGATTTTGTACTTAATCATAAGCATAAATTGATATATGAATTAACACATTCAATTTTTCTGGGAGGATTATATTGAATTATGGTAGAAGATCTCAGCGAACATGTAGATGACATATTAGATTTTTTAAGCAAAAACACTGATAAAAAAGTACAAAAAAACGAGTTAGAAGAAGAATTAAAAAAATTTATGGACTATGGAGTTCCAATAGATCAAGCAAAACAAACAATAATTAAAAAATATGGATCAGAAACAGACATAAGCAGCTTCCAAGGATCAAACGAACGTAAACTAATAAGTGATATAGATTCAAACATGAAAAGCGTGAAACTCAAAGGACATGTTATCGCAATAAACCCAAAAGAGGTAACAGTTAAAGGTGAAAAAAAACAGATACATTACGGAATACTAGGCGATGAAAGCGGCACGATACAATTCACATCATGGAAAGATATCGATGTCAAACAAGGAGAGGTAATCGAGATATCAAATGCTTACACACGTGAATGGCGTGGAGAACCTCAGCTAAACTTTGGGGACAGAGTAAGTATAAAAAAAGCAGATAAAGATAGTTTACCTGAGAGTGCTTTTAAACCTAAAGAATGTAAAGTAGATGAATTAAAATCAGGTATCGGTAAAGTCGAAGTAACAGCTAAAATAGTTGAATTAAACGAAAAAGAAATAGAAGTAGAAAACGAGAAAAAAAAGATATTCTCAGGTGTACTTGCTGATGAAACAGGTAAAGCACAGTTTACTAGCTGGCATGATTTCAACCTTAAAAAAGATGATGTTCTAAACATCAAAGGTGGATATGTAAAAAGCTGGAGAGGGCTGCCTCAACTCACTTTTGACCAAAATTCTGAAGTAAAAAAACTAAAAAAAGACAAAATCAAAGAGAAGAATATTAACACGAAACATTTGCCTCTCTTTTCATTAGTTGAAAAATGTGGAGCTTTAGATGTAGAAGTTGAAGGCAAAATAATTGACATTCAATCAGGTTCAGGATTTATAAAACGATGCCCGGAATGCAATCGTGTACTAAGAGATGATGAATGTAACATTCATGGAAACGTAGAAGGTATACCTGACTTGCGTCTTAAATTAGTTGTAGATGATGGAACAGGAGCTGTTAACACTATTTTAAATCGTAAAATCTCTGAAGAAATACTTGGTAAAACACTTGATGAATGTAAAAACATGGATGAAGAAGAACTAAATGATGAAATCCATGAAATGCTTTTTGCAAAACAAATAAAAATGAGAGGAAATGGTTTAAGTGATACTTTTGGAACAAGATTTTTACCTGAAAAAATCGATTTTATGGACATCGATTTGGAAGATGAGGCTGAAAAGATACTTGATTCTTTGGAGGATTTGAATTTATGAAACGAGAACCAGCATGGCGTGTTTTCGCTGGAGAATTTAATGATTCAACATTTGAAATCAAAGGCGAAGGAGAAATGGCTCCATCTTACATTATTACACCGCTTGGAGCAAAAATAAACAGACTTTTTGTTATAGGTGTTTTAACAGATGTAGAAAACATTTCAGAACAAGGAGACATGATTCGTGCACATGTATCCGATCCAACTGGTGTTTTCACAATTTACTCAGGTGAATATCAACAAGATGCAACAGATGCACTTCTAAATATAGAGGTACCAGCTTTTGTAGCAGTAGTTGGAAAAACCAATGCTTATACTCCAGAGGATGGAAACATGTTTGTATCGATACGTCCTGAAAAAGTATTAGAAGTAAACTCTATGACAAGAGATCAATGGATACTTGAAACATGTAAAATCACAAAAAATCGTATAGAAGCAGTTCTTGAAGCAATGAAAATGTCAGATCATAGTGTTAATGCATTAAAAAAACTTGGTTATAGCAAAGATTTATCTGAAGGAATAATAGAGGCATTGAAAAACTATGGGGAAGTAGATCTTGAAAAATATGTAGCACTTATACAAGAATCATTACAGTTTCTAAAACCTGAGGATAGCACACCAGAGAAAAAAGAAAAAACAAAAGACACAACTAAACCTCCAACTGAGGAAAAAAAACCTGAAGAAAAAATAAAAAAAGAAACACCGCAAGATAAGGAAACTGATAAAGATTTTGAAGAAATAGAAAAAAAGGTTTTTGAAAACATTAAATCTTTAGAAGGAGAAGAAGGTGCTTCCTGGGATTCAATTACAGAAAAATGCACAAATGAAGGAATAAATCAGGATTCTATAGAAGAGGCTTTGAATTCTCTTATGGATAAAGGACTAATCTATGAACCAATACTTGGAACAATAAAAACAACATAAAAACTTTTATTTCCCAAAAAACACATCCTTTTTACAAACATTTGTTACATTAAAATCCTTTTTTGTTATATTTTCACATTGTTATTTTTACAATAATCTGTTTTTTACAGGTATGATTTAAATATAAAAAAATAAAAAAAGTACCTACGGAAAAAGAACCTTGGTGAGGATTATGTTAAAAGAGAAGGGAACAGAAAAAAATTATCCATCATTATATGATGCTTTCGAACTCGGAGATAGAGTAAAAAGGTTATATACAGATAAAGATGGTGAATCCAAAGAATACAAAGGCATAATTTTAGCAATTTATGATGATGGGATGGAAGTATATTGGGATACCGAGAATGGAAAATATCGGCCTAAAAACATGGATGTAGCATTTACCAACTGTAGCGTTGAAGAAATTTTCAAAGGAGACAAAAATTATACTCCAATAAAAAGAGAATAAAAAAAAGATGTTTTTTTCATTTTTTGTAAAATAAAAAGATTCTTTAAATACAAATTATTTGATATAGAACTCATAGATTCAAATAATTTTGTGAGGAAGAAACATTTGGTAAACAGAGAATCACTGCCGTTGATAATAGGATTTGCTATACCATTTATTCTAGTTCTCTTTGTAGCAGCCTATTACTATAAGCTAAATTTTGTTAAATACTTGTTAGGTTTAAATATAATATATTATATCATTCTTTTTCCAATAATTTTAGGTTTTATAGTAGTCCTGGTAAAATTTTTAAGATCAGATTAAAAAAAAATTCTTTTTTTGATAACAACTGTACAATAATTATTATATAATCTAAAAAATAAAATTATTTTTGGCAAGAAAAAATGAAAGTCATAGGATTACTATCAAGCCAGAATGAAGCAAACGAAATAAAAAAAATCGCTAAAATCTGTCAAATAGAAGACCGGATACACTTTCTTGTAAGAATGGACAAAGTCAAAAAAATAATAAGAGAAAAACGAAAAAACTAAAACACCTAAACAGCTTTAAAAAAACTTGGTGAAACAACAAAAAAATGACCACATTAATCATCTCATCAACACAAGATCCGGCTAGCACCAACATAAAAAAAAGCCTACTTAGACAAACAGAATGGAATGAAATAAACACTTTTTTTAAAAACTCTGTATATCAAAACAAGAAAATAAAAAACATATACATAGTAACAATAAATGACAAAACAATAATACATGAAAACATCGAAGATCAAGTAGAAAAACAACTGAAAATAAAACCCACACAAGTAATCTTTATATCAAGACACAGAAGTAAATCAGGAAAACCAACACTAACAACTCATCCAATAGGAAACTATGGCAAAGCAGACTTTGGAGGAAAAGACAAAACACTAACACCTACTCTTCCAAGAATGATGGCTGAACTACTAAGAATAATGAAAAAAAATGCAACAGAAGAAAAACTACCTCATCAAGTCTGCTACGAGGTTACTCATCATGGACCCTATATGAAAACACCAACAATGTTTGCAGAAGTGGGAAGCAATGAAAAAGAATGGAACAAAGAAAAACCAGCAAATACTGTAGCAAAATCACTACTAGAACTATTAAATAAATGCCAATACGAAAAAAACACATCAAATAATATACCTGTACTCATAGGCATAGGTGGAGGGCATTACGCCCCTCGTTTTACTGATGTTGCCCTAAATAAAAAATCAGCTTTTGGACATATGATACCCAGTTATCATATCAAACAAGGAAATATAAACACTAAAATTTTTAAAAAAGCTATAAAAGCAACACCAAATGTTAAAGCAGTATATTTTCACAGAAAAGCTTTAAAAAAATCACAAGTAACAGAATATGGTAAATGGTTTGAAAAACAAAAGATACCAGTTATTTCAAGTAAAGACTTAGAAGACCTATAAAAAAAACTATTTGTTATTTTTGTTTTTTCAGGGTTTCTGTAGCATGTTTATGAGCAAGTCTAAGAGGCTCAGGATTCTTAAAACAACTCAAATTTTTAACAATATCAACACAATTCTTTAAAGAAACACGGTGACCTGTGGAAACATAAACAGGGTTTTTGATTCTTTCATTAGCAAAAAATGTTTTACCAACGATTTGTTCATCAAACAAAACATCTCCATTTTTAACATCTCCACAAAGAAGATTTTTTGCAACACCAACAGATGGAACATCTAAAAGAACACCAGCATGAGACGCAATACCAACATGATAAGGATGTAGTATACCATTTCCATCAAACATTAAAACATCAGGACAAAAATCTATTTTTTCCATTAACTTTTTAACAAAAGGAAACTCACGGAAAGAAAGATAAGTAGGAATATAAGGAAAAAATATTTTATCAAAAACAACTTGTTTTTCAACAATTTTTTTCTTATTATAATCCATTATTATAATAGAGGCGCAAGCATCATCAAAAGCATTTCTTGGATATGCTACATCAAAACCCGCAACTGATTTGATATCATCCTGAAATGCATCATCAAGAATAATTTTTTCTCTAATTTTTAATTGTTTTTTCCTTAGTTTTTTAAGAGGAAAATCTGTATCAAAATCAGTAAAAAGTATTTTTTCAAAATTTACTATTTCTCCATTTTCAACCTTGATACCATCCTCTTTTAAACGTCTTATCTTATCATTTACACCTCTTCCAAAACCTCCTAGTTTACCATCAGAATAAACTATTCTAAAACAAGGCATAGAGTCAGGATCAGGGTTTTGATTCATCATACGACCCACAGCTCTAGACGCCCGAATATCACCCAAAGCCAATGCAACTGAACCATAAGTGGAAACCATACCCTCTGGAATTTGTTTAACAAGATCATAGGTGTATCTAAAAAGATCCATATTTTTAAGATAGTTCCCTATATATAAAAGGTTTTTATCGTTGTTAAAAATTGTTAAAAATAGAAAGTTTATAACAATTCTTTAGGATAAGTTAAAATCATGGATAGGATTAAGTTTCTTGGTACAGGTGGAGCGCGTTTTGTTGTAACTAGACAGTTACGTAAAACTGGTGGTATTTGGTTGAGTTTAGATGATACAGATGTTCTTATTGATCCGGGTCCAGGTTGTTTGGTTAATTGTTTGAATAGTCGTCCTAAACTCAAACCTACGGATTTGGATGGTATTGTTCTTACTCATCGCCATATTGATCATTGTAATGATGTTAATATTATGATTGAGGCTATGACTAATGGCGGCAATAAAAAAAGAGGTATGGTTTTTGCGCCATCTGATGCTTTGGATGAAGATCCTGTTATTTTAGAACATTTTAGAAATCATGTTGAAAGTCTTAAAATTTTGAAGGAGAAAGAAAGTTACAATTTGGGAAATATTTCTTTTACTACGCCTGTTAAGCATGTTCATGGTGTTGAGACTTATGGTTTGAATTTGTATGGTGAAAAAAATAGTGTTTCTATTGTTTCGGATACTAAATATTTTGATGATTTGGAATCTTATTATGATGGTGATATTTTAGTTCTTTATGTTGTTTTAAGGGATTCTAAAGAGGAGGTTTTGCATTTATCGTTTGATGATGTTGAAAGAATAGTTGAAAAGATTGATCCTCGTTTGTGTATTCTTACTCATTTTGGTATGAATGCTATTAGAGCTAAACCTTGGGTTTTTGCTGAAAAGGTATCTAAAAAGTTAGGTATTGATGTAGTTGCTGCTTCTGATGGCCGTAACTTTGAGTTGTAGTTGTTTTTTTCGCATTTTGAAAAAATTACACAAAAGGTTTTTATAAATTGAGTAATAGAGTATAACTTTAATCAATTTATGATAAAATAAAACCATTGAGGAAAGGGTGAAAAGAATTAATGATTAAATATTGTCCAAATTGTGGAACAAAAAGAAACGCTACAGACCTATTTTGCAAAAACTGCGGACAAAAAATAAAACAAAACAAAAAAGAAATACAACAATTCGAAAAACAAATAGCCTACCCGCAGCAAAACAAACCATACATAAACAAATATTACATTCAAACAAACCAACCAAAAAACCAAAACAAAAGAAAAATATTAGCAGGAACAATACTAACAGTAATAATAGCAATGATGCTAATCTCAACAGCATTTTTTATACAACCTCAAACAGATACAAAAAAACAAGATCAAACAGAACCTGAAGACCCAAAAATACCCGAAAAACCAGAAAAACTCGACCCTGTAGAATTTGGGCCAAAAGTAAGTCTTCAATCACTAACCAGTGGAACAGTTACATCAATACCGCAAGAAAACGCCAAAGCAAAATATGGACTCTATGATCAAAACGGCATACTTGGAAAACCTGGACAAAGAATCGGAGAAATAAACGAAGAAAACCTCGGAAAAGTAACATTTCAAGGAGAACAATGCATACTAGTAAAAACAGAAGGTAGAATAATCATACCAATGGATGAATACCTCGAAAGTTACAGATCCATGTCAACCACACAACAAGAACAAGAAATCTTAAATCAAATACCAAACCAAATATCCTACTATATCTACTCCGATTATTATATAAAACAAAATGATAACACACCCATCTACATGGACTACAAAATAGATTTCACAGAATTTTTTGAAATACTAAAAGAAATAAGCATAGCCTCTGGAAACACAGAACAAACGGACTATCTAGAATTTGATGAAGTAATGATTGGATTTATAATTGACTGGGACAGAGAAGGAAGCAAAGCAGATATGAGAATGTATATGGAAGGGTTTTCCTTTATGAATATGGATGCAAATTTCACAGTAGAATTCTCAGAAGAATACTGGGATATGTGCCCAGAATTTGATGAACTATATGTAGGATTTGAGAAAATAATGAATTTTACAATGACTCTTAAAATGAATGATTTTAGTTACTCATTTGAAGAGTATGAAGAAGAATACGAAACAGAAGAAGTAATGGTTTCAAGTTCAAACTCTCAAGAAATAGAAGAACACGAATATTCAAATTCTCAATCAGATCTTTATGAAGACGACTCAGAAGATTACACCTCTTCAGTAGAAAACATAATGAAATTTAATGTAGTAAATCAAGAAGATCTATTCCTAGATTGTGGTAACTTCACAGACTGCTATGTAATAGAAATTGAACAAAACCAAATCAGTTCATATGATTATAATTACGGATCATCAAGTACAACATCAACAAAAATATGGATAAACGAAAACGGTGTTATGCCAAAAGCAGAATATACATTCCTAGGAAACTCAGGGATGACAAGCTCAGATAGTCAAAAACTCCTAATGATACTTGAAGAATACATTAAATAATAAAGACTTTATTTTTTCTCTTTTTTTTATCTTTTATGATTCCAATCACTATTAGAAAAAATATTTTTCTTAAAACCCTCTGACAGTTTTTTTTCATAATCTGTTAATGTACCCTCAACGAGTTCAACATCAAATTCTTCCTCAAAACCTTTTTTCATATCAACAACTAACTCATCAAAAGAAACAGATCTGCCAAAAACACTCGAAACAGAGGTAACGCTTTCTTTAACGTTTTTAATAAGTTTATCCTTCATTTTTTCACTAGGAACCTTTAAAATTGAAAACATTTTATCAACATCTACATCAAGAAGTATTGTACCATGCTGTAAAAGAGTTTTTTTCTGACGAGTCTGAGCATTACCTGAAATCTTCTTACCAGAAGAAAGAATATCATTAATCGGACGGTAACTACACTCCAAACCAAAATTATTCAAACCTTTCATAATACCGCCACAAATTCGTTTGTAGCTCTCAAGGATATTCTCTGAAACACTTGGATGACCCTCAGGAAGAACAATACTATAAGTAAGCTCTTTTTCATGAAAAACAGCACCGCCACCAGTTATACGACGAACATAATCAACACCCAAATTTTTACACATACCAAGATCTACTTCTTCCTTAAGACTCTGAAAATAGCCAATAGAAATAGCAGAAGGAACCCAACCATAAAAACGAACAGTAGGAGGAACACAGCCTTCACTTGTAGCCATCATAATAGCACGATCAACAGCCATATTAGTAAAAGCATCACTAAAACCAGTGTTTAAAAAACGCCATTCCTCAGACAACTATTCAACACCTCGAAAAATACAATCCACAATACTAATAGAATCTATACCAATAAGTTGAACATTATTTTTTTTAACCACATCGTCAATTCTATCAATCAAAACCTTGCGATCCAATAAATTATTTTTTAACTTATTTTCAATAAGTTCAATAGAATCTGGCGGATAAGCAAAAAAATCACCAGTGATTCTAACAGAATTAATAACATTATTTTTTTTATCAAAATCAAAAAAAATCTTTAGCAATTTACCTTTAGGCACCTTATAAACAGATTTACATTTCAACTTTTTTTCACCTCTAAAGCTTTCTCGGCATTATAACTACTACGAACCAAAGGACCGGATTCGACATGTTCAAAACCCATATCAAAAGCGAGTTTTTTGAATTCCTCAAACTCATTTGGAGTATAATATTTTTTTATTTTAGCATGAGAACGAGTAGGCTGCAGATATTGCCCAATCGTCAAAAAATCAACATCAACATTTTTTAAATCCTTCATAGTATCGATTATTTGTTTTTTATTTTCTCCTAAACCAACCATGAAACCAGATTTAGATTTAACAGAAGGATTAATTTTTTTAATGTTTTCTAAAACTTTTAAACTAAGGTTATAATCGCCCTGTGGTCTAACAGATGAAAATAATTCCTTTACAACTTCAATATTATGATTAACCACTACAGGTTTTGAATCAATAACTTTTTTTAAAGAACTTATTTTTCCTTTAAAATCAGGTATCAAAACCTCTATATCACAATCCGATTTAATTTTTCTAACCTCATTAACCGTTTTATTAAAAACACTTGCTCCCCCATCAGAAAGATCATCACGAGTAACAGATGTAATAACCACATATTTCAAACCAAGATGTTTAACACTCTCAGCTACATCTAAAGGCTCATTTTCATTCAAAGAACCAGGTTTTCCATGTTTAACATTACAATAACCACAATTTCGGGTACAAACATCACCCAGAATCAAAAAAACAGCGGTACCCTTACCAAAACATTCAGCTATATTAGGACATCTTGCTTCCTCACAAATAGTATGAAGCTTTGAACCACGAAGAAGTTTTTTCATATGAACAAAACGTTCTCCGCCACCAATTTTTACTTTCAACCAATCAGGATGATGTCTATTACGCATATATTCTAAAATTAGACCCCCATTGTAACTCTTAAAAGACCACGAAGACCTGGCGAAAAACCAAGAATCAAAATACCAATCTTTAACAAATTAACCAAAGTAAGATTACCCCTTAACTCATCCTTATATAAAATATCAAAAAGATAAATTACAACAATTATCAAAACAAACTTAGTAACAGGAAACAAAGGACCCCAAATATTCAACAAACTATCAGATGCAGGATGTTTCTCAACATAACTAAGACCCAGATTCAGCGGATCCTTGATACTCAGATAAGTTGTAATCCCATCAAGTTGATGACCAAAAATCAAAGCAAGATTCAAAGGATTTCTAAAAGGAATAGAAAAATCCTTGTTTTTCATAAAATATGAAAACAAAAATACTAAAAAAGTAATCAAAGAAACCAAACCCATCACAATTAAAAAAACATCGAAACGAACATCACTAGTATCACCCCATCCATCACCCAAAATCCATTTGGCAACAAAAAAAAGCGAAGGCAATAAAAGACACACACCGCCAACAAAAACTACATTATTAATTTTTAAAAACTTATGTTTATAGTTTTTTTGAAGATAATAACCCAACAAAACAAAAAATATTGCAAACAAACCTATTTGAAGATAAATCAAAGGCGATATAAACCAGTAAACCCAAGGCGGTGAGAAAAAACCACTATCCTCTAAAGTCCTTGCTACAGGACCAAAAACAATGTACGGGAGAAGAGCCAAAGCAAAATGCCAATCCACTACAACCTCAAGTTTCTTAAGAAGTCTATAAATCCCATATAACGCAAGAATCAAAATAAATCCATAAGTTACTTCTGAAAGATATGTGTAACCCTCAACTGCTTTAACACCATTATAAAAAGCAACACCATCTTGAGCATCAGCAACCACAGGACCCCAATAATATTTCCAAATCCATTGTTCATAAAAAAACTCAGGAAACAAAACCAACCCAAGCATAACAACTAAAAAAACAGCGGCAACACAGTAAATGATAACTTTATCATAATTTTTTTTAATATACTTAACAGCTTTCATATTATTTATTAGACCACGAAAACATGAAAGGAAAAAATAATATATTAAGGTCTTGGTTCACAATTTAGGAAAATCACTATGAACAACTTTACCAAATCCAAAAGAATGGTATTCCCACGAGAAATAATAGTGGGGCACAAAACCACACCTGAAATAAAAAAACTATGCGACAGAGTGACACCTGGAAAAAAAACAACAATAGTAGCAGACAAAAAAACAAAAAGAATACTTGGAAAAGAAATAGAAAAAATACTATCAAAATCAAACTATGAAGTATCAGAAATAATAATAAATCAGGCTACAGTAGATCAGGTAAATAATGTAATCGATTATGCTTACAAAAAAGAAGCAGATTCACTAATAGGTGTAGGCGGCGGAAGCGTTATAGATGTCACAAAACTCGCTGCACATGAACTATCAAAACCATTCATTAGTGTTCCAACTTCAGCGGCTCATGATGGAATAGCATCACCAAGAGCAGCACTCAAACACAAAAAAGGATCAGTATCAAAAACAGCTGTATCACCAGAAGCAATACTAGCTGATACTGAAATAATAATGAATGCACCATACAGAATGCTTGCTGCAGGATGCGCTGATGTTATATCAAATATCACAGCTGTTGAAGATTGGAAATTAGCATCAAGACTTAAAAATGAAGAATACAGCAGCCACGCTGCAGTACTAGCAACCACTGCTGCTGAAATGATAATAGATAACGCTGATGATATACGACCCAACTCAGAAAGAGCAGCCTGGCTTGGAGTAAAAAGCATGATAGTATCAGGAGTAGCAATGAGTGTTGCAGGAAATACAAGACCTGCAAGTGGTGCTGAACACATGTTCTCGCATATGCTTGATCATCTTGGACCAGGGATACTACTAAAAAGCCGTAGGCATCAAAAACCACTACATGGAGAACAATGCGGAATAGGAGCTATAATGATGATGTATCTACATGGAGGAGACTGGAAACTGTTAAGAAATGCTCTTAAAAAGATTGGAACTCCAACCACATCAGAAGAAATAGGTATATCAAAGAAAAAAATAGTAGAAGCACTAGTAAGAGCTCAAGAAATAAGACCAGAAAGATACACTATACTTGGAGAAAAAGGTTTAACAGAGGATGCTGCAAAAAACCTAGCTAAAAAAACAGGAGTAATATAAAAAAATGGCACATGTAACATTAATAGGAGAAAAACTTGCTAAAAAAAACCTGATTTTTAAATATCTTGGACCTCAAGGCGAATGTAAAAACTGTAAACTAAAAAATGTTTGTTTCAATCTAAAAATAGACAGATATTATAAAATAACAAATATCAGAGATAAAAAACACAACTGTAAAATCCATGAAGGCGCAGTATCAGTTGTAGAAGTAGAAGAACAACCCATTATAACAACAATAAACAAAAAAATAACAGAAGGAAGCATAACAGTTATCAAAAAAGAAAAATGTAAAAATATCGGCTGTGAACATTACAAAATCTGTCAGGATTTCAAACCAAAAAAAGACCAGAAATACAAAATAAAAAAAATATTTGACTCAGTAGAATGCCCTATCGGTTATGAACTAAATAAAGCTGAAATCGAAGAAGAATAAAAAAAAATCTTTTTTTTAATGACATATAATATTATATATTAAACCATCAGAACCTTTGAATTCATCAACTCCAAAAGTACCAAATTTATCTCTAATTATTTTAGCCCAAAAAAAATCATAATTTTTAACATTAAGAGACGTATTTGAAATCTGAGCTATAGCAACACATATTATTGATGTACCAGATTTTTCACAATTCCAGGCCTCACCAAAAATTTTTATTTTCTCAGAAGAATTCCCTTCTCCTTTAGTAGCATTATTATAAACAAAATAATAACTGTTATGATCATTGTAAAGAGTTCTACGGCCACTTAAACGAGTTTTTTTATCTAAAATAATATTTTGATCAGAAATTTTACTAATAATCATATCCTCTGTTTCATCAATTAAATCTTTTTCATCCATCATAAAAAAATTTTTCATAGTCGAAACTGTAACATAAGCAGGAAAACTATCGTTTTCACATCTATACGTAAAACTACGAAACCGTTCTAAACCCATAACACCTTCTTCTTTACTACTATTCTCAGAATCCCAATACCAATCATCATCTAAAACATCAAAAGGTATACGAGCGGGTGTAAGATCACGTCCACTAAAAACAATGGTTAAAACAATTACAACTATTACAAAAAGTGCAATAATAACATAAAGTTTGTTCTCTTCAAAACCACTTCTAAGTTTCACAAGAAAAAAAATAAAACAAAAGCTGTACTTTAAACTAACGAAAAAAAAGGATTTTAGCAGGCTTTCTTTTTCAAACCTGCTTCTTTACGTAAAAGCTCTGCTTTATCTGTTTTCTCCCAAGTAAAATCAGGATCCTCACGACCGAAATGACCATATGCTGCAGTCTTTTTATAGATAGGACGTAATAGATCAAGGTCTCTAATAAGTTCACTAGGGCTAAGAGGGAAATAGTTTCTAACAAGTTTTTTGATTTTATCAACAGGGATTTTATTAGTTCCAAAACAATCAATATAAATTGACACAGGATCAGAAACACCTATAGCATAAGCAAGTTGGATTTCACATCTATCAGCAAGACCTGCTGCTACAATGTTTTTAGCAATATATCTGCAGGCATATGCTGCACTACGATCAACCTTAGACGGATCCTTACCAGAAAAGGCTCCGCCACCGTGACGACCTACACCACCATAAGTATCAACAATAATTTTTCTACCGGTAAGACCCGCGTCAGCATATGGACCACCACGGACAAAAGCACCAGTTGGATTAACATGAACAGTTGTATCTTTATCCATCCATTTTTTACAAACAGGTTTAATGATTTTCTCTTTTACATCTTTATTGATTTTATCATAAGAAACACCGGGATCATGCTGAGTAGAAACAACAATTGTGTCAGCACGAACTGGTTTACCATTATCATCATATTCAACAGAAACCTGAGCTTTTCCATCAGGACGCAGATAAGGGATATCACCCTTTTTACGAATCTCAGAAAGCCTTTTGGTAAGCTGATGTGAAAGCATGATCGGAAGGGGCATAAGCTCCTTTGTATCATTACATGCATAACCAAACATCATACCTTGATCACCAGCACCCTGTTTCTTATGTAAACCTTTGTTTTCACTAACACCTTGAGAAATATCAGGACTCTGCTCGGTTATTTGAACCCAAACAGAACATGTCTCCCATTCTATACCATATTCTGATTTTGTATAACCAATATCTTTAATGACATCACGAACAACTCTGGGGATATCAATATATGATTCCGTGGTCATCTCACCAAAAACCATGACACCTCCATTTTTGGTACCTGTTTCTACAGCAACACGAGAATATTTATCATCATTCAAAGCTTCATCGAGAATAGCATCAGATATAAGATCACACATTTTATCAGGATGACCTTCAGTTACTGACTCCGAACTAATAATAATTTTTTCCTTAGTCATTTTTAAATATCACCTATCCACTAAGTTTTATTTTAACAATTTCTTGGGATAAGAGAATAAGAAACAAAAAACTTGTTTATTAACGTTTTTAAAAAAAAGAAACAAGATAAATATAAAAAAGAAAATAAAAAAAAAGGTTTTTAGTTTATTTTAGGTACTTCAAAATTATTCTGGTAGTTTTCTGGTTACCCAAAGATCTTCTCCAAGAGAATCATAAATAGCTTCATCTGAGATATCTTCTATTGTTCTTTTGTCAGATAAAATATTTCTACCACGGGTGTTTTCATCTTGAGCAAATCTTAGCACAATATCTTTTCTCATCACCCAGTAATGTGTACGCCATTCACGTCCATCATAAAGTGTGGTTTCTTCTCTTTCAGTTGTAAGCATGCCTTCCTCTTCAAGTAAGTAGAAGAGTTGCCTGTCCTCAGGATCTAATACGTTATCAATTACTCGGTCCTGAAAACCAAAAACATCCATTACAAATCCTGCGTCTCTTCGAGCTTCTTCGATACCTATACCAACACGGTTGGCTATCGCTTTTGATAAATCATCAAGTGTTATAATATTCATAATATATTCGACCCCTTTCCTGCATCATTTTTTTAAATTTTTTTATTCCATATAAGTCTGTAAATCATAGTATATAAATGTTTCTCTGATTTTGGTGGTTTAACTCAAAATTTTTCAATAAAAACTGAATATTATATAAAAAATGACTATAAAAACAAATGCGTAACATTTTTATATTGAATAAAATCTAAGGAAATTGGATAAAAAAATGAACATTGAACATGAAACAAAAAAATTCTCAGGAGAATGGCTTCTACTTTTTGACGATCAAATAGTAGACCATAGCGCAAACATAGAAGACATCCTGAAAACAGCAGAAGAAAGATTCCCTGAAGAAGAATACCCTGAAGACAAAATAAAAATATCAAAAGTATTAACAGAGGAATTTCATTTACGCTGATTACAATGAAAGCAAAAACTTTAGAATTTATATTTAATTACCACAGGTATCCTATAATACCGGTAAAATTTTATCACAAAGAAAGAAAAACACCATACATAGATGCACTCTTAGACTCCGGCGGAGACTTCATAGTAATACCTTTACCCATTGCACAGTATTTAGATTTAGAATTAGAAGAAGCAGGAGCTGTAAACACAGCTGGAGGAGAAACTTCTCTTTTTAAAGCAACACTTGATATGATAATAGGAAAAGGAAACACAACAGCAACCTATAGTAAAATACTCATACATGTTTCCTCGAGAAAAGATATACCTGTGCTTATAGGCAGACATCCAATCTTTGAAGACTATGAAGTTATTTTTCGTAAACAAAAAGACCAAGTAATTCTAAAATCAATAGAAAAGAACCCATAAGTTATTTATACAGGAATTATTATACCGCGTAGTCTTGATTCATAATATAATAGATTATAATATATATACATTTCAAGAAATGATAGAGTTGAGTTCATAAAAAAATAGCAGGTCAGTTGAAGTAATGTCGAATATATTAGATTTAATATGGTTGAGTCCTGGGTCTTAAAAAAAGAGAAATATTTTTTTGGGCCTGTAGCTCAGCTAGGTAGAGCATCTGGCTTTTAACCAGGTGGCCAAGGGTTCGAATCCCTTCAGGCCCGTCTTACCAAAAAAAAGGCTAAATGTTTCAAAATGAAACTCAGAAAATGGGGATAATTAGTAAAAATGGCGCGGAAGAAAACAAGAAAAAAAGCTGAAAAAAGCGTAAAGAAAAACGAATTTGATTTAACCGAACACGAACTTGTACCAAAACACACAATAATAACTGAGAAAGAAGAAAAAGAAATACTTAAGAAATACAATATCAAGCCTGATCGACTTCCAAAAATTTTAAACACAGACCCCGTAGTTGTTTCAATTGGAGCAAAACCAGGACAAATCATAAGAGTAGAAAGAGAAAGCCAAACCGCTAGAAAAGCAGTAGCTTATAGAATAGTTGTTGAAACTACAAATTAAATAAAGAAATATATTTTAAAATGTTTATTGGGTGTATAAAAAAATGCGTGATCTTGTAGATGCTTTTTATAAAGAGCGTAGCATAGTTAACCATCAGATAGCATCATATAATGATTTTTTGAAAAGACGATTACAGAATATTGTTGATAATACAACAATTGGTGACGATGAAGATATCCAAGATGGTTTTATTTATCCTGAAATTGAAGGATTTCAAATAAAACTTGGGAAGATAAGTATAGGTAAACCTGAGGTTAAAGAAGCCGATGGAACAGTTAGAAAACTGACTCCTATGGAAGCAAGGCTAAGAAACCTAACATATGAGGCACCATTAACACTTGAATTTATACCTGTTAAAGATGGTGTTGAATATGATCCGGAGGAAGTTAAAGTTGGTGAACTTCCTATTATGCTTAAAGCTAAAGCTTGTAACCTTAGTCTTAACAATCTTGAAGAAGAAAAAGGACATGAGCTTAATAAACAGGATTATTGGAAGGCTCTTCAGGATATGCAAGAGGATCCCCTTGATCCTGGTGGCTACTTTATTAGTAATGGTACTGAACGTGTTCTTATAACTGTTGAAGATCTTGCTCCAAATCGTGTTTTGGTTGAAAAAAGTAGTCGATATGGTAATGATATCGAGGTTGCTAAAGTTTTTTCACAACGTGAAGGTTATCGTGCGCTTACTGTTGTAGAGAAGAAGAAAGATGGAATGCTTATGGTTTCTATTCCTACAACATATGGTCAGATTCCTTTGATGATTCTATTACGTGCTCTTGGAATGGAAGATGATGAGGAAATCGTTGATGTTATCAGTGTTGACCCGAAAATGAAACCATATGTTCTTGCTAACATTGAAGAATGTGCTAATGAATATGGTATCACTAACAAGGAAGAAGCTATTGCTTTTCTTGGTAAAAAATTCGCAGGTGGTCAGGCTAAAGAATACAGGATTCGTCGTGTTGAATCACTTATGGATCGTAATCTTTTACCACATTTAGGTAATGAACCATCTGATCGTTTCACAAAAGCTATTTTTATGGCCCGTATGGGGATGGCAGTTCTTGAATTAGCGTTAGGTAAACGTGAACCGGATGATAAAGATCATTATGCAAATAAACGGTTGAAACTCGCAGGAGATTTAATGGAGGATCTTTTCCGTGTTGGTTTTACAGCGCTTTGTAAAGACCTGAAGTACCAATTAGAAAGAATTCATGCTAAAGGAAAAGAACTTCGTATAAGTTCAGCGCTCCGATCTGATGTACTTAGCCAGAGGATACATCATGCTCTTGCGACTGGTAACTGGGTTGGAGGACGTGCAGGAATATCACAGCTTTTAGATCGTACTAGTAACCTTGCAGTACTTTCGCATCTTCGTCGTGTAACATCACCTTTGACGCGTTCGCAGCCACATTTTGAGGCTCGTGATCTTCATAGTACACAATGGGGACGGCTTTGCCCTAATGAAACACCAGAGGGGCCGAACTGTGGGCTTGTAAAAAACTTAGCTCTTGCTGTTGAAATTTCAGAAGGTTTCCCAGAAAAAGAAGTTGAGAGTGTTTTACGTGATCTTGGAGTAAGAGAAATCACAAAAAAAGCAACTGGTACCAGGGTTTTCTTAAATGGTGACTTAATCGGTGTTCATCAAGATGGGAAAAAACTTGTTGAAAAAATACGTAAAAGACGTCGTAAAGGACTACTTCATAGTGAAGTAAACGCTGCTTTTTATGATGATGAAAATGATTTAATTGTTAGCTGTGACTGTGGTCGTCTACGTCGACCAATGGCTGTTGTTGAAAACGGTGAACTTCTTCTAAAAGAAAAACATGTATCAGATGTTCAAACTGGTCGAAAAAAATGGTTAGATCTTGTAAACCAAGGAATAGTTGAGTATATTGATGCTGAAGAGGAAGAAAATACACTCATTGCTATAAATGAAGACGATATAACAGAGGATCATACTCATATGGAGATGGATCCAATGTGTATACTTGGTATTGGTGCATCATTGATTCCATATCCAGAGCATAATGCTTCACCTCGTATAACAATGGGGGCTAGTATGGGTAAACAAAGTCTTGGTTTTGGATCATCAAATTATCGTATTAGACCAGATACACGTGGTCATTTGATGCATTATCCGCAGCAACCACTTGTTCAGACTCATGCAGCTAAATATCTTAATTTTATAGATCGTCCAGCAGGTCAGAATTTTATTGTCGCAATAGCATCATACAAAGGATACAATATGGAAGATGCACTTGTTATGAACAAAGCAAGTGTAGAAAGAGGTCTTGCAAGAAGTGCATTTTTTAGAACATATAGCAGTGAAGAAAAACGTTACCCTGGTGGACAGGAAGATCATTTTGAGGTACCTGACCCAGAGTGTCGTGGTGTACGAAGCGAAGAAGCATATGTCAATCTTGGAGAAGATGGGCTTATCCTTCCAGAATGTAATGTAAAAAGTAATGATGTACTAATTGGTAAAACATCTCCACCAAGGTTTTTGGAGGAACCAACAGATTTCTTGACACCTCAGAAACGAAGGGAAACTAGTGTAACAGTTCAACATGGAGAAGGAGGAACAGTTGATAAAGTACTTCTTTCTGAATCAGTAAATGGTTCACGTATGGTAAAAATCAAAGTCCGAGAACAACGAATACCCGAATATGGAGATAAATTTGCTTCAAAGCATGGTCAAAAGGGTGTTGTTGGAATCCTTGTTCCACAACATGATATGCCTTTTACTGAAAAAGGGATAACTCCGGATCTTGTAATTAATCCTCATGCTATTCCATCTCGTATGACCGTTGGTCACGTTCTTGAAATGATTGGTGGAAAAGTCGGAAGTCTTGAAGGACGTACTGTTGATGGAACAATTTTCAGTGGAGAAGATGAAGATAAACTCAGAAAAGCTCTAGTAGAAAATGGTTTTGAGCATCATGGTAAAGAAGTTCTTTATAATGGAACCACTGGTAAACCATTAGATTGTGAGATTTTTGTTGGATGTATCTATTATCAGAAACTTCATCATATGGTAGCTGGTAAAATGCATGCACGTAGCCGTGGACCAGTTCAGATTCTTACTCGTCAGCCAACAGAGGGGCGTGCTCGTGAAGGAGGTCTTCGTTTTGGTGAGATGGAACGTGATTGTTTGATTGGTCATGGTGCATCAATGGTTATAAAAGATCGTCTTCTTGATGAATCAGATCTTACGATTAAATATGTATGTCAAACCTGTGGGCATGTGGCAATTGCTGATCGTCATGGAACACTTAGATGTCCAGTATGCGGTGATGATGCTGAAATATATCCAATAGAGATGAGTTATGCATTCAAACTACTTGTTGATGAACTTAAATCACTAGTTATTGCTCCACGTTTGAAATTAGAATCACTTGTTTAAAAAAAATGATATGATTGATTTGAAGGGTTTAGAATTATGGAAAGAAGTAGAAGTATCACAAAAAAAATAGGAAGTATCACTTTCACGATGCTTGCACCTAAAGAAGTCCGTAAAATGAGTGCAACTAAGATTATAACAGCGGATACTTACGATGATGATGGTTTTCCAATAGCTATGGGTCTTATGGACCCTCGTTTAGGTGTCATCGAGCCGGGTCTTCGTTGCAAAACATGCGGTCTTCGTGTTGGAAAAGATAAATGTCCAGGGCATTTTGGACACATTGATTTGGCTATGCCTGTTATTCATGTTGGTTTTGTTAAAACAATTAGAGATTCACTACGTTCGACTTGTCGTGAATGTGGTCGTATGCTTCTTACAGAGAAACAAAGAAAAGAGTTTTTTGTTGAACTTGATAAATATACTAGAGAAGGTTTAGATAAAAAATATCTTTTCAAAAACATTGTTAAAGAAGCAAGAAAGTCTAGTAAATGTCCACATTGTGGGCGAGAACGTGGAAAAATAGATTTAGATAAACCAACTACTTTCCGTGAAAACGGTAAAAAACTTACACCATCTGAGGTACGTGAATGGCTTGAAAAAATCCGTGAAGAAGACCTGCCTCTACTTGATATTAATAAACAAGCAGCTAGACCTGAATGGTCGGTTTTAACAGTACTACCTGTACCGCCTGTTACAATGCGTCCATCTGTAACACTTCAATCAGGTGAACGATCTGAGGATGATCTTACTCATAAACTTGTAGATGTTATCCGTATTAATCAACGTCTTCAAGAAAACCGTGATGCAGGTGCTCCGCAGCTTATCGTTGAGGATCTTTGGGAGCTTTTGCAGTATCATATAACTACTTATCTTGATAATCAGACTAGTGGTATTCCACCAGCGCGTCATCGTTCTGGTAGACCACTGAAAACACTTGCTCAGCGTCTTAAAGGAAAAGAAGGGCGTTTCCGAAGTAATCTTTCTGGTAAACGTGTTAATTTTAGCGCTCGAACTGTTATAAGTCCTGATCCAAATATTAGTATTAATGAGCTTGGTGTACCAATAAAAATTGCTCGTGAGCTTACCGTTCCAGTAAAAGTTACACCTTTTAATATGGATTGGTGTAAAAAAATAATTAAACAAAAGGAAGAAGCAACGAAGAGTAAGAGATATATTCCAACTGTTAACTATGTTATCAAAAAAACAGATCGTATGACTCAGCGTATAAAAGTAACAGAACGTAACGCTGAAACAGTTGCTGAGAAACTAGAAGTTGGTGCAGTTCTTGAACGTCAACTAATGGATGGAGATATTACATTGTTCAACAGGCAGCCGTCTTTGCATCGTATGAGTATGATGGCGCATCGTGTAAAGGTAATGCCTTATAAGACTTTTAGATTAAATCTTGCTGTTTGTCCACCATATAATGCTGATTTTGATGGAGATGAAATGAATCTTCATGTAATCCAGGGTGAAGAAGCAAAAGCTGAAGCTGAAATTTTGATGAAGGTACAGGAGAACATACTTTCACCTCGTTTCGGTGGAATCATCATTGGTGGAATACATGATCATATATCTGGTTGTTTTCTTTTAACACATAAAGACAAAGATATACCAATAGAGATTGCCTCACAAATCCTTGCTTCAGCTAGTTACACTGAGGATATACCAAATATTAAAGAAAAAGATGGTAAAAAATATGTTAATGTTAAAGATGTTTTTAGTGTACTATTACCTGATGATTTAAATCTTACATATAAAGCTAATACTTGTTTTAACTGTGAAAAATGTACAGCTCCTGATTGTCCACATAATGCTTATGTTATAATCAAAAACGGGCAGCTTTTGCAGGGAGCAATTGATGAAAACAGTATCGGTGCTTTCAAAGGACGTATTATTGATAGAATCATCCGTGATCATGGTATAGATGCCGGTCGAGCTTTTATTGATAACGTAACACGTCTCGCTGTTGGCGCAATTAACACTTTTGGTTTTACAACAAGTATAGATGATGAAGATATTCCTGATGAAGCTAGAAAACAAATACAGGAAGGACTTCAGAAGGCTATGAAAAAGATTCAGAATCTTATTAGTGCATATGAAAATGGTGAACTAGAAAGCCTTCCGGGTCGAAGTCTTGAAGAAACACTTGAGATGGAGATTATGCGGGTAACAGGCCGAGCTCGTGATATGGCAGGGGAGATTGCTGGTAAACACCTTGGTTTAGACAACAGTGGTGTTATCATGGCGAAATCTGGTGCTCGTGGTAGTATGCTTAATCTTTCTCAGATGTCTGGTTGTATTGGTCAACAGGCTGTTAGAGGAGAAAGAATTCATCGAGGGTATTCATATCGTACGCTTCCTCATTTCAAAAAAGGAGATTTGGGTGCTCAAGCTAAAGGATTTGTTGGAAGTAGTTATAAGACAGGGCTTAATCCAACTGAGTATTTCTTTCATAGTATGGGTGGTCGTGAAGGTCTTGTTGATACAGCTGTTCGTACAAGCAGATCAGGTTACATGCAACGTCGTTTGATTAACGCTCTTGAAGATATCAAAGTAGAAGAAGATGGAACAGTACGTCATTCTGGTGGAGAAATAATTCAGTTCAAATATGGAGAAGACGGTGTAGATCCAGCTAAAAGCGTTGGCGGTAAAGCAGTGGATATAGAAAGAATTATTACTGATATCAAAAACGAGGAGGATTAAAGTAAATGGCAAAAAAAACAAAGGAAACTAAAAAAAGTACATCAAAGAAAACTGATCCTAAAAAAGAGGAAAAAACAAAGAAAACTAAAAAAAGTACATCAAAGAAAACAACCAAAAAAACAACTAAGAAGACAACTAAAAAGAAAGAACAAAAACAGACTAAAGAAACTAAGAAAAAAAGTACAAAAACAATAAAAAAATCTAAGGAAACAAAAAAGAAAGCAAAAAAACCTAAATCTAAACCAAAAAAACCAACAATTGAAGATTCTAAAGATTATAAAAAAATACGAGAAAAAATTGAGAAAGAAATAAAAAATGATTTTCTTCCAGAATCAGTGATACATGATATAACTCTAATAGTACTACACGATAAAACACTTGAATCAAAAATAAAAGAAATAATAAAAAATGCTATAAAACAATACAAAGGCAATCTAATTGATCCATCTGAAGCATGTGGAATCGTTGGAGCACAAAGTATAGGTGAGCCTGGTACTCAGATGTCCATACCTTATAATGAAAAGATTTTATTCAGACAGGATGGAAAGATAGGAGTATGCAAAATCGGGGAATTTGTAGACAATATAATGAATGAATTTGGGCATGGACACATAAAAGAATCTGAGGTATGTGATTTACCAGAAGGAAAAGAAATTTTTGTTCCAAGTTTAAATAAAAACGAAAAAATTGAATGGAAAAAAGTACTTGCATGTAGCAGACATAAAAGCCCAAAAAAAATCTTAAAAATAAAAACCAGATCGGGAAGAGAAATTAAAGCAACAGATGCTCATTCTTTTGTGATAAGAAAAGAGAATAAAGTTATTCCAATTTCTGGAAAGGATCTTAATCCAGGTGAAAGAATACCTGTTTTAAAAAGATTAAAAGAAAATTGTATTTCATCTTTAGATCTTGGAAATTATCTCAACATAGAAAACATGAAATACGGCTATGAAAAAGATAATCTAGTATATCCATATCCATCAAAAAAACCATTACCTAAAAATATAGAATTAGATAGTTCATTGGGATGGTTTATTGGAGCATATATAGCAGAGGGAAACTCAACAAAATATTATACATCAATATCAAATACAGATAAGGTATTTGTCTCAAATGTAAAAGAATTCGCAAAAAAATATGATTTCACTTATAATGAATATGATAATAACAGAGGTTTTTCATTGGGGCATGACATACGTATTAATTCATCTCTTCTGTCCAGTTTTATGAAAAAATCTTGTGGTACAGGTGCGGTTAAAAAGAAAGTACCTGATTTTTCTTATAGTGCTAATGAAGAATTTGTATGTGGTCTTTTAAGAGGTTATTTTGATGGAGATGGAAACGTTAGTGTTGAAAGAAAAACTATTAGAGCATCATCATCCTCCAAAGAATTAATTGATGGAATATCTATACTTTTAAACAGACTTGGTATATTTAGCTGTAAAGGAAAAAATAAAAAAGGGTACTATTTGAGAATATCGTATAGATATGCACCTATATTTTTGGAAAAAATCGGACTTGATAATGAAAACAAAAAACAAAGATTAGAAGAAATAAGTAAGCTTAATTTTTTAGAAAAAAAATCATATGATATAACAGATATGATACCTGGTTTTGGAAATATATTTTATGATATAGCTGATAAAATAGGTTTTCCAAAAAGACTGGTGAATAACTTTACCAAAAGACAAAAAATCGGCAGAACTACACTTTCCCGTTATATAAATAAGTTTGAAAAAATAGCTAAAGAAAAAGATGCAAACATAGAAAAGGAAATACAAACACTTAAAAAAATGTTGAATGGAGATATAGTCTGGGATGAAATACAAGATATATCATATGTAGATATTAAAGATGAATACGTCTATGATCTCTCTGTGGATGGACTTGAAACTTTTACTACTTTTGATGGTGTTATAACACACAACACAATGCGTACATTCCACTATGCTGGTGTTGCCGAAATAAATGTTACATTAGGGCTACCTCGTCTTATAGAAATAGTTGATGCACGTCGTGCACCAAAAACACCTATGATGAGTATATACTTGAAAGATGAATATAAACAAAAACCAGAGCTTGCTAAAAAAGTTGCTAATAAAATAGAAACAACTAAACTTAATGACATTGCAGATATTGAAACAGATCTTACTAATCTTTTTATTTATGTTAATTATGATAAAAAATCTTTGAAAGATAAAGACATTACTGATAAAGATCTTTTAAATGTTATAAAAAAGGTTAAAAAAATTGATGCAAAAACTTCTAAGGGTAAAATCAAAGTCACACTTGATGATCCAAGTTATAAAACCTTGCTTGATATAAGTGAAAAACTTAAAGATTTAAAAGTGAAAGGAATAAGCGGTATTAAAAGAGTAATTATTAGAAAAGAATCAGATGAAGGATACGTTATTTACAGTGAAGGAAGTGATCTTAAAAAAGTGTTAAATGTCGAAGGTGTAGATCCGACAAAAACTAACACAAATGATATACAAGCAGCAGGTGAGGTACTAGGGATTGAAGCAGCTAGAAACATGATTATTCAAGAAGCGCATAACACACTTTCTGAACAAGGTTTAAATGTTGATCTGCGTCATATTATGTCTGTAGCTGATATTATGACAGCTGATGGATCCATTAGAGCTATTGGTCGTCATGGTGTTAGTAAAGAAAAAGAAAGTGTTCTTTCTCGTGCTGCTTTTGAGATAACTGTTAAACATCTTTTAGATGCTAGTAAAAGAGGAGAAACAGATCATCTTAGTGGTGTTGCTGAAAACGTTATAATAGGTCAACCTGTTAAATTAGGAACAGGTTCTGTGAAACTTGTGATGAAAAGAAAGAAAAAAGGAAAAAAATAAAAAAACGAAAAGGGTGAACATGGAAAAATGGTTGAAATCGAAGCTGTTTTAAAAAACACAGTGAAAAAAGGCAAAGTAAAAATTGGTGAAAAAGAAACCAAACAAGCACTTGATAAAGGAAAAGCTAAACTTATAGTTGTTGCAGATAACTGTCCATATAATACTGAGATAACAAAGATGGCTAAAAAAAAGAAAACACCAGTGTATAACTATAAATCAAACTCAATTGATCTAGGTTATGTCTGCGGTAAAGCATATGCAGTATCATCTTTTGCAGTTCTTGATGATGGTGGCTCAAAAATTCTTAATGCTGTAGGAAAAAAATAAAAATTTTTTTAAAAATTTTTGGTTTGTTGATTAAGTAAATGACAGATATCTCACTAAACAACAAAAATGTTCAATATATAAACATGGCTAGCCGTGTTACAAAAGCAGACATAATCGATTGTGTAATCTCTGGTGAAATGCTTGTTTTTATAGTTAGAAAAGGTCATATGGGTATAGCAATAGGACGTAAGGGTAAAAATCTTGAAAAACTCCGTGGTCTTTTCAAAAAAAGTATAAAATTTGTAGAATATGAGGATGACACAGAAAAATTTGTAGAGAATTTATTTAAACCCTACAAAGTTGAAAAAATCGAGATGAAGGGTGATGATGAATCACCTGTTGTACGAGTAAAGGTTAAATCTAGTGAAAAAGCAAAAGTGATTGGTAAAGCCGGTAAAAATATAGAGGTTATCCGGAAGCTTGCTCAACGTCATCAGAATGTTAAAGATGTTCAAATAAAATAAACAAGTTTTTTTTTGTATCTTATAGCAGTTTTTAAATATCTGTTACAGATTCAGGTTTTCTTGGGAGGAATTTGACTCTTTGAGAATAAAAAATCATCCTATTTTAGATTTTGAATCCCGGAAAAAAATCAGTTTTATTTTTAATAACAAAAAGCTACAGGGTTATAAGGGAGACTGTATCGCTTCTGCCCTTCATGCCAACAATGTTAAAAAATTTACTACAAGCTTGCGTTATGAGCGTCCTCGAGGGTTTTTTTGTGGTATAGGTAAATGCTCTTCTTGTCTGATGCGAGTAAATGATATACCCAATATTAGAACTTGTATAGCACCATTAAAAGAGGGTATAAAAGTAGAAACACAAGGAAAACTAGGGGATCTTCCTAAAGAAGAATTCAATGGTAAACCTATGGAAGATTTATCTGTTGATGTGTTAGTAGTGGGTGCTGGTCCAGCAGGTCTTTGTGCAACAGTTGAAGCAGCCAATCAGGGTGCAAAGGTTTTACTAGTCGATGAAAACCAAAGAGTCGGAGGGCAGCTGATAAAGCAGACTCATAAGTTTTTTGGATCAAAAAAAGAAAACGCGGGAACCAGAGGAATAAACATTGCAAAAGAATTAGAAGAACAAGTAAAAAAACTACAAGATAGAAACCTTGTAAAATTAATGCTTAATTCAACAGTTATAGGATCCTATGAAAACCCCTGCGATGAGAGTTACAGATTTGGTGTTGTAAAAAAAGAAGATTATGTTAGTGTTCTTTATGATGTTAAATGCCAAGCCGTTGTTTTCGCAGTTGGTGCTATGGAGAACATGCTTTTGTTTCCAGGGAATGATCTACCTGGTGTTTATGGAGCCGGTGGTGTTCAAACTCTTATGAATGTTTATGGTGTGAAACCAGGAGATAATGTTTTGATGGTAGGCGCTGGAAACGTTGGACTAATTGTTTCATATCAGCTTCTTCAAGCAGGCGTAAAAGTCGATCGAGTGGTTGAAGCAGCACCATTTATTGGTGGTTATCATGTTCATGCAGCTAAACTTAGAAGATGTGGTGTTCCAATATTTACATCTCATTCAATAAAAGAAGTATATGGTGATGGAAAGGTAGAAGGAGCAGTTGTTGTAAAACTTGATGAAAACTGGCAACCAATTAAAGGCTCTGAAGAAGATGTAGAATGTGACACTGTCTGTCTTGCAGTGGGTTTAACACCATCAACTAGGCTTCTATCTCAACTTGATGTAAAAAGGGAATATATTCCTGAAGCGGGTGGATATGTGGCACTGCATGATGAATCTATGATGACTAATATAAAAAATGTTTTTGTCGCTGGAGATGGATCAGGAATAGAAGAAGCAAGCACCGCTATGATCGAGGGAAAAATAGCTGGTGTAGCAGCAGCCGAAAAACTTAAAAAAGGTAAAAAAACAAATATGTTAAAAAAACAGTATCAAAAAGAAATATCAGATCTTAGAGCGGGGCCCTTTGGAGAAAAACCAAGAACTGCTAAACAAAAAATTTTAAGATTTTCACAAAAAACAGGAGGGGAAAACAGTTGAAAAATTACAATAAAAATGGGATTTTATCCCTAGAAGATATTAATCTTCCCTCAGAGGAACAATTAAAAAAAGGTGTGGCAGTAATTGAATGTATACAAAAGATTCCATGTAACCCCTGTGTAGACGTGTGTCCAGTTAACGCTATAAAAATGAAGGATATCAATGATCCACCAGTTGTGGATTTTGATAAATGTATAGGCTGTGGAAAATGTGTAGGAATCTGCCCGGGTCTTGCTATTTTTGTTATAAAAAAAACAGATGATAAAGCACTTGTAACCTTGCCTTATGAGTTTTCACCGGTTCCAGAAAAAAACGAAAAAATTGATGTTTTAAACCGTGAAGGAAAAAAAGTTGGCGTTGGTGTTGTTAAAAAAATTGTGAAACAAGGAAAAACTTTTGTGGTAACTGTTGAAGTTGATGAAAAACTTGCTATGGATGTTAGAAATATTAAAGTTTGATTAGAGTTGTTTTTTATGAACAAAAAAAAAGAAAAAGCTATTGTTTGTCGTTGCGAGGATTTAACCCTGGAAGATGTTGAAAAAGCAATAGATGAAGGTTACACAGATCTTGAGGAACTCCGGAAAAAATTACGTATTGGTATGGGTCCTTGTCAGGGTCGTGTTTGTATTCAGCTTGTTGAACGTATACTTAAAAATAAAACAGGTAGAAGAGTTGAAATGGATTCGCTTCCCACATCTAGACCACCTGTTGTTCCTGTTAGTCTTGGTACTCTTGCGTGTGATAAAGATGAAGAAGAAAACTGATGTTGTAATAGTCGGCGGTGGTGTGAACGGTTGTTCACTTGCATATAATCTCGCTAAAAATGATGTTGACGTGGTTTTGTTTGAAAAGAATTATCTTTCATCTGGTGGAACTGGTAGATGTGGAGCAGGTATACGTCAACAATGGTCAACTCGTGAAAATACTAAACTTGCTATAGAGAGTGTTAAAATTTTTGAGAATCTTAGCAAAAAACTTGGTGAGGATATTGAATTTCGTCAGGGTGGATATTTAGTTGCAGTTCATGATAAAAAAGAGATGAAACAAGCAGAAAAAAATGTTAAGATGCAGAAATCTCTTGGTTTAAATGTAAAAATACTTCAATCTGGTGAGATAAATGATGTTGTTCCAATTCTTAATGTAGAAGGTATGAACGCGATTGGTGCAACTTTTTGCCCTACTGACGGTCATGCTAATCCGTTTAAAACAACTTTTGCTTATGCTCATGCTGCAAAAAAACATGGAGCAAGGATTCACACCCATAAAACTGTTTTGAATATAAAGACGGTTAAAAACAAGATTAAAAGTGTTTCAACCTCAAAAGGAGAAATAAAAACAGATTATGTGATCAATGCAGCAGGTGTATGGTCTAAAGAGATAGCAGATATGGTAAAAATTGATATTCCAAATAAACCAGTTCGTAAAGAAATCATGGCAACAGAACGATTAAAACCACTTTTTGAAGCAATGGTAATATCATTTAAAGACGGGATATATTTCAGTCAACAACAAGAAGGACAAATAGTAGGAGGTATACCAATACCCGATCAAGAAAGCGGATATTATACAAAACCAACATTTGATTTTATAAAACATATGAGTAAAACACTTACAAGCTATGCACCAGTTCTAAAAAATGTTAACATGCTTCGTCATTGGACTGGTTTTTATGATGTTACACCTGACGCACGTCCAATACTTGGAGAAAGCAAAAAAATCAAAGGTTTTATCCAATGTAATGGTTTCTCAGGTCATGGATTCATGCTTAGCCCCATGGTTTCAAAAATGATTTCAGATTATATCATAAAGGGTAAAACAACTGATGAGTTAGAAAATCTGAGTTTAGAAAGATTCAAAGATAAAAAAATTGATTATGAACAATCAGTAGTAGGATAAAAAAATTTGTTTATTTGAGTGATACATTATTATGGATTATGAAAAAATTGGTTTTAAAGCAGGGCTTGAGATACATCAACAACTTGACACCCATAAACTTTTTTGTAACTGTCAATCAGAGATAACAGAAGATGTAGATTATAGTTTTGAAAGAATACTCCGTCCAACTCAAAGCGAAATGGGTCACGTGGATAAAGCAGCTCTTCTTGAGGCAAAGAAAAACCGTCGTTTTCTTTACACCGCCTCAAATAAATCAACATGTCTAGTAGAAGCAGATGAAGAACCACCACATGATGTGAACCAAGACGCAGTAGATCTATGTTTAACAATGGCAGTTTTTCTTAATGCTAAACCAGTGGATGAAATACATTTTATGAGAAAAATAGTGATAGATGGATCAAATACTACAGGTTTTCAAAGAACTGCTTTAATATCATTATCTGGTGAAGTAGAAAATGTAGGAGTTCAAACCATATGTCTAGAGGAAGATGCCGCTCGTAAAATACAAGAAAAAGAAAAACTTGTCAACTATGGACTTGACCGACTTGGTATACCTCTTATAGAAATTGCTACAGATCCAGATATAAAAAACCCAGAACATGCACGTGACGTAGCTGAACGGATAGGAATGCTACTGAAGGCAACTGGTAAAGTAAAACATGGTCTTGGAACAATCCGTCAGGATTTAAACATAAGTATAAAAAACGGAGCACGTGTAGAAATAAAAGGGATACAATCACTTAGTTCAATTTCAAAGGTTGCAGAGAAAGAAACTCTTCGTCAAAAAAATCTTATAGAAATCAAAGAAACACTAAAGAACAGAAAAATATCTAAAGATAAAATTGAAAACAAAACATGGGATATAACGAAACTTTTAGAAAAAACAGATTCAAAAATAGTACAAAAACAAATCAAAAAGGGACTGGGTAAAGTAATCAAATTACCGGGTTTCAATGGTTTATTAAAAAACAAAAAAAGTAGACTTGGTAAAGAAATGGCAGTGTATGCTAAAGTTGCATGTGGTATCGGTGGAATAATACATAGTGATGAACTCCCAGGTTATGGAATAAAACAAAATACTATAGAAAAAATAAAACAAGAGTTAAACATTGAAAAAAATGATGCTTTTGTTATAGCTATCGGAAAAGAAAAAACTGTAAATGATGCATTAAAAACAGTTACACAAAGAGCAAAAAAATCAATATATGGAGTATTAGAAGAAGTAAGAAGAGCACTACCTGATGATACCACTGAATACATGAGACCTCTCCCTGGTGCTGCTAGAATGTACCCGGAGACAGATGTAGTACCAACAAGGATAAAAAAAGAATACCTTAAAAAAATTAAAAAAAATCTACCAGAAAAACCAGAAGAAAAACATAAACGTTTCATTAAAGAATATAAATTAAACAATGAACAAACCAAACAACTACTATCAAGTGGTTATGATCAAGATTTTGAAAAACTAATTAAAAAATACCCAAAGCTTAAAAACAATATTATACGAACATTTGTAAACACATATCCAGAACTTGAAAGTGAAAACATAGAAACAGGAAATATATCACTTAAAATTTTAGATGAAATATTTAAAGGATTAAAGGATAATAAATATGCAAAAGAAGCAATACCTACTCTTTTAAAATATTTATCAGTAAATAGTGATCATAGTTTAGATGAAGCTATAAAAAAATGTGGTGTTGCATCAGTAGACTCTGATGAAGTAGAAAAAATAATTCAAAAAATAGTACAAGAAAAAAAATCTTTCATCAAAGAACGGAATATGAACTCATTAGGACCTCTGATGGGTGTAGCTATGAAAAAACTACGTGGAAAAGCAGATGGGCAGAAAGTAAGTAAGATTTTAAATAAGGAAATTAAAAAAATATTAGAAAAAGATTAGGAAAAAATTTTATTTTTTATTTAAAAAACTTATAAATTTTTCAACAAAAAAATCTAAATCATTTAAATCTTCCTTAATAATTTCATAGATTATTTCATCATCAATATTCCAGTATATATGTACTAATCGATTTCTAAAACGAGTCATTTCCACTAATTTTTTTACAAAATCCTGTGAAAACAGTTTTTTTTCACCTAAAATCCTAAATGTATCACTATAATCCTCTGGAGCTCTAAACTTATTTTTTGAGATAACATGATTACACATATCAATAGCTGCTTCTATTGCAACAATTAGAAAATATTTAGCGCTAGCTACTTTATAGGGATCTGATAAAAATTCTTTTTTATTTAACTTTCCAAGTTCATCTAGTTTTTCTAAAGAATTATTTATTTCTGATGAAAGTTTAATTATTTTGTTTTTATCATACTTCAATTCCAAGAGTATCCCTCATATATTTTTTTCTATAAAACTCAAAATCAAAGTATTTAACCCATGAAATACTTTCAAAATCTGCTCTTTTTGTTTCATCCTTACTAAACAAAACTATACTGTTTTTTGTAACAGAATAACAAAAGGATATCGGGGCTTTATTTAATATTCTTATATCAAATTCAAACCCTGTATATTTATTTAATTTTTCTTCTAAGGATAACTCATAATCCAATAATTTTTTTTTAGAATCAAGATTTGATAAATAAATACCTATATCGATATCTCTAAAAACTTTTTCTTTGACAAAAGAACCATGTAGATATGCAAAAACAATATTTTTTTCTTTAATTAAGAAGTCTTTAATATTTTTTTGAATATTTTGTTTTTCTTTGTTTGTTATATAATATTGTTTTTTTTTCATGATGATACTATGTTT
>CAYLLH010000001.1:0-4170 GCA_964384785.1 uncultured Thermoplasmatales archaeon | reverse complement strand
CAAAAAAAACCGAGCACTCTCATCAACAAAACACACACGCAACAAAACATCCACATTAAACCGCTTACGACACGACATACACGTAGCAGTATCCTTACTAAAATTAATCATCTAAAACACACCTCAAACCATTAATAAAACCCTCAATACACATACGAGCAGCAGGATCAACAGTACACTCCAAAAAATCAATATGCCTCAAAAGAATAAGACGAACCTCATCCTCACCCTTCACTCAATAACACCTAACCTGCGAAGCTCAGCAATCAAAACATCAGGCATATCATCAGGAGCAAGACTCGCATCAATCACCAGCATTTTATCCTCTACTTTATTTCTCAAATAACAACCCATTTAACACACCACCTTTAAACAAAATCATCATTCCCACTAAAACCAAAAAACTCGATCACATCGCAATCCATAACAGTACGCCTACCATGACGCTTAGTAATATCTGTTAAATCCTTCATACGAACCTCAAAAAAAAGTTCAAGCCTGTCCTTCATCTCCAGCCAGGCATCCCTAGAAATCTTATACCCACCACTATGTTTACGCATCTGATCCAACACCTTAATAGTAGTGGAATTTTTAGACATTATCGACTACTACTCCTATGAAGATGATAGGTCTCCCAATTCTGAAACTCAACACCACGCTGACTTTTACCATCCTCAAGACGTTTAATCATAACAAGCTCCCCTATCTCCTTCGGCTGCATAAGTTTATCAAGAACAGTAGTACCAATAATTATCTTCACTTTTTCATCATCTTTATCTTTAATCTTATAGATACTCGTATTATATTTCGTTGATGGAAACTTATCAACCAGTAAACCCTGGATGCTCTCTCCGACTTTAAGTTTCACTACCTCTGCCTCATCCTCATGGGTTTCATCTTTCACCCAAACATTTTCTTCTTCTATCTCTTTTTGTACCATATATTTTATTCCTCCGACATTTCATTATTTACACAACCACGGACTATTGTTCCAGCGTTTTCACCACTGAGTTGAATCTTTTTAATGATCCAATCCCATTGTAATTGTGTGAAACGGACAGTTAACCGTTTAACTTTTTTGTTTTTGTCGTTTTTCATAATAAAAGATATGACAAATTAGTTTAAATAAGTTACGATTTTTTAAAAACCACTTTTTTTTAATATTTAGTGAACACTTAATGAACACTTTGTGAACACTTTAGTGAACACTTTTAACAGGGTTGAGTGAACACTATGAACACTTTGAGTATATACACGTGACTTATCATGTATAAATAATAAAGAGTAATAAAAAATAGACTTACAAACTAACAATCACACGTGTGTATAGTCGCAAAGTGTTCATAGTGTTCACTACACTCCTATAAAAAGTATTCACAAAAGTATTCACAAAGTATTCACTAAAGTGTTCACTAACATGTATTTTAGGTCACATAAAATCTTTTGTATAAATGTGAAAGTCGGTCACTATTATAATCATCAGATAACAATAATACATTTCCAGTACCATATCTTTTTGTTTTTAATTGAAATTTTTTTAAAATATAACCAATCCTCTGTCTTTTTTTCTTGGATACCTCTGAATCTTCATCCCATCCTAGTTCTTTAGATATATCTGAATATGAAATAAACTCTGGTGCATCAAACAATGTTTCATTTGTTGATATTTTATAGATTGTTTTTAAAATATAATATTCATCTGTCTCTCGTAGTGTCTCTATTTTTTCTTCTTTTCTTTTTGTGATAAACTTTATCACATGTTCATAGTCTAACCCTATATGTATCGCTGTCTGTATAATACAACTAAAAAGTTCTCTATCTCTTCCTTGTAACGGAAATTCAAAAGGTAATGGTTCAGGGTCATCAAATTTATAGCGGTAGTTAAGGAGTATATTTCTCATTTCATTTAGTTCATCTTCAATATATCTAAGCTCTGGTATTTTTGGGTATGCTTGTTCCATTTTGAAAACGATGCATCTGCTTCGTAATGCTAGGTCACGCCCTCCGTTTTCACCTGCGAATGCTTTGAAACCATAGTTTTCATATTCTTTTGTATCATCTTGATCTTCACGATGTGCAGTTGCATATACACTTCCTCTTCGGTAGCTTGGTTTTAAAAAATCGAGGTATTGCCTTCCGCTTTCTGTTCTTGTATCTATTTTGTTATCTATTTCATCTATGAGTATTCCTGCATGATAGTTATCGGTGTATCTGCACATACATGGAAATGTTACTCCTGTGGTATGTATCATCTGGTATCCTAGTTCTCGTAATATATCGAGGCCTCTTGTTTTCCCGCTTTCTATAAGGCCCTGGAACATTAGGAAACTTATACTGTCAAATGATTCTCTTTTATATGATGCCATGATCCATAGCGTTAAAAAATCATATTCGAGTTCTTCAGGAAATATAATACATTTTTTTAGCAGGTCTTTTAGTTTTTTGTAGACTTCTTTCATATCTATTTCTTCTATGGGTATGTCTTTCCATTGTGTAAGTTTCCATCGTTTTGTGTTTACTGTGTTGCTTATTTTTTTGAATGTGGTGTTTTTGAAATCGCAGCTAATACAGTTTAGTGGTGTCTCTGGTGATTGTTGTTGTTGTTTGCATTTGTTGCACTGCCAGAGGTTTTCTTCTTGTATTGTAAATGTGGTTGTTGTTTGTGGTGTTGCTTGTTTTGTCAGTATGTCTTTTATTGTTGTATCTGTGTTGTGTTGTTGTTTTTTTTGTATGATTAGCCATTTTGGGGTGTCTCCGTTTATTATGGGTTCTTTTATGGTTTTTGTTGTTATGGATGGCATTGATTCTTTTTTTTCTGGTATGTTTTTCTTTTTTGTTTGTTCTTGTTTTTTTTCAATGGGTTTTTTTGTTTCTTTTTTCTTTTTTGTAACTTCTTTAATGGTTTTTTCTTCTTCTATTATTTTTGCAATACCACATTTAACATAAGCTAAATGATGATTTCCTTTTGTTGATACATCTAAGATTTCTCCTTTTTTTACCTCATCTGTATCTTTTAAAAATTTCATTTTAACAGTGTTCATGATGCCCACACCCATCTAATGGTTCATGTTTTGAAGGATAACGATTGTAACCCATTGCTTTTCCTTTTCCCCATCGTGTACCATACCAACATACAATAGTCCCATCATCATCTTTCGTATTTTTGTTTCCATATTTACAAGTTCGACATGTTTTCATTGATTTATTTTCAAAAGTATGTAGTATTGTTTTTGCTTCATCTACTAGAGCATTAGCATCATCTAAAATATTTGCCTCTAAATTTATTTTTTCATCTTCTAATTGCCGTCTTTTTTTCTCAAAAATTTTATCAATATCATTTTTTATTTCATGCATATTAAAAAGATAAGAACGCATTTCTTGTTCACGGTTATTTAAAATTTTATTATATCCTATTGAAAAAGGAATGATTTGTAATTTGTTTCCTTTTATACCCCAACGCCCATCGATTTGTTCAAAATCTGTTTCATCCATCCAAATAATAGAATATCCTCGTTGAAACCAAAAATCCTCTTTTTCTTCTATTTTTTCTTCTTTTTCCGATATCCTTATTTCTATTGCTATACCATTACCAAAATAAGAATTAAAAACAAACGGTATTAAAACATCAGCTCGTTTTTTTTGTTTTGTTAAAATATTAGATTTTGTTACCTCTCGTTTTCGTATATGTTCTTGAATTTTTTTATAATCAATAGGCAAGTCTTTTACTAAATATATATCGTTTTCATATTCAAGTTGAAAATTAAAATCTTCAGTTAATAAAGTAGAGACTACTGTTTTTGCTTTTTTATGTTCATCAGATTCTTGTACCAGTTTTACCTTATCTGAATATCTAGGAAGCAGTCTAAAAAAAGAGGGAATAAACGTATTTTTTCTTCTATGTTCTATAACTGGTGTTACATATATTTCTTCAGTTATTTCATCAATATTTTCTATTTCCTCTTGAGGACATAACCATTTTTCTTTATGCACATCTTTGTTTTCAAAAAGACCAGGTTTCCATATTAGTGGTCCAAGATATTCTTTTCCTGTGTTTTTATGAATAGCACTATCCATTATTCGGTCAACTCCTCGATCTTAATAATCTCTTTTTTATTAATCCAGAAGTTTCCATCAGTTCGTTCTATCACTATAAAAATATTGTCTTCGGTT